>JAJZIJ010000003.1 GCA_021810625.1 Acidobacteriota bacterium
CGCTGGTCACGCTCGTAATGGCTGTTCTTGCCGTGCCCTTTGCGCTCTCCACGGGACGGCGCGGATCGTTGACCGGCGTTGCCATCGCCATTGGAGTTGCCATTGCCTACTGGACGGCAGCAGGACTTTTTGAAGCGATGGGAAATGTAAATACGCTGCCAGCGGCGCTGGCCGCCTGGTCTCCCGATCTGATGTTTGCGTTGGCCGGAGGCTATCTCCTGCTGAGAACGCCGACATAGGGGATATCTGCGCACGTAGGTGTATTGAAGGGGCGCGGCTTTAGCCGCGCCATACATGCAGCAAAATCAACGTGGGCTTCAGCCCCTGAGGGAATATGGTCTCGCAATAAGGACTTGTGCAGCGTTTTTCTGGCTTGCCAGAGTCCTACAATAGACAGATGGGAATGGCCTGATTCATTATGCTCCAGAAGTTACGACCTCTATTTCCGTACATGCGGCGCTACCATCGTGGCTATCTTGCAGGCGCCATCTGCGTGATCTGTAGCAATGCGCTCTGGATTCTCCTGCCGCAGATTCTTCGCAATGCCGTCAATGACCTGACGCATCACCTGACCCGCGAAAGAATTTTGATCGACGCGCTGTTGCTGATCGCGCTGGCAGCTTCCAAGGGAATTTTTCTTTTTCTCACGCGATGGATTTTGATCAGCATCTCACGAGACATCGAATACGATCTACGCAACGATCTGCTTCTGTCGCTGGAAAGCCAGTCCCTCTCCTATTTCCAGGAGCATCGCACCGGCGACATTATGGCCCGCACCACGAATGACCTGAATGCTGTGCGCATGTTGCTTGGCCCGGCTATTATGTACAGCGCCAATACCGTGCTGTTTACCATCGGCGCGCTGTTCTTTATGCTGCGCATCAGTCCCTGGATGACGCTGCTGGCCTTCGCGCCTCTGCCCGTTGCGAGCCTGCTGGTGCAGTATTTTGGCCGCCGCATTCACGAACGCTTCGAGCGCATCCAGGCCATGTTTTCCGATATCTCCGCGCAGGTGCAGGAAAACGTCTCCGGCGTGCGGCTGATCCGTGCCTTCGCGCAGGAAGATGCGGAGATTCGCTCCTTCGAGAACGCCAATCGGGAATACATTCGCCGCAGCCTGCTGCTGGTGCGATTGATGGGAATGTTGTGGCCGACGCTGGAATTTCTGCTGGGCCTGTCTATGGTGGTGGTGCTGTGGGTGGGCGGGCATGAAGTGCTTTCAGGGCGCATCTCGGTGGGAGCATTTGTTGCCTTCAACACCTACATGCTCATGCTCACCTGGCCGGTGATTGCGCTGGGATGGGTGGTCAACATTGTGCAGCGCGGAACAGCTTCCATGACCAGAATCCACGAAATTCTTATCGCGGGGCCAACCATCACCGATGCTGCGCTTCCTGCGGAATCCTTGGTCGCTTCCAAGATCAACGGCGAGATTGAGTTTCGCAATTTGAGCTTTTCCTATGGCGACGGCCAGCCTGCGGCTCTGCAAAACATCAGCCTCAAAATCCCCGCAGGCAGCAGTCTGGCCATCGTTGGGCCGACCGGTTCTGGAAAAACTACGCTGGTTCGTTTGATTCCGCGTCTCTTCGATGTGGAGCGCGGCATGTTGCTGCTCGATGGCCGCCCAGCGCAGGACTATCGCCTGGAGACGCTACGGCAGGCCATAGGATTTGTTCCGCAGGAAACATTTCTCTTCAGCGAGACGATCCATGAGAACATTGCCTTCGGCGCGCCGGACGCGACCAAAGAGCAGGTTTTGGCTGCGGCCAACATTGCTTCCATTCGCGATGAGATTCTGGAGTTTCCACGCGGATTTGAAACTATGGTTGGGGAACGCGGCATTACTCTCTCCGGTGGACAAAAACAGCGCACCGCGATTGCGCGCGCGCTGGTGCGCGAGCCTTCCATCCTGATCCTTGATGACGCGCTGGCCAGCGTGGACACCTATACCGAAGAGCGCATTTTGCAGTCGTTGGCGGCAGTGCTGCGTGGACGAACTACCATCCTCATCTCTCACAGAATTTCCACGGTGCGCCATGCCGACCAAATTGCCGTTCTGGTGGATGGACAGATTGCCGAGCTTGGCAGCCACGAGGAACTGGTCGCGCGCAATGGTCACTATGCGCGCCTGTTTGAAAAACAAATGCTGGAAGAAGAACTGGCCGTTGCCGGGTAGAACCCCCTACGCTGACCAGCGGTGCGCAACGGGCTCTTCAGCCACAGTGGAGATCGACACGGGCGCAGACCGGACGGATACGTGCCTCTCTTCTCGTGTCTGCCGATCCCGCGGCAACATGCCCTGCGCAGCTTCGCTGGACGAAATCTCCTGCCATGCGTCGCGCACATTGCGAATGTTGTGAATGGTCTCTTGAAGTAGTTCGACCGATCCATCCCGCGAGGCGATCACGCACTGCGAATACATGGCTGCATAAAACTCACTCAGCGTCACCGCAGACTGTCCCCCGGCATCCGCCCGGAGACGCCCCTGCAAATATGTCAGGATGTCCAGCGTGTACTTGACGTTTTCACGTCGCCCCGCAGTATCCCCGGATTCGATGCAGGCAATGGCTTGATGGAGAAATCGCATCATGCCATCGTAGAGCACCACGACTAGCTCAATGCTGTTTTTGACTGCGAGTGTCTGCTGCTGATAATCCATTGCCTGCCTCTGCGGAATTCGGATCATCCGAAGTTCGGGTTGATGTTATATCCAGAGAAGGAACTATAGAGTTCATTCATGTAACCCAGTTGCTGTGGAATCTGTGTCAGAGTGAAATTGGCCTGGTTCAGTTCCGCTGTCAACGTCTGCGTTTTCTGGGCAATCAATGTGTTCTCATTGGTGATATTGGTGTTCAATGAGGCTTCTATCGTCTGGTTTTGCTGCTGCGCCAGATAGACAGAGCCATTGGGAGCTTGTGTGCCCAGATTGTTCAATATGGTGGTAAAGTTTCCGCCAAAGGACGTGTAGGTCGAGCTAGGTTGCAAAAAATTGACCACGTCTTGATAGTTACTATTCAACGTGGCGTCCAATGCGGATACATTGAGCGTGAGCGTTCCATTGTTATTGACCGAGACACCCAGTTGCGTAATCGACGAAATACTTCCACTTCCACTCGCCTGTAAGGTCGGCGCGCTGGCTGCCAACGTGGCAGGGGTTGAGGAGGATGCCGTTACTGTCATGGCGGTATCCGTCGAATTCAACGTGGCGGAGTAGCCCGTGCCGGATGCGTTCAAATCTGCGGCAATCTGCGTCAAGGTCGAAGGAGTCGTAATCGCAGCGCTCGATCCTGTGCCACTGGCTCCCGTACCAAAGGCTCCCGCTGCCGCCGTGTAAGTGTCCGTTGCGGAAGGTGCCGTGAAGGTATAGCCCGTGCTCTGACTCCCCGTGGCCGTCAGGCCAGAGGGGACGATGTACGTCATCGCCGCTTGCAATTGGGACTGCAAAAGAGCAACCGTCGGGTTGCCGAAAAGTGGTTCTGGTGTACCCGTACTGGTATTGCCTTCCTGGGTATTTATATCCGTCAGCGCTGTATTGTAGGCAGTAACAAAGCTCTGTACTGCCGTTTCCACCGCCGTATTGTTATTGGCAATTTCTACCTGCACCGGGCTGCTTGCCGCAGCCGAAAGCAACTGAAAGCTGACACCAGGAATCGCATTCGTCACCGTATTCGAGGTGCTGGTTTCGCTGATGCCATCCACGACAAAGGAAGCATTCGACCCAGCTTGTGCCTGGGTGAAGGAAATAGTATTCGAGGTGTTCGTTGTATCCTTCAGCGTGGTGCCGACGGTAAAGTTCCCCGTCGTGCCGCTGGTATTGCTGACCAGAGACAATCTTGATCCACCGGAATCGGTAATGATGTTGGCCGTCACGCCCGCATTCGCATTGTTTACGTCGGAGGCAATTTGCGCGATGGTTTCTCCACCAGAGGCTGTGTTGATGGTTACCGGAGTGCCACCATTGACCGTCAGGGTCAGGCTGCCACTGACCAGATCGTTGGGATTGGAAAAGTCTTCAGAATAATACGAGGCCGTTTGCGCCAGACTATTCACCGTCACTGTGTGGCTGCCAGCCAGGGCCGTGTTGCTGGCCGAAAGCAGTTGTAACACATTAGTGTTGGAACTGGATCCCTGCTTGGATTCGAGAACACCTTGAAAATTTGTAAGTGTCTGCAAACTCGTGGTCAGATTTGACAAGTCCGTGCCTAGTGTCGTGTACACGGTGTCCTGGGACTGCAATTGGGCTAGCTGGGTCTTCCAGGGCGTCTCGATATTCTGCATGATGGAGGTAATCTGGCTCACCGTCTGCGAGACGTTGATGCCTTGTCCACCTGTAGGCGATCCGAAGTTTAAGCCTACTGTGCCCATCGCCATGCCCCTTTCCAGCGCAATCAGGGCATCTTTTCTGCTCCTGGTCGCACCCGCCATCTGGGTTCTACATCGGCAGGGGGAGGGAAACCTTCAGAGGCGTGTTGTCTATGAACGGAAAAATTGATTGTTCCATGAAAATGCGGAAGGCGCGATGGCCGCGCCTTCCGCATTTTGTACATTGGCGATGGATTATTGCAGCAGCTTGAGCACCTCCTGCTGCACGGTGTTGGCCTGGGCCAGAGCGCTGATGCCGGTCTGGCTCAGAATCTGGTACTTGGACAACTCGGAAGTGGCCTTGCCATAGTCGGTGGCCATGATGTTGTTCTGGGCCGAAACCACGTTGGTATATTCCGTGCTGGCAACATTGGCCTCCGCATTCAGCGTGTTGATTTGCGAACCGAAATACCCGCGTTGGGCGGCCACATCGGTGATGGCGCTGTTGATCGCCGTCAGAGCCGCTTGCGCATCGGTTGCATTGCTGAGATCGGTTGTACTCAGATTTGTTCCGGTGCCCACAGTGTAGGAAATGCCGTTGGTGGCTGCGCCTCCGCTGGCGGTGAAGGCTAAGGTGGTCTGGTTATTGCCCGTGGATGCCGTCGTCATGGTCTGCAAGGCGCTTCCCGTGTCGTTGATGATCAGGCTGGAATATCCCCCAGCCGTCTGCACCGAAGCAGAAATTCCAGAGACATTGGCGCTGTTGATGGCAGTGGCAGCCTGGGCAATTGTATCCCCCGCAACACTAACCTGTGAGCCTGCCGTGGCTGCGGTCAGCGTGGCCGCAGTGGGAGTAACAGGGGTTGTTCCCGTGGCCGTAATTGTGAGCTGTGTCCCGGCGCTATTGACCGTTGCCGTGTACCCGGCAGTCGATGAACCGGTGAACGCTGATTGAGCATTCAGATTCGCGGCAATTTCCGTTAGCGTCGAAGGCGAAGTGACGGCTGCATTGCTCGTTGAGCTAAAGGCGTTCGCCCCCAGCGTAAAGGTATTGGAAGCGGAAGACGCCGTAAATACCTCAGTTTTTGCAGTAGAGTTCACGGTACCCGCGATATTCCCGTAGGTCGGCGCAAGCTGGAAGGTCAGCGTTGAGCCTGCGGCCAGCGTGGATGTCGATGTAACCGCCCCGCTGGTATATGTATTGGCCGTGGATGCCGCCGTGATAACTCCACCAACATCGCCAACGCTGGAGGAACTCAGCGATTTGATGCTCAGCGTATCAATGCTGGATCCAATCGCGGAAGCGTCTCCCGTGAAGATGGATGTCGTCGATCCAAATACCCCCACACCGTTAAAGCTGGAGGTCGAACCGATGTTGTTGATCTCGGCCAGGATCGACTGATACTCCTGATTGGCTGCCGCATCCTGCGTGGTATTGAGCGTACCGTTGGAGGCCTCTGTGGCCAGCGTAACGGCACGGTTAAGCAGGTTGGTGACCTGCGAAAGCGCGCCATCTGCCACTTGCAGCAGACCCACGCCACTGCTGGCATTGGTCGCTGACTGGGTGAGGGCTGTGGCGTTGGCACCGAGACCGTCGGCCAGGGACAGGCCAGCGGCGTCCGATGCGCCGGAGTTGATGCGCGAACCAGACGAAAGTTCCGTCAGCACGTTCTGCAAGCTGGCGTTTGTCTGATTCAGGTTATTTTCTGCGTAGATCGCAGAGATGTTATTTAAGACGCCTAAGGACATAATCCGCTCCTGGAATCGATAGAGATAGTGGTTGGCGAGCTTCCTGTCCTCGGGCGTCCCCAGCTTGTCTGTGTAGTACAGGGAAGCTGGAAAACGATCCGCGCGGTAAGGAATTCCGCACTCACAGACCTTCATCGGCTGGGGTCTCCAGCACTTTACGGGCCAATATAAAAATCTGCGGTCGCAATCTTCTTTTTCTATCGCATTCCTGCCTGCGGAACACTCCCTATATAGAGCGATGAACTTTCTTTCGTCTTTTGCCGATACAGGGGGATGAAGGCAGACGATCTCCGATCCAAGGATCACGAAAATGATTTCACTCACCCGCTTGAATGGAGAAACGATGGTGCTGAACAGCGATCTGATTCGCTATGCCGAGGCCAATCCGGATACCGTTCTTACGCTGGTGACCGGAGAGAAAATCGTCGTGGCCGAATCCTGCGATGACCTGGTGGCGCGTGTGGTGGAGTATCGATCCAAACTTTTGCGCATGGCCTTCCCAGACCAACAAATCGTGGAAGAAAGCGCTTCCACGCGGGGAACGGCAATCGGGGCCAAAGTCGCTGGTTCCGCAGTCGAATCTGCCAACGCGAAGCAGGAGAGCGATGCTGATGCCGACAAGAGCTGGCGGCGACGGCAGCGAGGAAACGATTGATTCGGGATATTGTTTCCCGTTTTTTTTATGCGGATCAGGCCGGAGTCGAACATAGACCAGAGTCAATCCCGAACCGGAGTAGATCCCGAACCGGAGTAGAGCGATGGATAAGAGCAGTTTTGGTGGCATTGTCCTGGCTATCGGGGGCATCCTAACCGGCATGATGATGGAAGGCGGCAACATCCGCCAAATCCTACAGCCGACAGCGGCCATCATCGTGTTGGGGGGAACCATTGGCGCGATCTTGCTGCAATTCCCGCTGCGAACGGTCATAAAAGCCGTGAAGCAATTGGCGCTTGTCTTCTTTAGTAAGGAGCAGGATGGCTCCGCTCAAATTACGCAACTGGTCGAGTTTGCCAATAAAGCCCGGCGCACCGGCATCGTCTCTCTGGATGCGGATTTAGGCGAGGTGCATGAACCGTTTTTGAAGCAGGCGTTGATGCTCGCCGTCGATGGCACCGATCCTGCGGAGTTGCGCAAGATCATGCAACTGGAGCTGGACAATCAAGGGGAAAACGACGAACGCATTCCCCAGGTCTTTGAATCCGCTGGCGGATACGCTCCAACGGTTGGCATCATTGGCGCCGTGCTTGGCCTCATCCAAGTGATGCAGCATTTGGATGACATCAATGAAGTCGGGCGCGGCATTGCCGTGGCCTTCGTCGCCACCATCTATGGAGTAGGTCTGGCCAATCTTATCTGTCTGCCCTCCGCCGGAAAACTAAAGATTCGCCATCGCGAAGAGCAGATACAAAAAGAAATGATGCTCGAAGGGGTCATCTCCATTATGGAGGGGATGAACCCGCGCATGGTGGAGTTGAAGCTAAAAACATTCCTGTCGGAACAACACCCTGAGACCGAGGCAGCCAAGACATGAGCCACAAAAAAAAACAGGAACATGTCAACCATGAGCGCTGGCTAATCTCCTATGCAGACTTCATTACACTTCTGTTCGCATTTTTTGTCGTGCTGTTTTCCGCCTCGCAATCGGACAAGAAAAAAGTGCAGAAAGTTGAGTATTCCATCCATTCCGCTTTTCAGACGATGGGTATCTTCCCCATGACCTCCAGTTCTCCAAACTTACAGAGCGTCGGCGGTGCGCCCAACACGGCCACCGTTATGATGGGGGACGACCTGGATGCCTCTCCAAAAACAATGGCTGATCTGAACAAAATGAAGGCGCAGTTGGACGCGCTTCTGGCCGCAGAAATCGCCCATCGCACCGTGACCGTGCAGGTTGGACGCGACGGACTCATTATCTCCCTGCGCGCGGCTGGCTTCTTTGAAAGCGCCTCGGCAACACCGATTCCAGCTTCCATGCACACGCTGCTCGCCATCGGCAGCGCCCTGGCCATCACGCCCTACGACGTTCGCATCGAAGGACACACCGACAATATCCCGATCCATAACAGCCAGTATCAATCCAACTGGGAGCTTTCCACCGCGCGCGCCACAGAGCTGGCGCAAATCTTTATTGAGATCAGCCATGTGGTTCCTTCCCGCCTGTCGGCTGCTGGGTATGCGGAATATCATCCCCTCGCCAGCAATGCAACCGCAGAAGGGCGCAATCGTAATCGGCGCGTGGATATTATTGTGCTCCCGCATATCAACCACCACGAGGAACTCTGGATGGAAAAGAGCGCTGGAAATACTCCCATAGCAGAACAAAAACGCTCCGCCTCCGCCACCAGCCATGCGCTGAAACCTGCATCCGCAACAGAACCGCTCTCATCGCCCGCGCTGTTTACGGCAAAAATCGCTGCGCTGGCAATACAGCCAACACCGATATTCCCGCCGACATCCTCAGGCAGCCCCACACATGGACGCGCTCCGAGACAGCCGTTCCTGCACTCCATCCACGCAACGCAGACGCGATTTCTCAAGCCCAGCCCGGAAATACCGTTGTCCTCCATCAGAATCGCGCGCCAACCTGCGACCAGGCCGTAGAATAGGACGCAGTGAGTCTCTCCCATGACCGACATTGAATCCGCATCTCCTGAAGGGAATGCCACACTCCGGCAATCAGCGGAAGACCATTACTACCATGCTGTCGATTGCATTGCCGAGGGCGACTTGGCGGCGGCAATCTCCGCGTTTCGCGCGTCGCTGGCCTGCGATGCGGAGTTTGAGGATGCGTGGCATGGACTGATTCGCGTGCTGCAAGATGCCGGACACCTCGACGAAGCGGTGATGGAGGCAAACCGTCTGGCAGAAAAAACGCCAGAGGATGTGTTGGTTCATACGCGGCTTTCCATTCTGTACCAAATGCAGGGGCGGGTTCCAGAGGCAGAGGCAGAGGCGGCGAAAGCGCGGGTTCTGGGATGGAAGCACGAACTCAAAAACAAAGCGCCGGAAGCAGGCACACCGCAGCCATAGACGACCCATCGGCATCGCAAAATGTTGCCGAAGGCTTGCCTGCCGCGCAGGTCTGGGATTCCATCTATGCCGCGCTTTACGCGGCCTATGGCCCTCAACATTGGTGGCCGGCGGAGACTCGTTTTGAGATGATCGTGGGCGCGTACCTGACACAGGCCACCTCATGGCGCAGCGTGGAGCGCTCCCTCAACAATTTGCGCGCGGCTGGCTTGCTCAGCATTGCTGGCATCCGCCGAACGCCTGAAGAAGAACTGCGGGCCTGGATTCGCCCCTCTGGATTTGCGCAGCGCAAAGCGGCCTCTCTGCATGCCTTTGTTCGCTTTCTTGATCGGCAGTACAGGGGGTCGCTCAATCAACTGCGCCAGCAACATCCAACGATTGCGCGAGAACAACTTCTCTCGCTGCCGGGCGTTGGCCCGGAGACTGCGGATGCCATTCTGCTGTACGCGCTCGACCACCCCGCCATTGTCGTCGATGAGTATCTGCGACGTGTCAGCAGGCGGCATGGATTGAGTTCTGGATTGTCCTCCGGAAAACTTTTCGACGAAAAACTGCGTGATATGGCGGCCCGGATGTTACGGCAGAGGCGGCTGCACAGCACCGAGCGTGAAGATGCCGGAGAGTTTCACGCTCTGATCGTCGAGGTAGGCAAGCGGCACTGCCGCGCAACGGCTCAATGCGCAGGGTGCCCGCTGGAGAAATTTCTGCCGTCTACAAGGAGTGGCGCGGAAGTATACGATAAATTCTGACGACCTTTCTATGCCCACGCAACTCCTTGTCGCCACCACCAATGCTGGCAAGCTACGCGATTTTCGCGTGGCCGCCGCCGCATACGCAGGAGCGTTTTGCATCGACTTCCTCCCGGATATCGACACCATTCCCGCTGCGCCGGAGGAGGGCGCGACCTTTGCGGCAAATGCCTGCGGCAAGGCAATTTACTACAGCTATATCGCTCCGGGCTGCATCATTCTGGCGGATGATTCCGGCTTGGAGGTTGATGCGCTTCAAGGCGCTCCCGGTATCCGTTCGGCGCGTTATGCCGCCGACGCTGGATTTCGTCCAGACCTGCCTGCGGATGCCGCCAACAATTTGCTTCTTCTGGAAACGATGCGGGATGCGCCCGCTGATTTCCGCGCAGCGCGCTATCGCTGCGTGTTGGCCGCAGCGATGGATGGAAGCATTCTCGCCAGCGCAGAGGGCAAAGTCGAAGGAGAAATTTTGCGCGAGCCGCGTGGCGTGGGTGGGTTTGGATACGATCCTCTTTTTTATCTGCCCACATTCCATCAAACAATGGCGGAGCTTGACTTGGAAACAAAGCATACCATCAGCCATCGCGGACACGCGCTCCGCGCGCTGCTGGCGCTGCTTGGGAACCTCTGAAGCGATCTGCGTCGTGAAGGGGCGCGGCTTTAGCCGCGCCGGACATGCAGCAAAATCAACGCGGGCTTCAGCCCCTGAGGGCAGCTTGCCGCATAAGAACCTGTTCAGCGTTTCCCTTAGCACGCACGAATAATCCAACATTTTCGCGCATGCCACTGGTTTCCTTGACGCGCTGGAATCTGCCTCCGATAATGAAGGGTTCCTGAATTTCGCATTGCAAGCGCGTCATTACGCCAGAGCAGGTTCAGCAGCGGTTCGTTCAGCACAGGCAAGGAGCTACACATTATGGCCACGGCCACCAACCCATCCTCCGGCAGCGCTCATCGTGGCGTGCAGCCTCTTCGCGCCGGACAGGGACATTCGTTTTTACTTCGGAAATTGCACTCGCTCTCCGGCGTGATCCCCATCGGCGCTTTTCTGCTGGAGCATTTCCTCTCCAACACGGAGGCGTTGAAAGGCCCAGCCGCCTACGCCGCGCAGGTAAAATTTCTCAACAGCCTGCCTTGGGTTCCGGTGCTGGAGTGGGGATTCATCTTTCTGCCCATCCTCTATCACGCCTGCTACGGCCTCTATATATGGTCGAGCGGAAAGTCGAATATCACCTACTACCCCTGGGCGGGCAACTGGATGTACATGGCGCAGCGCTGGACGGGGCTGATCGCCTTCGGATACATCGCGCAGCACGTCTACCATCTGCGGTTCAGCGGCGTCCGTCTGGCGGATCATCCTGGCGCTTCCTTCGCCAAGGTGCATCACGAGCTGGCCAATCCCTGGATGCTTGCCCTCTATCTCGTCGCCATTATTGCGACCAGTTGGCATTTTTCCTACGGACTCTGGCTCTTCGCCGCCAAGTGGGGCATCACGACCGGCGACAAGGCGCGGCGGCGTTTTGGCTATGTTTGCACGGCGTTGGCGGTTGCGCTCATCACCCTGGGAATCGCCAGCGCGCTTGCCTTCCTGAATCCAAAATATAAGTACGGATGGACAGAATCTCCATCCGCGCAAACAACGCAGAGCCAACTCCAAATGCCGATCGTGGCCGCGTCAAAATAATGAGCGCGTACAAAAAGTTTTGAAAGAGGACAGAAGAAGTTATGGCGAGTACCCCAAAGATCATTGTGATAGGTGGCGGGCTGGCGGGATTGTCCGCAGTTATGAAAATTGCCGAGGCCGGGGGCAAGGTCGATCTGTTCTCGATTGTCCCGGTCAAGCGTTCGCACTCCGTGTGCGCGCAGGGCGGCATCAACGCAGCCAAAAATCTGAAAGGCGAGGGCGACACCACCTGGCAGCACTTTGACGACACGGTCTATGGCGGCGACTTCCTGGGCAATCAGACGCCGATCAAGGGCATGTGCGAGGCCGCGCCCGCCATCATCGACCTGCTGGATCGCATGGGCGTTCCCTTTAACCGCACGCCGGAAGGGCTGCTTGACTTTCGCCGCTTTGGCGGCACGCTCTACCACCGCACGGCTTTCGCGGGCGCAACTACCGGACAGCAGTTGCTCTACGCGCTGGATGAGCAGGTGCGCCGCTACGAATCCGAAGGCAAGGTTCAGAAATACGAAGGCTGGGAGTTCCTCTCCGCCGTGCTCGACTCCAAAGGGGTCTGTCGCGGCATCTGCGCCATGAACCTGCGCACGATGGAGGTTCGCACCTTTGCCGCCGATGCCATCATCCTGGCCACGGGCGGCAATGGAGCCATCTTTGGCAAAAGCACCAACTCCGTTGTCTGCACCGGATCGGCGCAGGCTGCGGTCTATCAGCAGGGCGTTTGCTATGCGAATGGCGAGTTCATTCAGGTGCATCCCACCTGCATCCCCGGCGAAGACAAGCTGCGCCTGATGTCAGAATCTGCGCGCGGCGAAGGGGGCCGCGTCTGGGTGCCAAAGGCCGCTGGCGACAAGCGCGCAGCCAACAGCATTCCGGCATCGGAGCGCTGGTACTTCCTCGAAGAGTGGTACCCAAAGTACGGCAATCTGGTTCCCCGCGACGTGGCCACGCGGGCGATTCATAAAGTCGTCTACGAACATGGTCTGGGCATCGACGGCCAGCCAATGGTCTACCTCGACCTGACGCACATCGACCGCGCCACGCTGGATCGCAAGCTGGAGGGCATTCTCGAAATTTACGAGAAATTTGTTGGCGACGATCCGCGTGAAGTTCCAATGAAAATCTTTCCCGGCATGCACTACACGATGGGCGGCCTGTGGGTCGATGCCGATCAGATGACCAACATCCCCGGCATTTTTGCCGCAGGCGAGGCCGAATATCAATACCACGGGGCCAATCGGCTGGGAGCCAACTCTCTGCTCTCTTGCATCTACGGTGGCTTTGTTGCTGGCCCCAAGGCGATGCAGTACGGAAAAAACCTGCAAGCAGCGGAGGGCGATGGCGGTCACACCGCCGAGTTGAAGCGGCAGGAGGAGATCAACCAGCGACTGCTGTCCTCCAATGGCGCGGAGAATCCTTTCAAAATTTGGCGGGAACTGGGCGATGTAATGACCAAAAACGCCACCGTCATCCGCTACAACAAGAACCTGCAAGCAGCGGATGGACAAATCCAGCGACTCCTGGAACGCTACCGCAACATCAACCTCAGCGACAAGAGCATGTGGGCCAACACCAGCTTTGCCTTCACGCGGCAACTGCTGAACATGCTGCATCTGGCGCGGGTTATCGTGCAGGGAGCGGAGCGCCGCGACGAATCCCGAGGAGCGCACTACAAACCCGACTTTCCCGACCGCAACGACGAGAAATTTTTGAAGACGACGAAGGCATTCTTCGCCACCGATACAAACGGCCCGCGCTTTGAATATGAAGCCGTGGACACCCAGTTCATTCCGCCGCGTCCACGCAGATACGACGCGGTCAAATAAAGCATCTCTCAGGAAAAAATCATGGCAGAGCGCACAATCAAGGTTGAAATCAAGCGGCAGCATGATCCCGATGGCACAGCGGTCGTGGAGAGATTCGAGATCCCCTACCGACCCAATATGAACGTCATCTCCGTGCTGATGGAGATTGCCGCCCGTCCCGTCACCGTGGATGGCAAAGAGACCACGCCTGTCACCTACGAATCCAACTGCCTGGAGGAGATTTGCGGCTCCTGCTCCATGCGTATCAATGGCAGGGCGCGCATGGCCTGCTCCGCGCTTGTGGATAATCTGGAGCAACCGCTGCGCCTGGAACCACTGTCGAAGTTTCCCGTGGTGCGCGATCTGCAAGTGGATCGCAGCGTTTTATTTGAGAATCTCAAGCGCGTTCAGGCGTGGGTGCCCATTGATGGCAGCTACGATCTTGGTGCCGGCCCACGCATCACGCCGCAGGCGCAGGAGGAGAGTTATCCGCTCTCGAACTGCATCTCTTGCTGTTGCTGCATGGAGGTCTGCCCACAATTCAACGTGGCAACAGGCTTTGTTGGCGCGGCCACCATCGCGCAGGTCAAACTATTCAACGATCATCCGACAGGCAAGGTTCTTAAAGAAGAACGGCTGCACGCGCTGATGGGCGATGGCGGCATCCAGGATTGCTCCTACGCGCAGAACTGCGTGAAGGCCTGCCCCAAAGAACTGCCGCTCGCCCAAGCCATCTCCGATGTGGGCCGACAGGTGATGGTGCAGGCAGTCAAGGACATCTTCACGACCTGAGAGCAACGCCCCCGGACATTCCGACATCCCGCGCTATCATTTCTGTGGTTAGTACTTCCTCAGTGCCCGTCGCTCTTGCTGATGACACCTTTTCCTTCCTCATTTTTCCGAATCCGGTCAGAGGAGCGGCGCGCAACCTTGTTGGCTAGATTTTCCATGCGATGTTCGGGAGCATCTTCCCTACGCTCCCTATGCTGTTCCGGCTCCAATGCTTTGTGGGACGGACGAGCATGACCAAGTTCGGCGGTATCAATGTTATTCGTCATAAAACACCCCCGGTGGCATTCTACGCCTCTGGTGTCCTGCACGACAATACATGCAGCATGGTGCTACTCTTGTATCGTGACAGCTATCACCCACACAAGTGATAGTTGCTATAGAGCCGACGCGCCTTGTTGGTCATACTTGGGACATTATGGGCGCGGGAAGATTTCATGAATATCCGTGGATATATCACGGCCAGGCAACCTTACACCAACGGTTCCGCATCTACGGGGAGTGTCCTTGGAAGATCAAGCCTCATGCCCATTGCACGTCAACAGCAAAGGACGAAAAATGAAGCAAATACTGAGGGTGGCAATTGCTCTGTGTTTTATCTTTGGATTCGGGCATGCTTACGCTGTTCCGAGTTTCGCGCGGCAGACAGGACTTTCCTGTAATGTCTGTCACAGCAACCCTCCAGAGTTAACGGCGTTTGGGCGTGATTTCAAGCTGCGGGGCTATGTTCTGACGGATATGACTGCCAAGGACAAGGTGGGCAATAGCAAGGACTTGCTCTTGTCGAAGTACATTCCACTCTCGGCCATGATCCTGATCTCAAATACGTCTTACGAAGCCAACCAGCCGGCAAGCCAAAATAACTCAGCGGAATTTCCCCAGCAATTGAGCATATTTCTCGCAGGGGCGTTCGCATCGCGCTTTGGTGGATTGGCGCAGTTTACCTATACCCATCAGGACGATCACTTTGGCATGGACAATACAGATTTACGCTATGCGAATCAAGGAAAACTCGCGGGAAAAGAATGGACATATGGAATCACGCTCAACAATAGCCCCACAGTGGAAGATGTATGGAATAGTACGCCTTCCTGGGGATTTCCCTGGATATCGACGGATTCTGGAGTGAGTCCGATTGCAGCACCCATCATCAATGGTGCGTTGGCTCAGGATGTTGCCGGAGTCGGTGGGTACAGCATGTGGAATGAGCATCTCTATACCGATGTGACGCTCTATCGTTCGGAACATGCGGGCGGCACAGTTCCGATCACAGGAACCGGATTCGACTACAACATCAGCGGGGTTGCTCCGTATTGGCGCGCTGGATGGCAGCAAAACTTTGGGAACAACTATCTTGAGGTGGGAACTTACGGGATTTACGTGAACGCCTATCCCAATGCAATTTCTGGGCCGGAAAATAGTTATCTGGATCCGTCCTTTGATTTTCAGTACGAGCGTCCATTCGGCACCAATTTGTTGGATGCGCATGGGAGATACACGCATGAAGCATCCAATCTTGATGCGTCTTTTGCGGCAGGAGCAGCAACGGAGAAATCAAATTACCTGAACGCATGGGAACTGGATAGCACCTATCACTGGAGAAACAAGTACAGCGCGACGGGTTCATTCTTCTCGACGACGGGCAACACGGATCCGCTTCTGTATGCTCCCGCAGCCGTGACCGGAAGCAATAATGGAAACCCGGACACCTATGGATACATCGCACAAGGCGGCTATTGGCCAGTACAAAATATTGATATAAGCCTGGCCTATACTGGGTATCTTAAATTTAATGGCGCAAGTACAAACTACGATGGTGCCGATCGCAATGCATCCGACAACAATACCGTCTACATGGCCTTGTGGCTGATTTTCTAGGAGACAAAATGGAAGCGCAGGAAAAGATTCAGGGAAACGCAAACAATAAAGATGTAATTATTATTAACAGGCGGTCTTTCTTTGGGGTTCTGCTTGGCATCGGTTCTGCTGGCATGGGCGCGCTGCTGGCAATTCCAGTGCTTCGCTATGTCTTATATCCCCTCTACGCAAAGTCGGGAAAGAACACGTGGACTGCCGTGGGCGACATGGCGGAGTTTTCCGATTTGTCGAAGCCCATATTAAAACCTCTTGCCCTCAAGCAAGTGGATGGGTGGAGTGAAGTAGATTCCTCTCAGAATGTCTATGTGACCAAGAATCCACAAGGCAACCTGGAAGTACTCTCCTCGATCTGCCCCCACTTGGGCTGCATCGTGGACTGGCACAAGGGGCAGAATGAGTTTTTCTGCCCCTGCCACGGAAGCGTTTTTAATCCTGATGGAAATCATGTCTCTGGCCCGTCACCACGCGGCCTGGACACGCTTCCGCATAAAATAGTGAACGGAAAACTCATGGTGAAGTTCGAGTACTTTCGCGAGAATGTTCCCAACCAGGAAGTAGTAGGCTAGGGGGCCACAGTGGATGAACCAGTAAAGGCAGACATGTCGCAGGAAAATATCCGATCTAAGAACGTATTCCAGTGGTTCAACCGACGTACTGGCATACGCAGTCTGATGAATGCATCGCTGGATGAACCTATTCCGGGCGGCGCGCGCTTGGCCTATATATTTGGCTCCGGGCTGCTCTTTATCTTTATCTCTCAGGTCATCACCGGGCTGTGTCTGGCGCTCTACTACGTTCCATCGGCGGAATCCGCCCATACCAGCGTCGCCTACATTACCAAGCAGGTGGCAGCCGGGCAATTTCTCCGCAGTCTGCATTACTACGGTTCCAGCGCGATGATCATCGTGCTGGTTCTGCACTTTCTACAGACCTTCCTCTATGGCTCCTTCAAGGGGCGGCGGGAGTTACTTTGGATATCAGGCGCGTTCCTGTCCTGTCTGGTTCTCGGTATGGGCTTCACAGGCTATCTTCTCCCGTGGGATCAGAGTTCCTATTTTGCCACGGAAGTAGGAACGAACATCGTTGGAGAAGTTCCATTCATTGGACAATGGCTCACAGATATGCTGCGCGGTGGCGACACGCTGGGAACGCTCACGTTGTCGCGCTTTTATTTTGCCCATGTGTTTCTGATTCCAGCAATGATCTTCTTGTTCATTGGCATCCACATTGCTCTGTTTCGGAAAGCTGGGCCAGCCGGGCCAATCCATGAAGATCCTATCCATCCGAAACTGCCACCGGAGAGTTTCTATCCTCGGCAGGTGATCATGGACATGGCATTTGCGCTGCTCCTGATGATCGGTCTCGGATTTCTGGCATACTTCCGTCCTGTACAACTTGGCCCCCTCGCCGATCCTACGAACACAAAGTTTATTCCGAGGCCTGAGTGGTATTACCTGCCGATGTTCGAGTGGCTGAAGTTCTGGCCCGGTCGGCTGGAGGTCTTTGCCGTCGTCGCGATTCCCGGCACTCTGGCTTTGCTGTTTTTCCTGCTGCCATTTTTAGATCGCAAACTGGAACGCAGGCCGTGGCGGAGGCCAATTCCACTCCTTGCCGTCACCATCGTTTTAGTCGGAATGATTTTTCTTGGCTTCAAGAGTCACTTGGACGATTTGCGCGACCCTACTGTCGCGGTTCAACTTGCATTCCAGGATAAACAGGCGGAGGAATATACGAAGGCCCCATTCCATCCCCGCATGGAATCTGCGAATGGGGAGCCTCTGCCGTCTGGGCCTGTCAATCCTCTGGTTGCCAAGGGGAAGGGAATTTTTGATTCCAAGGGATGTTCTGGATGTCACGGAGACAAAGGTACGGGTACGGCTGTTGCTCCCAGCCTTGTCGGAATTACAACCAAGTATCCCTTGCCCCAGCTTACTGACTTACTGCATCATCCCAATCCGCAGATGCTGGCTGGGCACATGCCTTCGTTCGATCTGTCCGACCCAGACATGGCGGCACTGTTTAGCTATCTGGGCAGCTTAGGTACAAGTGGCGGAAGCGCGCCTGCACCGACACCCAGCGCGCCGACACCCAGTGGGGCAGCGCCTCCGCCTGCCACGCCGCCTGCCGCTGCCGCGCCTGCGCCAGACAAATCTGCACCAGCCAAACCGGGAGCATCCTCTGCTGCGGCCCAGGCGGGCGGAAAGATATTTCAAGCGCATGGGTGTTTCGCCTGTCATGGGCCGGCAGGCGCGGGAACAGCAATCGCTCCGCCCCTGGCAGGATTAGTTGCAGGGCTATCAGATCAGCAGCTATCAAAACTGCTGCATCATCCCAACGCGAAGATGAGCGCTGGAGGGATGCCTGCTTTCACTGGATCGCCGAAGCAGGAGAGTTCTCTTATCGCCTACATTCGCAGTCTCGCTCCAGCGAAACAGGCTGCGACCAAGAAAAAATCTAACTCACCCGCCGCGCCTGGGAAGCAGGCGGCAACCGCTTCGAGCGCCACTCCGCCCGCCGCACCACCTGCTGCCGCCGCGCCTGCATCGGCCAAACCTGCGCCAGCCAAACCGGGAGCATCCTCTGCTGCGGCCCAGGCGGGCGAAAAGATATTTCAAGCGCATGGGTGTTCCGCCTGTCATGGGTCGGCAGGCGTGGGAACAGCAATCGCTCCGCCCCTAGCAGGCTTGGTTGCAGGCCTGTCGGATCAGCAGCTATCGAAACTGCTGCATCATCCCAACGCGAAGATGAGCGCTGGAGGGATGCCTGCTTTTACTGGATCGCCGAAGCAGGAGAGTTCTCTTATCGCCTACATTCGCAGTCTGGGAACGGCACCAGCAGGAGGTGCTACGCCAGCAGCCAAGGCAGGTGCTCGACCAGCAAGCACGAAGCCGCCCAGCGCAGAAGTGCTGCGAGGTAAGAAGATTTTCCAGCGCGCCTCTTGCGAATCCTGCCACGGGGTTGGAGGTTTGCATGGCACGGTGGCCGCTCCGGGATTGGCAGGAACCGCTTCCATGCTTCCGGCCTCAACGCTGGAGAACCTGTTGCGGCATCATAGCGCACAAATGCAAAATGGAGGCATGCCGCTGACCAATATGAATGCGCCGGATATGAAAGCGATCGTGGCCTACATTCGCTCCTTGCCTGCCCACGCAACCGGACAATAATGGCGGATGGGAATCGACCCCCAAGTGGATTTGCGCTTCTTCTGAGCGAAGCGCGCGCCATAGCAGGTCGTAGCCTCTACACTGGGAGTATGTGTGGATGGTTCTCTCTGAAACGAAATCCGGCTGTGTTGGCCTGCCTGATGTTGACTTTTTTTATTACACTCGCGGGCTGCCGCTCCCGCTCCCCTTACGTGCAGACCACACTGCTCAACGAAGGCGCAACGACGGTGCAAAATATCGAAGTGGATTATCCCAGCGCCAGTTTTGGCGTCTCCAGCCTGGAACCGGGCCGCAGCTTCATGTATCGCTTCCAGATTCAGGGATCGGGGCACCTGCAATTGCTCTATGTGGACAGCGCTCATCACGCCCATAGCGAGACTGGCCCCTACGTTGCCGAAGGACAGGAAGGCACACTGCGAATCGCCATCGGCAGCGCAGGGAAAAATATGTGGACAATGCAGTTGACGCCGCAGGTAACGACACCGAAAAAATAACGAAAGATTTAAGAGGTCTCTGCACACGTCGGCGTTTTGAATGGGCGAGGCTCAGCCCCTGCGAGGCTCAGCCCCTGGGAGAAAGAAGCTGAGCTATGGTATTTGGCCGTTGGTGTTTCCCGGATTGACGATGATGCCCCCCGTGGTCTGTGTGCTGACGCTTGTCAGGCGGCAATCGCGGATGGTCTGCTGAAATTGGAAGTAGGGATGCAGGAAAAGCACGGCGCGGGCATCGCCCTTGCCTTCCACCAGATCGTTGATCCAGACCCCATCCGGCTGACGCGCCTGATGCACATGCAGCCAAAATCCTTTATGGATATTGGCCACCAACCCGCCGCCGATCTTAACGTCGTGGTCTAAGCGGGCGTTCAGATCGACCAATTGGCCGGTCGCCTCATCCACCTGGATGGTTCCGGTCATGTTGTGCAGGAATGTCTCCTGCGCGTTTTTCGGGTGAAAGCTGGGGTCGCCGCTCAGGTCATAACAGAGCGTGCTGCGTCCGTCGATCTTCTGTCGATGCCCATTGGTGTAGCGCAAGGCGCGCAGCAGAATGTCGAGTTGCTTTTCGTTCTCGTCCTGCTCCTTGGCCACCTGCTTCTGGTCGGAGTCCCTTACAATCTCCTTTTGAACGCGCCCAGACTCTTTCTTTTGTTGTCCGGCATTCAGCGGCTTGCCATTCTTCGCGGTCAGTTCATCGACTTCGATGCCATTCACAAAAAACATGTCATAGGTCTTCGTCTCGCCTTTTTTTACGTTGCCATGTTTGTCGGTTTCCTCGTCAACCAGCGTCATGCGGCAGATATACCGCTCCTGCTCCGCCTGCATTGTTTTCAGATTGTCCAGGACTCGCTGTTTCAGAGCGGCGGCATTCGGCATCGGAGCAGAGGTGTTTGCGGCATGAGCTGGCGGCGCGGTCGATCCTGGCTTGGCGGCGCGATGTGGGCTGGCTGCGGAATGGGAGATGCCCTGCGCCAGAGAGCGGGCAGGGGCGCAGCAGGAGGCCAGCAAGATGGCAGCGATAGCGATATTGCGTTGCAGAGAGCGCAGCATGGGTGTCCTGTTCCGTTATAGCCCGTTTCGGTATGGCTCGTTTTATGCGGGCAAACGCGATACCTTTCCCTGCATAATATCCAAGAGGAACCCTACATGGATTTAGACGGAAACAAAATGAAAATTGCTGTGCAGACAGCCGACGCTCCAGCCGCGCTGGGGCCGTACACGCAGGCCATCCGAACCGGAGATTTTGTGTTTACCTCCGGCCAGATTCCGCTCGATCCGGCAACCGGCCAGGTCGTCTCTGGCGGTATTCGTGAGCAGACAACCCGCGTGTTGGATAGCCTGAAGGCCATTCTTCTGGCGGCAAACAGCGATCTGACGCGGGTGGTCAAGACCACAGTTTTCCTAAAGGATATGCAGGATTTCTCCGAGATGAATACGGTCTATGCGGAGTATTTTGTCGCGGCAGGCGCGGTGCCTCCGGCTCGCTCGACCGTGGAGGTGGCGCGGCTGCCCAAAGATGTGTTGGTGGAGATAGAGGCGATTGCCCGATAGCAGGGAGCCTGATCTCCGCTTGCGTTAAGGAAGCTCTGATCAAGTTCCACGGCTGTCCCTCAGGGGCTAAAGCCCGCTCTCATTGCAGGTACTTACGGCGGGACTAAAGTCCCGCCCTTTCAAAATGCTGACTTGTTCAGAGGTTCCTTAACACAGGAAGCTGCCTTTGAAGTCGGAAGCCTCCCGCTTTTGATTCTGGGTTTCGATTTTCACCGCTTGATTCTTGTACGATCAATCCATGTCACGCAATCCCAGCGATCCCCGGTGGCGCGTCGCTCTCTGGAGAGCGGTGGTGGAGATGGCGTTTATCGTCTTTCTCTTTTATTCCAATCTCCTGATGGGGGAGTTCACATCCACTCGACATGCCAAAAGCATAGCCTTTGCCCTGCGGGATATCGTTACGCCGACAAATTTCGGTATTGCCATCTTTTGCGCGCTGATCGGCTATATCGGGCTTGAGTATTTGAGAAAGAAATTGATGTAAATAGGCGGATGCCGTCTCTGGGGGCGTGCCACTTGGCGATTTGGGCCGGATTCCCGTATACTCGGAGATGCTGTAAACACTGTTTTTGCAAGCAGGATACGAATGCCGAAGTTAAAGACACATAGTGGTGCCGCCAAGCGGTTCAAGAAGACCGGAACCGGCAAGATCAAGCGCGGACAAGCCACCATGCGACATCTTCTGACCGCCAAGACCACCAAGGTAAAGCGCCATCTGGCCAGCTCCGCCTTGGTCTCCAAAGCGGATCACGCGAAGATTTCCCGCATGATTCCGTATGCCTGATCGGGCTTAACAAGCTGGGCCGCAAGCGTTCGTGGCCCCCGGAACGCCCGGTATGGGGTTCCGCAGACGATCCAGAGCCAGCAAGCGTGTGAAGAGGTAAACCAGCGACTCCCGCAAGGGAATTTGCCTCCTGCCTCCAGCCGCATCACGAAGCAACGCAAAAAGGAGAACCACCATGCCCCGCGTAAAACGTGGCAATAAACGCAAAAATTATCGCAAGAAGATCCTGAAGCGAGCCAGTGGCTACTTCTTAACCAAATCCAAGCTCTACCAGGCCGCAGAAGAGGCCGTCGAGCGTGGATTGAAGTTTGCCTATCGCGGGCGCAAAGAGAAGAAGCGCCAGTATCGCTCCCTCTGGATTGTGCGCATCGGCGCAGCCACCAAGCTGAGCGGCTTGAGCTATTCGCAGTTCATACACGGCCTGAAGCTGGCTGGCATTGACCTGGATCGCAAGATTCTGGCCGACATCGCTGTGCGCGACGAGGCTGGCTTTGCCACTCTGGTGGGCCAGGCCAAGACGGCGCTTGATGCGGCCAAGAGCCAGAAGACTGTCGCCGCCTAACGCGACATGCAAGCTGAGAATAAAACGGCGCGGCTTTTGGCTGCGCCGTTTCTTTTTTCTGGTGTAGACTTGGCGGTTGGTTTTTACAAAATGTTTAGTCGCTAAATAATTTTTACAGCGCGGATTGCGATGGCATCGTCCTGGCATGAGAATCAATAGAGAATTTATTCATGAGGTTGGAGCCGCGCGCTGGATCTGGCGCACCTTCCTACGCCAAACATCAAAACGCATACTGCGCCGGGACAATCACATCACATTGCCCACGGGTTTGCGCATGACCTTGCCCCGCACCAGTAAATTTGCAAGTGAAGTTTTTATCACCCGTTGTGATGTTGACTGGGGGAGTGAAGCGCTTTTTGCTCGACATTTGGATGCAAAGGGGATCGTGTTGGATGTCGGGGCGAACATAGGCTACTACTCTCTTTATGTGCTTCCTCTTGTATCTGCGGTTCACGCATTCGAGCCAGACCCAACCGCCTACGCCACACTCCAACAAAATCTTGTAGCCCACGCTTCCTGCGCATTTGCTTACCCAGTCGCTGTGGGCAACTGGCATGGCACAGCCCAATTTGTTGTCGAACATAACTCGGAAATATCCCACCTTGTCGAAAATTCCATCAACAGCGCTCCCGCCATGCAAGACGTAAATATTACGACGATTGACCGCTTCGTGGCCGACCTTCTGTCTACAGATATCAAATCAACGATCACGGGAATAAAAATCGATGTTGAGGGGGCAGATTTTCAAGTGCTTCAAGGCGCGTTCGACACATTGCGACGGCACCATCCTCTCGTGTTGACAGAAACGTCTGCGGAAGATCGTCTATTTGATTTTCTCCAGCCGATGGATTATCGAGTATTCGCATTTACAAAAAAAGAAAATTGCCGCAGCTTTCAATTTCAAGAAGTTTTTGCCGACTCAAATCTACGAACCAAAATGTTATTTTTGGTTCCCCCCAGGCTCCATTCTCTGTTTGCAGGACACGATGGGCAGTGCATGAAGGGACTCGGAAGCATGCTCAGGTAAATCACACAGAAATGTTGTGCATTCTCGCATCGACTCCCCCGCCGTGGTGATTTATCCTCAAAGGGAACAAGATGACGCACGAATCCATCCCACAACTCGCCGCGTATGACGAGGCCACTCTCGACGCTGCCTTCCGCGAACTGCTGCTATCTGCACAGCGAGAGTCGGGCGGCATTGCCACGGCAGAGGGCAAAGAGCAATTTCGCTTGTATTGGCTGGGGCGCAAGCAGGGTCGGCTCAAGAGCATTGGCGAGGCATGGCTGAAGACCGCTCCTGCGGAAGCGAAAAAAGCCATTGGCCAGCGCTTCAATCAACTGAAAGAGCAGATTGAGCAGACGCTTGAAGAAAATGCAGCTATGGGCAGTGGCGTTGCGCGTGCTGCCGACGCGCTCGATATCACGCTGCCCGGTATTCGTCCCGGCATGGGCGCGGAGCATCCGCTCATCAAAACATTGCACGAGGTCGTCAGCATCTTTGAGCGCATGGGCTACTCCGTCGGCGTTGGCCCGGAGGTGGAGACGGATTACTACAATTTCGAGAGTCTGAATTTTCCGCCGAACCATCCGGCACGCGATACGCAGGATACGCTCGTCGTCGCGGGGCAGGAAAAGAAGCCGCTGCGCGAGCGCCTGCTGCTGCGCACGCACACCTCGCCCGTGCAGATTCGCGCGATGGAGCAGCAACCGCCGCCGCTGCGTCTCGTCATCCCCGGCAAGGTGCATCGCAACGACGCTGCGGACGCGACCCACTCGCCCATCTTTCATCAGGTGGAGGGATTGTGCGTGGATACCAACATCACCTTCAGCGATCTGAAGGGCACGCTCGACCACGCGATGAAAGAACTTTTCGGATCAAGCGTCAAGACGCGCTTCTTTCCGTCCTTCTTTCCATTCACGGAGCCGAGCGCCGACGTGCAGATCAGTTGCATCTTTTGCGCGGGCAAGGGCTGCCGCAAATGCAAGCACTCTGGCTGGATTGAGTTGCTGGGCTGCGGCATGGTCGATCCGGCAGTCTTTGGATTTGTGCGCGAAAAACAGCCCGCCTACGATCCAAAGAAAATCTCCGGCTTCGCCTTTGGCATGGGCATCGACCGCATCGCGATGATGAAGTATGGCATCAGCGACATCAGCCTGCTTTACTCCGGCGATATGCGCTTTCTGGAGCAGTTCGCGTGAAAATACTCTCTCAATGGCTCCGGGCCTATTTGCCTGCGCTCAACGTCTCCGACCGTCAGTTGGCCGATGACCTGACGCTGCGCGGCATCGCCGTCGAAGGTGTTTTTGATCTTGGCGCAGGCAACGGCTCCCTCTTCGACATGGACATTACCACCAATCGCGTCGATGCCATGAACCACTACGGTATTGCGCGAGAGGCTGCGGCGATCTATAACATCGCGCTCGCGCCGCTGGACACTGTGTTGCCGACGGCCCGGCAAGCAGGCGCGCCGCGCATTGCAATCCGCGTGGAAGCTCCCGAACTCTGCGGACGGTTCACTGCGCGGGTGTTGCGCAATGTTGGCATCGCGCCATCGACCGCAGAGGTCGCCCGTTATTTTGCGCTGCTCGAACAGAAGCAGATCAGCAACGCCGTAGACGCGACAAATTTTGTCATGCTGGCGATGGGCCATCCCACGCACGCCTTTGATCTTGACAAGGTTCAGGGGGCCATTTTCATTCGCCGCGCCCGCAACGGTGAGCGTCTGAAACTGCTCGATGGCACGGAGTGCGTATTGGTCGCCGACGATCTGGTTGTTGCCGACGAGCGCAAAGCGCTGGCTCTGGCCGGAGTGATGGGCGGTTGGGAGACGATGATTACTCCCGAAACAAAAAACATTCTTGTCGAGGCAGCATGGTTTGATCCGGCCAGTGTGCGTCGCTCGTCGCGGCGGCATGGGCTGCATACCGATGCCTCGCATCGCTTCGAGCGCGGAGCGGATTTTGCCGCGCCACCCATCGCCTCGGCAATGGTCTGCCGTTTGATTCTGGCTGCTGGCGGCGAAATGGAAGGAGAGATGCTCGACGTGATCGTGCCGGAGCAGGCGGCGCGCACGTTGGGTCGGTCTGCGGTACAGCTTGATCTGCACGATGTCACGCGCATTCTTGGACGCACAGAAAAATCTCATCCCCTCGACGCGACCACCATTGAGCGCTATCTGAGCGCGCTGGGTTGCCGCGTGAAAAAATCTTCCGGCACGGGCGCATTCTCCGTCGATCTCCCCAGTTGGCGGCTTGATCTGGAACGCGACATCGACTTGATTGAAGAGATTGCGCGGCTGCATGGCTACAATCGCTTTGCCAACACGCTGCCCGCATTTTCTGGCAGCGTTGTCGAACTGCCGCACGCCAGCAAAGAGCGCACGGTACGCGGCAAGCTGCTGGCCGCCGGATATACCGAGACCGTCTTCAGCACATTTTGTTCAGCCACTGACGCGGCGACTTTCGCGCCGCCGCAACATGTCTCCGTCCCACTGGGCAATCCGCTTAGCGAGGAGGCTGGCCATCTGCGTCCATCGCTGCTGCCGGGAATGCTGGCCATGCTGGCGTACAACTTGAATCATGGCATGGAAAACGTTCGCCTCTTTGAGATGGGAACGGTATTTTCAGGAACGACAGACCGCGTGGATGAATGTCCTTCGCTGGCCATTGGCGCGACGGGAAAGGTTGCCGCCAGCGCCCACACCGCTGCGCGGGAACACAGTTTTTATGACATGAAGGGCATTGTCGAAGAGTTGCTGGCGGGATTCACAACCGCTCCGCTCGCCTTCATGCCCATAGAAAACGCTGCCGCGTGGCTGCATCCGGGCCGCGCTGCTCGCATTGTTGTAGGCGGCGAAACGCTTGGCTACTTCGGTCAACTTGCCGAGGCGGAGGCCACGCAGCGCAAGCTCAAGCAGGCGGTCTTCGTCGGTGAATTAAATTTGGAGCGCCTCTTTCTCCATCCGTTGCGCCAGCCAGTAATCCAGGCACTCTCGCGCTTTCCTGCGGTGACGCGCGATTTCTCCTTCATTTTCCCCGATGCGGTTCAGTGGGAGCAGATTACGGCGACGCTGACTGCGCTGGGCATCGCGGAGATGTGTCGGCAGGAGCCGCTGGAAATCTTTCGTGACGCCAAAGGAAAGACCGTTCCGCAGGGCAGCTATTCGCTGTTGGTGCGGACAGTTTTCCAATCGCAGGAGCGCACGCTGCGCGACGAAGAGATTCAAGGCTGGGCCGAGCAGGTGATGGCCGCGCTCACTCAACTTGGTGGAGTTTTGCGCGCCGGAGCGACCTCGCCGGGATAGCCCATCTTGTTCTTATCGCTCAGGGCAGGCTCCGCGAAGAATCCAGAGAATCCATGCGCGGAAGAGATTTCCTCAACCCGCATGGACAAATACTTTCTGTTTATTTTTTATACCCGCGCTATACTTGCGCCAAGAGTGTTCCACGAACTTCTATGACAACAATGGCTGTAAAAGAACAAGAATTGGCCCTTACGACGGACACGTTTTCCGCTCTGGAACAGCGTGTGGTGCGTACCATTGATCTGCTGCGTGCGGAGCGCGAACAACGCGCCACGGTGGAGAAGCAATTGGCGCAGGCCAAAGAAGAACTGGAACTGCATGGGATGGAAGTGGCCGACCTGCGCCGCGAGCTGGCCGAGTTGAACAAAGAGCGGGACGCGGTGCGCCAGCGCGTAGAGCGACTGCTCGAAAACCTCGATGCCATTGCTGCTTCATGAATTTTCGGATCAGGAGGAGCTTCGCATGGATCAAGACCTGAAGGCCCCCTTGGGCGAGAACATCGTTGCCGAAAGCATCGTGGTCGATATCTACGATCAGTCGTATCATCTGCGCGGCCCCGATCCAAAGTATCTGCAACAGTTGGCGGCACTGGTGGATGCAAAAATGCGCGCTGTCGCGCAGCAGGGCGCCACGGTGGATTCCCTGCGCGTCGCCGTGCTGGCCGCGTTGAACATCGCCGATGAGTTGGTCATTCTGCAACAAAAAAATGATGCGCACGGTAGCCAGATGGGCCAAATGGGCCAGATGCAGCAGGCCATCAAAACCCGCGCCGAAACGCTGGCCGAAATGCTGGATGCCGTGCTGGACGGCACGCGCAAGGCCGGATAATTTCAGGGATTCCCGAAATGTGCAGCCTGCGCTCGATTCCACTTGCCAATTGCGCTTCGCATCCGTAGCATCCAAGGTAGAAACCGGCCTGCAAAGCAGGTGTGGGAGTTCACGCTGGTTGAACCAACATTCATTGAACAGGGGACTCGACTCGATATATAGGCTTGGTGTGCTGTCCGCCAGTTCGGAACGCCTAAAGAGCCTCGGCGGGTTCCCGCCGTCTTAGGACGGGTTCACCGGCGCACTCCTGCACGGCCCAGCGGGTCGGTTTTATTTCCTGATCCAGATTTTATTTTCTGGATTGATGATTGATTTTCATTTACCTCCGCCGTGTATCCACGCCTCTTTCAGTTCGGCCCCTTTACTCTGCCCACCTATGGCGCGTGCCTGGCGATTGGGATGGTCGCGGCGCTGTTCCTGGTATTGCGCACGGCGCGGCGGCTGCGAATTGAGCCGGAATCCATGTGGAATCTAAGTATGCTGGTGGTCTTCAGCGCGCTGCTCGGCTCCAAACTGTTGCTGATCGTTGCGAACTGGCGGGATTTTCTTCATTACCCGCTGCTGATGCTCAGCCTGTCCATTCCTCTGTCGCGCAGCGCGCTGCTGGGCGGATTTTTTCTGGCGCTGCTGGCGGGATTGTTCTATCTCCGCGCAAAAAAAATGCCGCTGCTCCGCTCGCTGGACGCTGCGGCTCCGGCGCTGGCTCTGGCGGATGTCTTTGCGAATCTCGGCGCTTTTGCCGCTGGCTCCGACTACGGCGCGCCGACGGCGTTGCCGTGGGGCGTGGTCTATCGCAATCCTTGGGCCGCCTATTGGTCGGGCACGCCTTTGGGCATTCGCCTGCATCCCACGCAGCTCTATGCGTGTCTGGTGGAGATTCTCCTGTGCGTGTTTCTATTGTGGCTGCTGCCCCGACAGCGGCAGGATGGCGAAGGAATCGGCGCATGGTTGTTTCTCTACGGACTGGCCCGCTTTGGAATTGAATTTTTTCGCGGCGATGTTGATTTCACCATCTTCCACAAAACGCTTTCTATGCAGCAGGGCATCACCATCGTCATGGTGATTGCGGGGGCATTGCTGTGGCTGGAACGCGGCGCATCGCATCGACAAGAAGCACCGCATCAACAGGAATCCGATGTCCTCTAAATCTCCCGATCTCGAAATTGCCCGCGAAATTCCCGTGGATGCTGACGCGGTTGGACAACGGCTGGATCAGTTTCTTGTCCAACATTTGCCGGATGTCAGTCGTTCGCGGGTGCAACAGTGGATTGAGCGGGGGCTGGTTCAGGTAAATGGCGCAAGCGTAAAGGCATCCTGGAAGATGCGTGCCGATGAGCGGGTTCGCGTGCTGGGCGATCCCGCGCCGGAGCCAATTCGCGCCGAGGCCGAAGATATTCCGCTCGACATTATTTACGAGGACGAGCATCTGGTGGTGATTCACAAGCCTGCTGGAATGATGGTTCATGCTGGCTCCGGCGCAACGGAGGAGGCGCGTAGTCGCGGTACGCTGGTCAACGCGCTGCTTCATTATTTTGGAGACGCTGGCGCATTGTCCTCTGTCTCCGGGCCGATTCGCCCCGGCATTGTGCATCGTCTGGACAAGCAGACCAGCGGCCTGATTCTGGTGGCAAAAAATGACCGCGCGCATCGCAGGCTGGCGGAGATGTTCTCTGGCCGCCGCATCGAAAAAACATATATCGCGCTGGTACATGGGCACGTTGCGCGCGACACCGGAACTCTCGACGCCGCCATCAGCCGCGACCGTGTTCATCGCACCCGCATGACCACACGGCGCAGCGGAGGCCGTAGCGCCATCTCGCATTATCGCGTGCAGGAGCGCATCACCGGCGCGTTTGGGAAATTCACGCTGTTGGAGGTGCGGATTGAGACGGGACGCACGCATCAGATTCGAGTGCATCTCTCTTCCATCGGGCACCCGGTGGTGGGCGACACACTCTACGGAGCGCCGGAGAATGTTTCGCCCGTTGCGATCCTTGTGCCCAAGTCGGGGAAGGCGGCCACGCCACGCGCTCGTCGTCAACCCGCGCATTCGACGGAAAGTTTTGCGCTGAACCGAAATTTTCTCCATGCAGCCCAATTGCGTTTTCTCCATCCAGAGACCGGAAAGCAGATGGAGTTTCGGGTTCCACTTCCAGCGGATCTGGCGGCGACGCTCCAGCACATTCGAGCTTCAATTCCATTGGGGATCACTGATACCATTTAGGGAACTGGTGGGATTCTAGGCAAATGATGGGACAGAATTTTATACTTCGGCGCAGAGCGCAGCGGGTTTCGCAGTGCCTTTTTTTCATGGCATGGTTGTTCTTCTTTGTCGTTCGGATTCCGGCGCAAAACGCCGCCGCGCCTGCGGCCATCCCCGCCAAGCATGTGGGAAAAAATACTGCCGTGCCACTCGATACGCTACCACAGTCCAAGCTGGGGCAACCACCATCGCCGCCGCCATCGCAGGGCGGTTCGCCCGCTTCAAGCGCAGGGGCAGGGGCAGTGGCGGGCAGCGGCGTGGTCGCCCAGCAGAATGGGGAATATAGCATCCGCGCCACGGTCAATGAGGTCGATCTGCTCTTTACCGTGGTCGATAAGCATGGTCACTTTGTTCGCAATTTGCAGGAGAGCGATTTTGCGCTGCTGGACAACCACCTGCGCCCGGACGCGGTCTACAGCTTTACCCAGCAGACCGATCTGCCACTGCGCGTGGGCCTGTTGATTGATGCCAGCAACTCCATTCGCTCGCGTTTTCACTTTGAGCAGAATGCCGCCGTGGAATTTCTTCTCGATATTTTGCGCCCGCAGGTGGATCAGGCTTTTGTCATGGGCTTCGATGTTGTGCCGGAGCTGACGCAGGACTTCACCAACAACGACGATCTGTTGGAGACGGGCATCCGCAAGCTGGAACCGGGCGGCGGCACCGCGCTCTATGATGCCGTCTACACGGCTTGTCGCGACAAGATGTTGCCGCTGCACGGCCCCACAAGCGTGCGCAAGGCCATTATTCTGGTCTCGGATGGAGATGACAATCAGAGCCATGCCGATCTCGACGATGCCGTTAAGATGTGCCAGCGCGCCGATACCATTCTGTATGCCATCAGCACCAACGACAGTCCCAGCCGGGATCGCGGCGATGATGTGTTGAAGGCAATGGCCGAGGCCACCGGCGGACGCGCCATTTATCCTCCGCGCATGGAAGATGTTGCCTCCGCTTTTCTCTCCATTCAGGAGGAGCTGCGCAGTCAGTATTCCCTGGTTTATAAACCAGCGGACTTCAAAGCTGATGGCGCGTTTCGCCCCATCTATCTGGTCGCGATGGATCGTCGTTACAAGGTGCGCGTGCGCAAGGGCTACTTCGCTCCAAAGTAATCGCAGCGTGCCCGGGTCTCAATTTTTAGACCTGGAAATATCAGCGTTTTACAGCAGCGCCAGCAGCGCGGCCTCATCAAGAATCGGCACGCCGAGCGCGTGCGCTTTCTCCAGCTTCGAGCCAGCCTCGTCTCCGGCCACGACGTAGCTGGTCTTCTTGCTGACCGAGCCGATGACGCGCCCTCCGGCACGTTCGATGCGCTCCCTGGCCTCTTCTCGCGTCAGTGTGGGCAGCGTTCCAGTCAGTACGAAGCTCATCCCTGTCAGCTTCTCCGATTTTTCTTTTACGGTTGTGGTGAAGTTGAGTCCGGCAGCGCGCAGTCGCTCAATAAGAGCAAGATTGGCTGGCTCGTCAAAGAATTCTCGAATCGCCGAGGAGACACGCGGCCCCACTTCCGACACGCGCTCTAAATCCTCGCGGCTGGCGGCAATCAGCGCGTCCATTGTCAGGAAGGTGTCGGCCAGCAACTCCGCCGTGCGCGCGCCGACAAAGCGAATGCCCAGGCCGAGCAGCACGCGATCCAGCGGCGCCTGCTCGGAGCGGGCAATCTCCTCCAATAGCGACTGCGCTTTTTTCTCTTTCACCAGATTCAAGGTCAGCAGTCTGGCTTCATCCAGCGTGTAAATGTCTGCGATGCTTTGCACCAGCTTGCGTTCCAGAAGTTGCGTGACTACGGCCTCGCCCAGCCCTTCAATGTTCATCACGCCGCGCGCGGCAAAGTGCAGCAGCGCCTCGCGCAGGCGCGCCGGGCAGTTCGCGTTGACGCAGCGCGTGTCCACTTCGCCCTCCACCCGCACCACGACGCTGCCACACTCCGGGCAGTGGGTTGGAAAGGTGAAAGATTTCGTGTCAGCGGGTCGCCGCTCGCGCACCACTTCGACGACTTTGGGAATCACATCGCCGCCGCGCTCGACGACCACGAAGTCGCCAATCTCCAAACCCAACCGCGCAATTTCCTCGGCGTTGTGCAGCGTGGCGCGGCTGACGGTGGTGCCGCCGATGAAGACAGGCACCAGCTCGGCCACTGGCGTTAGTTTTCCGGTGCGGCCCACCTGCACGGTGATGGCGTTGACTTGCGTGATGCCCGACTTGGCCGTGAACTTGTAGGCAATGGCCCAGCGCGGCGCGCGACCGGTAAATCCCAGCCGCTGCTGCTGCGCTACGAAATTCACTTTGATGACCACGCCGTCAATCTCATACGGCAGCGTCGCGCGGAGGGACTCTGCGTTAGCGATGAGTTGGAGCACCTCATTGATGCCGTGGACGATTTTCAGGTGCTCATTCACGCGAAAGCCTGTCTTTTTTAAGGCGAATAGCGTCATGTACTGCTTGTCAAAAAAAGTCTCGCCATTCACAAGAACAAAGTAGGCGTAAAAAACCAGCCCTCGCTGCGCCACAATGTTTGGCTCCAAGGTGCGCAGAGTTCCCGCAGCCGCATTGCGCGGATTGACAGCGGGAGCGAGTCCCTGCGCCTCGCGCTCGTCGTTCAGCTTTTGAAAGGCTGCGAAGGGCATCACGACTTCGCCGCGAACTTCAAAGGTTCCCGGCTCCGGCGATCCCTCCAACCCCGCATTGTGCAATGTTCCCGGCGCGATGCTCAGCGGAATCGACCGAATCGTTCGCACATTCGTTGTCACATCCTCGCCAATCGCTCCATCGCCGCGCGTTACGCCGCGCACCAGTTGGCCGTTTTCGTAGGTCAGAGCGAGCGAGAGGCCATCCAGCTTGAGTTCGCAAATATATTCGACGGCATCGCTGCCCAGGGCTGTGCATACGCGGCGATCCCATTCGCGTAGTTCCTCTTCGTTGTAGGCATTGTCCAGCGAGAGCATGGGCCGCGAGTGCGCCACCTTCACAAAGCCATCTTTGGGCTTGCCGCCGACGCGCTGCGTGGGCGAATCTGGCGTGACCAGCTCAGGATGTTTGGCCTCCAGTTCGCGCAATTCGCGCATCAGCGCGTCATACTCCGCGTCGGTGATCTCCGGGGCATCCAGCACGTAGTAGAGATGCTCGTGGCGGCGCAGTTCTTCGCGCAGTTCTTCGACACGGCCAATGAGTCTGATTGCGTCTTTAGTGGGGAGATCGGCTTTCTCGTGGCTCATTCCATGAATTATAGAAACCTTCGATGCCGCATGTCGCTTCCAATGTATGCTCAACAGTAGATGGAACCTGTCACACACTTTCTTACGGGCGCGTGCTTGGGTCGCGCCGGATTCAACCGGAAAACCGCATACGCCACGCTGGCCATGACGCTGGCCGCAGAAGCGCCGGATATCGACATGCTCTGGGGATTTCGCGGCCCGGTCGCCGCGCTTCAGCATCATCGTGGCATCACGCACTCCCTACTGGGTGCGCCGATTATGGCGCTGGCCGTAACGGGAGTGGTCTGGTTGTGGCATCGTTGGCGGCAACGGGTGCGCGGCTATCACTTCCAGCGCGAGGGTAGTCCACCGATTCGCTGGGGGCTGATCTGGTTCTTTGCGCTGCTGGCCGATCTGAGCCATATCTTTCTGGACTGGACGACCAGCTACGGGGTGCGTCCATTTTTTCCTTTCAACGCGCACTGGTATGCTGGCAGCTTTGTCTTTCTTTTTGACCCGATACTCTTTGCCGCGCTCCTGCTGGGGCTGGTGGCTCCTGCCATCTTCGGGATGGCAGATCGCGAGATCGGCTTTCGTCGTCCACGCTTTCGCGGCCAGCGATGGGCCATCTTTGCGCTCAGCGCAGCAGTCATGCTGTGGAGTTGGCGCTGGGCCGAGCATCGGGTCGCCATCCATCTGCTGGAAAATCAGCCCATCACGGCGGAAGCCGCGACGCGAATCTCCGCCAATCCCTATCCGGTCGATCCCCTTCGCTGGTACGTGGTGGTGGAGACCAAGGATACTTATCGCACCGCTATTTTGAATCTGCATACCGGGGAAAAGATTGAGCGTGCTTCCGAAGACACCTATTACAAGCCGCCGATAACGCCCGCGATTCTGGCCGCTGAGCGCTCCTGGCTGGGCCGCGTGTACCTCGATTGGTCGAAATTTCCGCTGGTGGAAGAGAGTGGAACGTTTGGCGATCTGCCCGGCGGGGGACACGATACGCAGGTGAGCTTTCACGATTTGCGTTTTACCTACGACGTGCTTTTCTGGCATGGTCGCAGCCACCCGCCTCTCAGCGGATCGGTGGTGGTCGCGCCCAATGGCCAGATTGAGGCGATGGAACTTGATGGCCGCGTGCAGCGCTGAAGCATCGCGTCCACGGTTGAGGCGTTGATGCCGCCATGCTCGCTTGACCATCTTCGCTTTCGCCCAGAGAATGAAGATGCGAGCTACGCAAGGCTGGATTTCTTGTGCGGGGCTACGGAGGAGATGTATGTCAGGATATTTGTTTTTGCTGGGGGCTGTTTTCAGCCGCATTCTTCCGCATCCGTGGTGGAACTTCACCGCCGTTGGTGCCTCGCTGCTTTATTTCGGAGCGCGCCGCAGTCCCCGGCAGTTCTTCCTGCCTGTGATCGCGCTGGCCGCCACCGATTACTACCTCACCGTATTTGTCTATAGCTATCCCTTCCACTTACAGGAGTATCTGGTCACATGGGCCTGGTATCTGGGCGCGTGCTTCCTGGGTTGGGCGATGCTGCGCGGACAGGTGACGGCAGACCGCGTGGTGGGAGCCGCGCTCACCTCTTCCACCTCATTTTTCGTGCTTAGCAGTTTTGCCGTCTGGATGGGCCTTGGCTTGTATCCGCACACGCTGGGCGGTCTGACGGCCTGCTACATCGCGGGCTTGCCCTTCTATCGCAACGACCTGCTCTCGACGACATTGCTGACCAGCGCAGTCTTTGGCATTCCGGTGCTGGCGCGGCGCACGGCGGAGGCATGGCAGCATCGACACTCCGGCGCAATGGCTGGGTAAGCACGGCTTTTCTTGCTGCCGCTACGATGCCGCTGCGTTGTTTTTCCGCAGCCGCAGTCGCAGCAGGGCCAGCACCAGCACCGCCAGCAGAACGGCCACAATCCACAGAATTGTATGCGTATGCTGTTCCGTCTGGCGCAGCGCTACAGCTACAATCTGCGGGCCGTAGCGTACCGTTAAAGTTCCCAGCACAAGATAATGCAGCGTGCGTCCGCAGAAGACCGCAGCCATATACGGCAGGATGCCCATCTCAAAGACCCCAGCGCCAAAGGCGAAGAGTTTGAAAGGCGTGGGCGGTGGCATTGCGGCGGGAATCAGCACGGCCCAGAAACTTTGCCGCGCAAAGCGGTCGTGCAGTTGATCGAATTTTGCGCGGTCAACGCGGCGCAGCAGCACCAGCTCCCCCCCGGCGCGGCCAATAAAAAATGGAACCAGCGCGCCAATCGCCGACCCCAGCCCCACCATCAGCGCGTAGAGCCAGAAGTGTTTGCGGTCGGCCCAGATGTAGCCCGCGACGATAATGTCCATCGGAATGGCGATGGAGGAGGAATCGAGCGCCGCCAGCGCAGCGACACCCCAGATGCCCAGCGGCTTTAACACGCCGAGCAGCACGATCTTCGCATGGGTTAGAAAGAGCAGGAACTTCGATTTCATTCGGCTTCATTCATTCCGGGCATGGGAATCTCCGCGTGATCCGTGTTGCCGCCCAGTAATTCCAGCGCGTGCGGAAGCAGCGGAAGAACCGCCTCCAGCGAGTGTACGGCTCCGCGTGGACTTCCCGGAAGGTTCAGAATCAGCGCGCTGCCACGGGTGCCGCAGAGTCCGCGACTCAGCGCGGCCAACGGCGTATCTTTCTGGCCGATGGCGCGCATCCGCTCAGCAACGCCATCGAGGATGCGGTCGCAGACCATGCGCGTGGCCTCTGGGGTTACGTCGCGAGGGCCAATGCCTGTGCCGCCGGTGGTGACGACCAGGCGGGCCTGTTCCGTAGCGCGGCAAAGCGCAGCGGAAATCTGCGCCGCTTCGTCGGGGACAATCAAAATTTGCGCGACTGTAAACCCCGCCTGCTGAAGTTGGCGGCCAACGGCGGGGCCGGAGATGTCTTCGCGCTGCCTGGCAAAGCAGGAATCGCTCACGGTCACAACGAGGGCATGCACACTGCTGATTCTACCGTTTCCATTTTTGGGTATGCTGGTTTCCCGGCAGGATGAGACAATACAAGAGATAAACGGGATGAAATGCTGGCCTGCCGGATACGGTGGGTCGTGGCTGTTCGTTTACCTATTTTTCGTGTATGGCTGCGACACAAACACCACCGAGTTCCCCCGAACGTCCGCCGGAGCCACGGCTGAACGGAGCCGCCTCTCGTTACACCTCCTACGAGCAGCATGAACTCATCAGCCTGATTGACGATCTGGAGGATGATCGCTCCCGCGCTCGCGTGCGCGAAGGCATCTGGCTCTCGATCCTGCTGCACATCTTCCTCTTCTGGTTCATTTCCTACGGGCCGCATGTTCTTTTTCATCGCCCGTATGTGGTCAACCCCGCAGATGTACTTGCAAAACGGGATAAGCAGATTACATATCTGAACCTGCCTCCAGACCACCTGAAGCCGCAGAAGCCAAAATCGACCAACATCATTTCCGACAAGGATCGGGTCGCGCAAACCGCGCATCCGACGCTGGACAAGAAGACGCTGGCGGAGTTGCAGGCCATGCAGCGCGCAGGAAATCCTGCGCCGCCACCTGCGCCCGCTCCACAGCCGACGCAGGCCGCGCCCCGACCCCAGCAGCCCCAGCAGCAGACTCCCGCGCAGCAACAGGCGCAACAGCAACAGCAGCAGGCGCTGCCCTCGGCCCCCAAGCCACAGTCCAGTGAGCAGGCGCGGATGAATGCGCCCTCCGCGCCCAGGCCCAATGTGCAACGGAACCAGAATGCCCTGCAAAAGGCCAGCCCACCCATGTCCGTGGGAGAGATGATCCGCCAGGCAGAGAAGGACGCTGCCCGCAGTCAGAGTAATGGTCAGTCCGGCAACAACGGCGCTGGCGCTCCTGTGGCGCACCCCGGCCTGGGTTCCGGGGTCGAAATTCTGAGCGACACGCTGGGCGTGGATTTTGGCCCCTATTTGCGCCAGGTGATTCAGGCCACGCAATCAAGCTGGGATATTTTAATTCCAGAGGCTGCGCGCGCGCCCCTGCTTAAGAAAGGCAAAGTCGCCATTCAGTTCATCATCATGCCCGATGGCAGCGTGAAGCAGATGCAATTGATTGGGCCTTCCGGCGACGTATCTTTGGATCGCGCTGCCTGGGGCGGCATCACGGGCGCTGCGCCGTTTCCGCCACTGCCCAAAGCGTTCAAAGGCCCGTATCTTGCGCTGCGTTTTTATTTTCTTTACAACGAGCAGCCCAACGGTGGCGGGTCGCAATGAGAACGCAAGGCGAGCGGGAATTGCGCCGTCGGCAGGCCATTGGACTACTTTGGCTGGCGTTGCTGGTTCTCCTGTTTAGCGCGTGGCGAGTCGGCGCACATGCCATCTTGCTTCCCCGCTGGTGGAGGCTGTGGTAGCTGGGGAAAATCCGCAGGCTGGTTCCGGGCAAGCGAATCCACCTTTGGAATCGCTTCCACTGCTCGTCGTTCTTCTGGGCGCGACTGCCAGCGGAAAAACGGCGCTCTCCCTGCGCCTTGCCGAGGCCTTGCGCGGAGAAATTGTCAGTTGTGATTCCGTCGCGGTCTATCGTGATCTGGAGATTGGCGCAGCCAAGCCCACGCCGGAGGAACGCGCCCGCGTTCCGCATCACATGCTGGACATTGTTTCTCCAGAGACCCCATACACGGCGGGCGATTACAGTCGCGACGCGCGCGATGCGTTGCGGCAGATTGCAGCGCGGCAACGTTTGCCAATCGTGGTCGGCGGCACGGGACTTTATCTTCGCGCACTGCTGGAGGGACTGTTCGCAGCGCCGCCGCGTTCGGAGACTCTGCGAAATCGTCTGCGTCAACGCGCCGCAGCGCGTGGCAGCGACTATCTGCATCGCCTGCTGGCGCGTCTCGATCCACGCTCCGCCGCAGGCATTCATCCCAACGACACGCCCAAGCTGACACGAGCGCTGGAGGTCTGCGTAACGGCGCGACAGCCCATCTCCCAGGCGTGGAGCGCGGGCCGGGAGCCGCTGCTCGGATTTCGCATCCTGCGCCTTGGCCTCGATCCATCTCGCGAGGAGTTGTATGCGCGCATCAACCATCGCGCTGCGGCCATGTTTGCGCGTGGCCTGGTGGAAGAGACCCAGACGTTGCTGCATCGCTACGGCCCGGAGTGCTGGCCGCTGGCTTCACTGGGATACAAGCAGGCCGCAGCCCTGCTGCGCGGGGAGATATCCCGCGATGCGGCCATCGCCGCCACACAGCAAGGCCATCGCAACTACGCCAAGCGTCAGGCAACGTGGTTTCGCCGCGAGCCGGAGGTGCATTGGCTGCGCGGCTTTGGCGAGGATGCAGCCATAGAATCCGCAGCGCTCGCTTTGATTGCAAATTCGATGCGCGGGATACTGTAGTTTTTTCGCGGTGTCGGCTGCGTGGATGCCGCTGCTGCTTATTCCGTCCAGCGACGGAAGACCAGAGAGCCGTTGGTGCCGCCGAAGCCGAAAGAGTTCGACAGCGCCATCTCCACCTTGGCAGGGAGTGGCTTCTTGGCAATATATTCCAAGCGGCAGGCCGGATCCAGATGATCCAGATTGGCCGTGGGTGGCAGCATCTGATTTTGCAGCGCCATTACGGTGATGCCCGCCTCCAGACCGCCCGCGCCGCCCAGCAGATGCCCGGTCATGGATTTTGTTGAACTGATCTTGAGACGATGACTGCTGGCATGTTCGCCAAAAACCGTTTCCATCGCTTTGGATTCCATTGCGTCGCCCAGCGGCGTGGAGGTGGCGTGCGCGTTAACGTAGTCGATCTGCTCCGGCAAAATTGCCGCGCTGCGAATGGCGTTGCTCATGGCGCGGGCGCAGCCTTCGCCCTCCGGGGCCATGCCTGTGATGTGGTAGGCATCGGAACTCATGCCATAGCCGATGATCTCGGCCAGAATCTTTGCGCCGCGCGCCTTGGCGTGCCCCAGTTCTTCCAGGATCAGAATGCCCGCGCCCTCGCCGACGACAAAACCGTCGCGGTCTTTGTCAAAGGGACGGCAGGCATGTGTGGGGTCGTCATTGCGCGTGGAAAGCGCGCGCATGGCGGCGAATCCGCCAATGCCCATCGGAGTGATGGAAGCCTCCGCGCCACCGGCAATCATCACGTCGGCATCATCGCGCTCAATGGTGCGATAGGCGTTGCCAATGGAGTGCGCGCTGGTGGTGCAGGCCGTTGCCGTGGCTTCATTCGGCCCCTTGGCCCCGTAGCGAATGCTGACCTGTCCGGCGGCCAGATTGACAATGGCTCCAGGAATAAAAAATGGAGAAATTTTGCGCGGGCCACCCGCCAGCATGGCGCTGTGTTCCCGCTCAATCACGTCAAAGCCGCCAATGCCGGAGCCAATATGAACGCCCACGCGCTCACAGTTCTCTGGCGTGACCTTCAGGCCGCAAGACTCCATTGCCTCGTGCGCGGCGGCCAGGGCAAAGTGGATGAATCGCCCCATTTTGCGCGCTTCTTTTTTGTCGATGAAATTATGGGGATCGAAGTTTTTCACTTCTGCGGCAAAGGTGACCGAGAAGCCGGTCGTGTCAAAGGCTGTGATGGGGGCCATACCGCTTTGGCCCGCCAACAAATTGCGCCAAACCTCCGGCGCCGTATTGCCCACGCCACAGATGAGGCCCAGTCCGGTAACGACGACGCGCCGCTTCAAGTTTACTTGCCACCCTTCGTGTGCGCGTTGATGTAGGCGATTGCATCCTGCACGGTCTTGATCTTCTCGGCATCTTCGTCGGGAATCTCGATGTCGAAAGCCTCTTCAAACTGCATCACCAGCTCAACCACGTCGAGCGAGTCCGCGCCCAGGTCTTCCTGAAACGACGCGCCGGGGGTGACTTCGGCCTCATCCACTTGCAGTTGCTCCACGATAATCTGCTTTACTTTTTCGTCCGTTGCCATTTCTCTCTCCTGAATTTCTTTTGGGTCTTTTGGAATTATGAAAGCCGAAGGGATGGAAGCCAAAACCAATTTCAGCCGGTGAATCTTCCAATCGCCATTCCCGCTGCGCGGAACCTCAAGTGTACCGACGCCTTTGGGTAGTGTAAAGCAAGTGGGCGGAAGATGCGCAATGGCGGATTCGCTGGCGTGACAAATTGGGTATGACCAGAACGGATATCCGTCTCTTTTATCTATCAATATCTTGATCTTGTGATCCGCGCTCAGCCGCGATGTTCTCGATTATCTGTTCCTCGTTATCCAATTCGTCAAACCCTAGAAGATTTGATGCCGCTTGTGGCTGCATCTCTAGTGTTTCAACATCCCTAAGCTTTCGGTTGATTGTTCCGGTTTTTTTATTTATTTCGCTCAATGTTTTCTGAACAGTGCCGACCTGATTTTCAACCTTCTGCATGAGGCCGCCAAATTTCCCAAATTCGGACTTCGTGGCAGCAAGAATATTCCAGACCTCAATACCCTTTTGCTGAATGACAAGTGTTTTGAATCCCATCTGCAGGCTCGTCAATAGGGCCATGAAAGTTGTTGGGCCCGCCACACAGACCCGGTATTTTGTTTGCAATTCGTCAATTAGGCCCGGCCTCCGGATAACTTCCGCGAAAAGTCCCTCAGTTGGAAGGTACATCACAGCAAAATTTGTAGTTACAGGCGGATAAATATATTTCTCGAAGATTTTTTCAGCTTCTGATCTGATGGTTGCTTCGAGAGATTTTGCGGCGGCTTGCACTCCCGCCACGTCTCCCTTAACACTTGCATCTTCGAGACGCTCCCAGTCTTCCTTTGGAAATTTCGCATCAATAGGCAGGAGCAATTCTCCATTTTCTCCGTTTGGAAGCTTGATTGCGTATTCAACGGTCTCCCGGGTATCTGGTTTGATTTTTACATTGGAAGCAAATTGTGAGGGAGAAAACATTTGCTCAAGCTGCAATCCAAGCTGCACCTCAGCAAAGCCTCCCCGTATTTTTACGTTCGTCAGAGCTCGCTTGAGGTCACCCACCCCTGTAGCAAGGTCTTTCATTTCGCCGAGTCCAGTTTGTACTCTTCCGAGTTGATCGGTAACAAGACCAAAGCTTTCGGTTAATCTGGTTTGCAATGTGTTGTGTAATTTTTCGTCCACAGTCTGCCGCATCTCATCGAGCTTTGAAGCGTTAGTGGTGTTCATCTGATCAAGTTTCTGCTCAACAATTTGTCGCAATAAATCCAGTTTTTTTTCATTGCTCTCAGAAAGCTGGAAGAATTTTCCATTTAACGACTCTTGCAATGTCCATTGTTGCGCAGTTGAATTATGCATGAGCGTGTCAAGTTTTGTAGAAATATCTTTACGGAAGTCGTTAAGTCCTGTGGTGATGCTTGATCCAAGATTGCTAACACTGCTGGTGATTTCTTCTCGGAGTACGCGGAATTCATTTGTCGTCTGCTCGCGAAGCCTTCGCATGCCTTCGTTAATTTCAGTGCGAAAGCTGCCGGTTGATTCGAGAGAAGATTTCCCCAACAGTTCAAATCTGCTATCTATGCCGGATAGCTGTCCTTGAATACTTTTGATGTGTTCCGACTCGCGATTAGTTCTGGGCTTTGCAAGAAAAAATACAAGCAATATGACGGACACGATATTTAGAACTAGTATGACGATCAAGGTTGTCTGCATTTGAATCCTTGGAATAAACCCGCTTTGGACGATGCTAATGTGCGCTGCGGCAGATAGCAAGTACATAGATCAGCCGTGTTCTTCGGCGGCGGAAGACGACCCTGCATCGAAGATATAGGGTCTGGTGTTGGGGCACCAAATGGTACGCGTGGTGGGAATATCCACCGTCCTGTGGCAATCATCCAGCGCCGCGTGGCCGCGCTCATCGCGGCACAGACTCATCGCGGCACAGGAAGGTTGCGGTAAAATCGCGCGCCCAGCACGCCGCCGGCGATGGAGAGAATCAAAATGATGAACGCAATGAAGGCCATCCCCAGCAGCACCATTCCGGCCCGACCTTCGGGAGAAAGTATGAATACGACGGCGGCATTCATTTGCGCTTGCGCCTCCGCGCCTACGGAGGCACGGCTCATGGCTTGCTGAAAGGTGCGGGTCAGCGTGGCATCCAGCAGTTTCCCCTGGTGCAGGCCATAGCGCTGCACCAGAAGCAACAGAGTGTTTCCGACAACAGCAATCGCGGCTGTCATGGTTCCTGTGACCACGCCGATGCGCGCGCCCAGGCTCGGCTGGAGCACGGTGTAGGGAACGCGCCGATGGTAGAGAACAATCACCAACACCGCTCCGCCCAGCACCCATAACAGACTGCCCATAGCCAAAATCGACGAAAGCAGCCCGACAACCAGCGAAACCAGCGCGGCAATTTGAATCGCGGATTTCCACTGAATGCCCGCTCTATCGCGGATGCCCTCTCCGTCGCTTCCCATTGAAACGTGGCCGCGTTCATCCTCCGTGCCTGACTCCTGCAGCGCAGCGGGTGTTTGTGGGATAAAGCGTAGCTGCGGCGCTCCGCACTGGAAACAAAAATTCGATTCGCTCTCCAACGGGGTTTCACAGCGATGACAGAGCATCTTCATACCTTGAAGCTACCTCAGCGCGTATAGCGCGAGCAACCCAGCCGAGCAACCCATTCAGGAAAGAAGCCTTCTGGAGCTTCTTCTCTTGGAGCTTCTCATGGGTGTGGCACTTGTACATGCATCAGCACAAACGTTGTTGCGGTTTTAGGGAGGGACGGGTCAAAGACGACCAGATGTTGATTGTCGGGCGAACCGGCACGCAGTTCCAGGCTGGCAGTATTCGACACCTCCGCCAGGTTTTTGAGCGCGTTCCTGTTGGCGTGGGAGTTCGCATCAAGACTGATGTTGTAGTTGTAGTCGTTATTGCAGGTAAGTCCATCTTTTGTCTTGATCGGCTCCCCGATGGCCTTATTGTTCTGACAAGTGACGACATCTCCATAACGCGCCAGCGCCTGTTTGTAGAACGCGGCAATCGTGTTGCGCGAATTGCTGCTCTGGTAATTCAAAACCTGCACCCGCAGGCGCCATCCCGCAAAGCTCATATCCACATCGGCGGAGTTGTCGTTGTTATGGGGAAGATGCGTCAGGATTGCTCCCGGATAGGCGGGCAGCCCAAGATTTGCGGGACTCAGGTTGTTGGTATGGACTTCCAATCCACCCACCGGCGTGTGAATATGCATCGTTTCCTCTCCGCTGCCCTGCTCGCTCCGGGTAACGCAAGCCGTGGTACTGAGCAGGAGTGTGGAGAGCGCGGCAAACGTAAACAATTTGAACACGGGTTGATGGCTCCCTCGCTATGTCCATACGCAGACGCAAAACCACAAGCTCGTCCCGCTGATGGAAATCAGGAGCGCGCTATTGTGCCTGCGCCGTGGAAATCTTGCGTGGTGGGTGAGCGCGACCCTGGCCTTTGCGCGTGGATGCGGCACTGGCGACCAATGCGGGCACGGCAGCAGCAGCACGCTGTTTTTTGTTTTCATGGCTCGCCAGCAGCGCCTCAATTTGACGCAGCATTTCGCGGGTGTTCATCGGTTTCACCAGCACCTGATCTGCGCCTTCGTCGCGCCAGCCGTCATCTGCTTCGGGAAAGGCCGTGAGCAGGGCGACTGCGGGTTGGCAGGCCGCCTTTTTGGCTGCGCGCAACACTTCCAGCCCGGATTCATCCGCTTCCATGCGCATATCGGAGATGACCATGTGGAAGGTTGAGGTACGCAGCTTGGCCTTGGCCTCGCGGACAGAGGCCGCCGTCTCCACTGCAAAGCCGTTGATCTCCAGAACGGCCTTCAGGGCAAGCAAAATGGCCACTTCATCATCGACTAATAAAATGCGGCGTTTCATAGCGGAGGTGCCTCCTTGTGATCCAGAATCATCTTTTGCAGCCGGAATCCGCGTCTAAGACGCACACCCCACGGAAACGCAGATTTTTCGCTACGCTTCCACGGCCACAGCGACGACATGGCAGGATACCACGTAGCAGACTTCCGTTGCCGAATCAGCCAATGCCGAGTCAGCCAATTCGATGCGGAGCCATCGAAATGGTTGTAGCGCAATTTTATGGCCAAGGCAGGCGACAGCAAACGCCAAAAGCCTGTACGATGGTGGCCGCCCTCATGCTAGTCTGAGTTTGAGTCAAGCTCCTCCGATTGGTAGATCGGGCCTGGATTGGGGCAACCTATTGAAACTTCACATCTAGGGGGCAAAACGATCATGTCAACAAAACGAAAATCGAAGGGCGCATACATGATCTCGTCAGTGGCGGAGATGTATGAGATTCACCCGCAGACGTTGCGCATGTATGAGCGCGAGGGCCTGTTGAAGCCATCGCGCTCCGATGGCAACACGCGGCTCTATACCGATGAAGACCTCGAACGGCTGGAATTTATTCTGAATCTGGCGCGCGATCTGGGCGTGAACATTGCCGGGATTGGCATCATCCTGCAAATGCGCGAACGCATGGAGGAGATGAACCGCCAGATGCAGAGCTTTGTCGATTATGTGCGCACCGAGATGCTGGCGCGTGTGCAGCAGGCGGCACCGTCTCCGGTGCCGGGCCTGGTGCCGTTGCGTCGTCCGGCGATGGTTCCGGTCGCGCAGCGGGAGTCGGGAAAGAAGCGTTAGGCGCTCGCTTGCAGTATTCTGATTCTTTCACTCGCATCCCATGTTGAAACTGCTCATTGATAGTGGTCTTGCTGTCGGACTCTTCGGCCTGCTTACATCGGGTGTGTATGGAGCAATGGTGCTGGTTGCGGCTTGGAGATTTCGTCGCCGAGGCCGATGCGCGCCACCCTCCAGCTTCACGCCGCCGGTGAGCTTGCTGAAGCCGCTGCATGGGGCCGAGCCGGGACTTGCCTCCCATCTGGCCACGTTTTTTACGCAGGAATATCCCACGTATGAGATTCTTTTTTGCGCTCGCCATGCCGACGATGCTGGTCTGGCCACGGCGCGGCGCGTGGCGGCGCGATATCCGCATATCCCCGTACAGTTTTTGACCACCGGAGAGCCGACCATGCCCAACGCGAAAATTCTTTCGCTGGAGCGCATGTTCCAAGCCGCGCAGCACGATATTTTTATCATCAGCGACAGCGATGTGCGCGTGACATCGGAGTATATTCGCGCCGTCGCGGCACCCTTTGCCGATGCCAACGTGGGCGCAGTGACCTGTCTTTATCGTGGCGTAGCTGCCGAGGGCGGCCTGTGGTCGCGATTAGAGGCCACAGGCATGTCGATTGAGATGACCGCTGGCGTGCTGGTGGCGGAGATGCTGGAGGGAATGAAGTTTACGCTGGGGCCGACGATGGCCACACGCCGCTCCTGCGTGGAGAAGATGGGCGGATTTTTGCCGATGGGCGACTACTGTGCCGACGATTTTTTGCTGGGCAACTGGGTCGCGGAGCAGGGCAGTCAGGTGGTTCTGTCGCGCCACATTATTGACCATATCGTGCTGCACGCGGATTTTTGGCCCTCCATGCGGCATCAGGCGCGCTGGATGAAGAGCACGCGCTTTTCGCGTCCCAAGGGACACTTTGGCACGGTACTCACGTTCTGCCTGCCTTTTGGAGTGCTAGCCGCGTTGTCGGCGTGGGCCTTGCATCGCCCAGAGATGGCAGCGGCGCTTCTGGCCTGGAGTCTTGGCTCGCGGATGGCGATGGCTGCCGCTGTCAGCCAATGGGTGCTGCGTGAGCCAAGTCCGTGGCAGAGCATCTGGTTGTACCCGCTGCGCGACGGGATGGGATTTTTCTTCTGGCTGGCCAGCTATGGCAGTCGGTCGATTCTGTGGCGTGGCGAAGTCTATGTTTTAGAACCCGGTGGCCGGATGCGCCGTTCCTTGCCGACCGCATAGGCTCCATTTGCAGGGGAAAATACACATGGAGTTTTCATCCCCAAACGGGTTTATGGCATCCAACAAAACCATACGGGAGGAATTTTATGGGTACAGCAACGGCAATACCCCCAACGAGGAACTCTGCCAAGGGAATGGATAAAACGGTCAGACCTATACATAAAAATGGAAAAGAAGTGCAGCAATATGGAACTGTAATTCCACATATATCGCTTGGTCTCGGCGTGGATGTCCGCGAGGAAGTGGCCGACAAGCTGAACCAGTTGCTGGCCGATACCATCACCCTGCGCGATCTTTATAAGAAGAGTCATTGGCAGGTCTCCGGCCCCACGTTTTATCAGCTTCATCTGCTCTTCGATAAACACTACGGGGAGCAGGCGGAGATGGTGGACACGATTGCGGAGCGCATCCAGACCCTGGGCGGCGTTAGTATTGCGATGGCCGCCGATGTAGCCGAGATGACGCGCATTTCGCGTCCACCGAGGGGACGCGAGGAGGTTCCTGTACAGATTTCGCGGCTGCTGGAGGCGCACGAACTGATTATCAAGGATGCGCGAACCGTGGCGCGTCGCGCGGCGGAATTGGGCGATGATGGCACCAATGACATGCTGGTCAGCGAGGTGGTGCGCGACAATGAGCTGCAGGTCTGGTTCATTAGCGAGCACCTGGTGGAGATGCCGCTGGTCTTCGCGAAGTAGGCTCGCGCAAAGGGAATGTTCGCGCAGTCAGGCTGGAGGCTGCATCAATAATGTCGGCGCATGGGAGTGGTGCATGAGGGGTCGCGTCGGGCGCGGCCCCTTTGCCGTGTCCGTAGTTTCGTCTGATTCCTCTTCGGGTGCGCCGTGAGTGTACAAAAGAAATATGCAGAGGTTGGAGTTGATCTTTCGGTATTGCGCTGTCCTTTGTTTGCCGATATGTCTCTATGCTGGGTGGAGTGGGGCGCAGACGCTTAGCCAGACATCCAGCCAGACGCTTACGCTCCACGCCCGCACCAATCTTGTGCCTGTGCCTACGCTGGTGGAATCAAAATCCGGCGAGCCGGTCTTTGGTCTGACGGCAAAGGATTTTATTGTGAAAGACAATGGCGTGGAGCAGAAAAACGTGCATCTGGACACCGACACCGACAACGCGCCACTGTCGCTGGTGGTTCTGGTGCAGACGGGCCGGGCTGCGGTGGAGGAGTTCTACAAGATGCAGGGACTGCCCACCATGCTGCACGCCCTGACCGGGAGCGCGCAACATCGTATCGCCATCGTCGCCTTTGACAGCCAGCCGAACCTGTTGCAGGATTTCACCTCAAATTCGCACACGCTGGATCGGGCATTCCAGTCCATCCGGCCCGGCGATGATGGAGCGGCGATACTCGACGCAGTCTGGTACGCCGCCGACATGTTGCAGGACGAGCCAAAACAGAACCAGCGCGCCATTCTGCTGATCAGCGAGACCCGCGATCATGGCAGCCGCACTCCGGCGAAGGCGGTGATCCAAAAGATTGGCTCCAGCAGCACCATTGTCTACACGCTGACCTTTGCCCCGGCGCGGACGGAGTTTTTGAACGATCTGAAACATGGCGGCGGCGGGAGTCTGCTGGAGCCATTCAAAATGGCGGCTCAAGCGATGCGCAAGAACGCGGCGGCGGAGATTCCACGGATGACGGGCGGGGAGTACCTGCGGTTTAATGATGCCAAGGGGCTGGATGGCAAGATCGGCATGTTGGCGAATCAGGTGCATAACCGATACATGCTCAGCTTTCAGCCCGATCATCCCGCTCCCGGCCTACATCTACTGAGTGTGAGCCTGCGGCGGCAGGATATTGGCGCGACCGTGCTGGCGCGGACAAACTACTGGGCGGAGAAGCCGGAGGGCGCATCGGCAGATGCTCCTCCCACAGTGGGAGCGCGGCCATGAACTCCGCGACCTTGCCCCTTGCGTGTGTGTCAGGAAGGCAGGAGCCAGTGTGACGATGATCCTTCATTTCCTCCTCCATTACGGCTACTGGGTGCTGTTTTTCTGGGTTTTGCTGGAGCAGTTGGGCATGCCTTTGCCCAGCACGCCTGTGCTGCTGACGGCGGGCACGTTGAGCGCGACGCACGTTTTGGGTTTGGCGGGGATTCTGGTGACCGTGCTGGCGGGCAGCCTGCTGGCCGATTCCGTCTGGTTTTCTCTGGGCAGGAAATATGGCGACACGGTCACGCGATGGATATGCAAGTTTTCCCTGGAGGCCGCCTCCTGTCTTCGCAGGACGGAGGACATGATTGCGGCGCGTGGGCCGGGCGCTCTGGTGATTGCAAAATTCATTCCCGGCCTGAACCTGATGGCGGCTCCGCTGGCGGGCCAAAGCCAGATGGAATATCGTTTTTTTCTGCTCTATGATGCGGCGGGAACGCTGCTTTGGGGGTCTTCCTTTGTTCTGCTGGGTCGATTCTTTGGCGATGCTCTCCGCCGGAATCAAGATGCCCTGCACTGGATGAGCCACTTTGCCCTGGCTGCCTTTGCTCTTGTAGTGGTGGCTCTGCTGGGGGGGAAGATTTTGCGGCAACAGGCGTTTCTGCGCAAGGTTCGCGCCATGCGCGTGAATCCAGACGATTTGAAGGCCATGCTGGATCGTGGCGAAGAGGTCTTCATCGTGGATCTGCGGTATCCGCTGGATTATCTTCCCGATCCGCGGGTGCTTCCCGGCGCCATCCGGCTGCTGCCCAGTGAGGTGGTGCAGCGGAGCGCCGATCTGCCACGGGATCGCGATATCATCCTCTACTGCACCTGTCCCAGTGAGGAGACCAGCGCCAAGGTGGCCCTGACCATGCGGCGGCTGGGAATTGAGCGAATTCGTCCGCTGCGCGGCGGCTTTGATGAGTGGAAGCAGCTTGGCTATCCGCTGATGGACCTGGAGAAGGAAGCAGCGCGGTCTGTTTCATAGCAGGCCGTGCCCCTTGGCAAATTCATCAGATATTTACACAGATCGGGTACCCTGAAGAGGCAGGAACGAGAACGCGGGGACAGGTTCTGTGAGCGGCAAATTGGCTGAACGAGATGTCGTGAACGACAGAGAGTCTCCCGATTCTCCAGGTCTGGCTGCGCCGCGCCTCTCCGTCGTGCGGCAATATCTGAACGCGCAGAGCGATTCCGCTGGTTCGGATGGATTTTTCAAGACGCTGATGCTGGCCAGTGCATTGACGATCTTTGCCATCGTCCTTTTCATCTTTTTGGAACTGGCATGGCAGTCTCGCATGGCCATTGCCCACTTTGGAATCTCCTTTTTGTATCGCTCGGCCTGGAACCCGGTCAGCGGGGACTTTGGGGCGCGTCCCTTTATCTACGGAACGCTGGTGTCTTCGTTGCTTGCGCTGCTGATCGCCGTTCCGCTCTCCGTAAGCACGGCGGTTTTCATTACTGAAATGTGTCCCATCCCTCTGCGTCGCTCGCTTTCCTTTCTTACGGAATTATTGGCAGCCATTCCCAGCGTGGTCTACGGTCTGTGGGCCTTGGTGGTGCTGGTGCCGCTGCTGCGGACAGGGATCAATCCTTTTCTGATGCGGACGCTGGGCTGGACGGGATTTTTTGAGGGGCCGGATTACGGGGTCAGCATGTTGGCGGCGGGAATTATTCTGGCGATTATGATTTTGCCCATCATCTCCTCCATCACGCGGGAGGTGATGAGTACCGTGCCGCAGAGTCAGCGCGAAGCGGCTCTGGCTCTGGGCGCGACGCGCTGGGAGATGATTCGCATCAGCGTACTCCCCAATGCGCGTCTGGGTATTGCAGGAGGCGTTATTCTGGGCCTGGGCCGCGCGCTTGGAGAGACAATGGCGGTCACGATGGTGATTGGCAACCGGCCAGAGATTGCGCGCTCCCTGCTGGCTCCCGGCTATACGATGGCCAGCGTGTTGGCCAATGAATTTACCGAGGCTACGACGAATCTGTATTTGAGCGCGTTGATTGAGATTGGCCTGGTGCTTTTTCTGGTTACGATTGTGGTGAATGCGCTGGCGCGGCTGTTGATCTGGTCGGTCACGCGCGGCGCTTCGTCGCGAATGGCATAAAGGAATGCAGCAGAGAATACAACAAAGCGGGCAGGCCTGGCGTAGATGGAAGAACCATCTGGCGACGGGAACGGCTGTTTTGGGCACGCTGGTGGTGGTGGCGCCGCTGTTGGCCATTTTTGCTTATCTCATTTACAAGGGCGCAAGTTCGCTGAACTGGGCCTTCTTTACCAAGGTTCCCAAGCCGGTTGGCGAGATCGGCGGCGGCATGGAGAATGCCATCGTCGGCTCCGGTGTGCTGCTGACTGTGGCCAGTCTGATCGGCATCCCCATCGGCATTGCCGCCGGGGTCTATCTGGCGGAGTTTGGACGAAAACGCCTGCTCTCGAATCTGGTGCGCTTTACCGCCGATGTGCTCAATGGCGTGCCGTCGATTGTGATGGGCATTGCCGTCTATTCGTTGATCGTGGTGCCGCAGCAGCACTTCTCGGCCTTTTCCGGCGGCGTGGCTCTGGGCATTATGATGATTCCCACGGTCACGCGAACCACGGAAGAGATGCTCCTGCTGGTGCCCCATGCTGTCCGCGAGGCCGCGCTGGGATTGGGTGTTCCCAATTGGCGTTCCACGGTTTCCATTACGCTGCGCACCGCCTCCGCTGGCATTATTACTGGCTGCATGTTGGCCTTTGCCCGCGTGGCCGGGGAAACGGCTCCGCTGTTATTTACGGCCTTTGGAAATGACGACAAGAGTTTGGCGCTCAACCAGCCCATCGCGGCGCTGCCGCTGCAAATTTTTGTCTACGCCGTCTCTCCCTACAACGACTGGCATCGGCTGGCCTGGGCCGGTTCGTTAGTATTGATCTTTCTGATTGTTATTTCGGTTTCACTGGTTCGGTATGTAACTTCGCGCGGTGTGCTCAAGGGGGCAAGCTAGTGGGTGTTGGCATTGAAGTAAAAGACCTGAATGCCTGGTATGGCAGCACGCACACGCTGCGGGATATTCATCTCAACATTCCAGCCAATCACGCAACGGCGCTCATCGGCCCCTCCGGGTGCGGCAAGTCCACCTTTGTCCGCTGCCTGAATCGTATGCATGAGACCAACCCGATTGCGCGCGTCACCGGAACCGTAAAAATCGGCGATCTGGATATTTATAACGATGTTTCTCCGGTCGTGATCCGCAGGCGTATTGGCATGGTGTTTCAGCGGCCCAATCCCTTTCCCACCATGTCGATCTATGACAACGTGGCCAGTGGCCTGCGACTCAACGGCTTTCGCAATCGACAGGCGCTCGATGAAATTGTTGAGCGCTCCCTGCGGCGCGCTGCGCTGTGGGATGAAGTCAAAGATGATCTGCGGCGCAAGTCGGGAGCCAGCATCTCCGGTGGACAACAGCAGCGCCTTTGTATCGCGCGCGCGCTGGCCGTTGATCCAGAGGTGCTGCTGATGGACGAGCCTGCCTCGGCGCTTGATCCCATCTCCACGGCGAAGATTGAGGATCTCATTTTTCATCTGAAGTCGGAGTACACCATCGTCATCGTGACGCACAACATGCAGCAGGCGGCGCGCGTTGCGGAGAAGACTGGATTTTTCCTGAACGGCCAGCTGGTGGAGTTTGACGCGACCACAAAAATTTTTACCAATCCCAGTGACAAACGGACGGAAGATTATATTACCGGGAGGTTCGGATGACGCGGATACGGTTCCATCAAAACCTCGACGATTTGAAGGAAAAGCTGCTGGTGATGGCGGGCATGGCGGAGCAGGCTATCCAGCGCTCCATTGAAGCCTATCGTGTCCGTGACCTTTCTATCTGCGATTTGGTGCAGCGCTCCGAGCCTGCCATCAATCGCCAGGAGCGCGAGATTGATCAGATGGCCCTCGATTTGTTGGCGATGGAGCAGCCAATGGCTATCGATCTGCGTTTTATTCTCGCCGTTATCAAAATCAATGCCGATATCGAACGTGTGGGAGATCAGGCTGTCAACATTGCCGGGCGCGTGCGTGATTTGCAAGCCATGCCTCCGGTCGATATCCCTGTGGATATTCCCAAGCTGGCTTCGATGGCGGCCTCGATGGTGCGGCGCGCATTGCAATCCTTTATTGATGCGGACGCAAATCTTGCCGAGTCGGTGATTGCGATGGACGACCAGGTGGATCAGATGAATAACGCGATCTATCGGACGTTGAGCAAGTTGATCCATGACGAGCCGAGCCAGACCCCGCAGGCGCTGAATGTTCTGCTGATTGCGCGCAACCTGGAGCGCGTGGGTGACCACGCCACCAACATTGCAGAAGATGTCATCTTCTGGGTGCGCGGCGCCGATGTTCGGCATCATTTGCGAACCGGCAGTTAAGTCGCGCCTTCGATCCACCAGATAAATTTTTGAAGAAGCGGATAGTACAAACCAAGGTGAATCTCCTTGGGCTGTGGATAGGCCGCGCGCGCCACCTCGGCATACACCTGCATTTGTCGGGTGTAGAGATTTTTTTGCTCGGCGAGAAATGGCTCCATATCTTGTTCGCCATGCGTGGCAGTTTTGAAATCCACAATCCAAAGTTGCTGGTTCCCGGCAGCCAGAGGTTCTGGCCCAGCGAGAAACATGCGGTCGAGTCGCACATTGCGAATGGTTTTTTGCCGCAGCGCTGTTAGGGGAATCTCAAAGTCCGGCAGCAAGGGATCGACATTGGGATGCGCCGCGAGCAGCCATTGCGCCACCGGATCACGCGATATCTCCAGCAGAACGCGTGCAATGCGGTCGGCGGCAACCTGTGCCGCTTTTGGCGCGTACCCTCCCTGCATCATGCGCAACAGCGCCGGTTGGCGTAGATGTTGTACTGCGTCGTGAATCTGCTCTTCGTCTCTTTTGGCGCGAAGAATTCGAGCCAGAGGCTGCATCAGCGCATGGACGACAGTGCCGAAGAGTCGCGCCTTCCAGGAACCCTCCGGACGCAGAATCGCAGAGGCTGCATCTTCGGTCGCTGCCTCCACCTGTTCCCAATCGGAGGGTTGCCCTACATCCGGTGGAAGAGGAGTGGGCGTCCATCCAGAAGGCAGACGACGAAAATTGGAGAGTGAAAGGATAGAAGCCGCTTCCGATTGCGCCTCTGCCGCCAGACTCGCTGCAATACCGGAGTGAGGTTGCAGGCGTGGCGCGGGCATCGTCAGAATATTGTCGGCGGCATTTGTTTGCTCCGGTTGTTGCGCAAATATCTCCGCCGCAAGCGGCCATGCAATGTGCAGCAAAGATCGTGCATCGGGGCGGGATATTTCTTCTTTCTCGGTTATGACAGCGGTGGCAAAGAGGTGTAGTTCCTGTCGCGCGCGCGTGCAGGCCACGTAGAACAATCGCCTCCTCTCTGCTTCCTTTCTCCGCGCAATCCTCTGGCGAATCCACTGGCCAAAGGGTTCCTTCGTCTCCGACACATGTTGGATGGGAGCCAGAAAGAATTGAGATTTCAACGCGCCTTCCGGCGTTGGCCGGATATCTTCTTCCCACACCAAAAGCCTGGGATCATCGTTGCGGGGCTTATTATGCAGGCCCGGAAGCAAAACAATATCCCACTCCAGCCCCTTCGCTTTGTGCATCGTCAATACTTCCACGGAGCCTTCCTCCGGCGCAGGCGTTGGCGCGTAGAGCTTCTGCATCCGTTCTTCGATGCGTGTAGCGGTAAGGCGAACGCCCTCCATTTCCAGATCACTCAGCATCGCGAAAAATTGTTCGATGGCTGGCATCTCGCTGGCGAGGACGCAAGCCTGTCCTCCCAGCGTGTGCCAGATGCGTTCGACAAGCGAAGATAAACGCTCCTGCGACAGCAACGAACAGGCTTGTTCCAGCGTTCTCCAAACACGCTTGGCGCGTTGCTGGCCATCGTCTGACAGCAGGGAGAGTCGTTCGCGCAGCAGTTCTGGAAGGGTGCAGGATCGCCACCGCGCATCCTCGGTTCCGCAGACCTCGGTTCCACAGAGCGTGTGCAGGTCGGCCAGCGTCAATCCGCACCAAGGCGCGCGCAGCACGGCCAGCCACGCGGTTCGATCCGCAGCGTGCAGCAGGCAGCGCGTAATGGCCAGCAGATCGAGCAGAGACTGCCGATCTGTCAGTGTGTCCATTTCAATGGCGCAGTAGGGAATTTTACGCCGCTGCATTTCTTTCAGGATGGGCCATGCGTGGCGCTTGTTGCTGACAAGAATGGCAATGCTGCGCGCGCAGTCGTTTGCCTGATCCTCGGAGCGATACCCCTCGATCACATCGCAGAGTGTCTGCGCTTCAACAAGAGAAGGGTGTATCGCATCGGATGCCGATTTTCGAGCGGATTCGGATTTCTCTTTTTGCTTTGCATATATCAGTGGATGCCAATGGACGCGATCCCAGGATTCGTCGAGGGACTCTTCCAGATTTGCGGCCAGAGAAGGATGAAAGTGGATGCCGTCGGTATCGTTGGTTTCCAGAAAGACCTGTGAAAAATACTGATTGGTTGTTTCCACAAGACGTTGCTGCGAGCGGAAATTACTGGTCAGGAAGATCGTCTCGAACCGCACATCGCCCAGTCCAGAATCGCGCGCATGAGCAAACAGCGCCACCTCCGCCTGGCGAAAGCGATAGATGGACTGCTTCGGATCGCCGACAAGAAAGACCGTCTGGCTAAAACCATCCCAGCTTTGCGTCAGATGGCGCAGCAGATGGAATTGCGTCACGGAGGTATCCTGCATCTCGTCCACAAGAAGATGCTGGATTTTTGTTCCCAGCGCCAGCGCAATACTGTTGGTGTCGTCTGCGAGAGCCTGCTGCGCCGCCAACAGCAACTCCGTAAAATCCGTCTTCCCCTCCTGCGCGAATACGAGTTTCAATTGAATAAGAGCGTGACGCAGCAGCAGAAAACTGGCGCGCAGCACCTTGCGCTGCTGTTCTGTGTACTGTACCGGCGGCAGCGTTTGCAGATCGCGCAACGCCTGCTGCAACGCGGTGTTTCCAGTGAGGGATGTGAGCAGCGCTTGCATCTCCGGCTTACGCGGATCGCCCGGCGGGAAGCCAAGTGTGACATCGACTCTCTTGCGAAATCCACCCTCGCGGGTCAGTAGAAAATCCGCAACGACGGCCCAATGCACTGCATCCTCTGCGTGGTACGAGGGAAGCTCCGTCCATGCAAGGCAGGCGGCAAAGGGATTCTTTTTTCCTGCTTTTTCCAAATATCCGGCTGCGTGTTGTATGAACGAAAATATCTGCGCCGTGGCCGCAGGGTTCATGACCTGTGCAAGCGCGTCGCAGGCAGAGGCGCGAATTTCTAAAAACGGCAGCTCGAATCGCTCGCGCAGAGCATTGTCGAATTCCGCATCGGAAAGATTTTTTGCGATGGGGAAAATATGGCCCCACTGGTCGCGTGTTGCCAGCAAATTGGCCAATAATTGCACGGCGTGTTCCAGACGATTATCCAGATGCAGCAGTAGGGCGCGAATCGCGGCATTCAATTTTTCGTCATCGCCACCCAGTTGCTTCAATACATTTTGCGCGGCGATGGAATACAACTCCGAGGCATCTGTGATTGGCTGCGTTCGCTCTTCCATTTGCGCCAACATGGGCAATCGCGAGGTGATTTCCTTGCACAGGGAATCGATGGTGCGTACCTGCATCCGATGTGGCTGGCGCGTTAAATTCCAGTTTCTTCTCCGTCCGTTTTCCAGCGCTGCTGCCGCCAGCGCCCGCGTTTGCTGCTTGTGGGGTGAAGGTTCGCTGCTCGCGTCCGTCTTTTCCGCAGCGCGCAATTCTTGCAGGATGCGGTCGCGCATCTCGGCGGCGGCCTTGCGCGTAAAGGTGATGGCAAGAATTTCTTCCGGCTCCTCCACCTGCGCCAACAGCTTCAGATAACGCTGAATCAGTAATTCCGTTTTGCCGGAACCAGCCGATGCCTCGACAAGAAACGAGCGCTGGGTATCCAGCGCCATCATGCGCTGGGGAGTGTCATCGGGTTGCGCGTCCGGCGCGATTTTTGACGTGATCTTCATTTCGCTCAATTCAGGATTCTTCCTCTGCGTCTTCCCCTGTGTCTTCGTCGTTCCCATCCTCTGGAGCAATCTCGGTCTCCTTGACGCGACAGAAAATTCCCTGCGCGCAGTAGGTGCAGGTTACTCCAGGAATTTTAGGATCGACGGAAGCATCTCCGGCGCGGAAATGATCGGCAAGCTGTGTAAGCGTGTGATCCCACTGTTCGACCCTGGACAGAAGTTCTTCTTCTGTCTCCAGGATCGGCGCGCGGGGTTTTCGATTCTTTGGGTCTGCGGTCGAAAATGTTTGCGACAAAGAATGGATGATTTTGAAGCCAAGCTGTTTGGCCTGGAGACTGACAAAAGCTACTCCGCGCAAAGATACATTGGGCGCGAGGGTGTCGCGCATCAGCACCGCATAGGCGGGAAGCTGCGGTTCATCGGGGCGTTCGCCATCGCAGGCAGAGGCATGGATTGCGCCTGTCTTGTAATCCATCAGCGCAAGACCATTGCCTACTTTGTCGATTCGGTCGATGCGGCAATCAAACTGCACGCCTCCGATGGAAGCATCCGAAATGCTTTTCTCGCAGGCATCCACGGAAAAATCAGGACGCTGCTCTTCCACTTGCAGCCACGCAAGCAAGCGCTCGCAAAGCCGTTCTGCCTCCGTGGCGAGCAGTTCTTTTTCCAGTGGGCTATGCGCGGGGAACTTGCTCAGCGCCTGCCGGATGCGCGAATCGAGAAGGTCGCGGCGTTGTTCTGTCGAAAGCGCGCGCAAGGCTGATTGGGTTTTTACTTGCGTCCAGAAATCGCGCAGCACCTCATGCGCGACGTTGCCCTGTGCCACGGGGGGGAAGCCGCTGGAAGGCTCCTCGATCGCGGCGGCTCCAAGGCGCAACTCCGCAAATGCCTGAAACGGGCACGCTGCTTGTTGTTTCAGAAAACGGATACCCCGCCGCACCTTGATGTTTGCGAGCGGAACCGACAACTCACTGTCCACGACAAGCGTCTCGTTCGTTGCGCGCGATTCTGCGCCACGCGCGATTTCCGGGAGCCATTGCTGCGCCTTGGCGGGACGACTCTCAGGAAATAAATCCAGAATCACCGGAGAGATGCGAATATCCATCGTTGGCGCGTGGGCTGCGCCGGTGTCTTCCGCTTGATCCTCCATCGCAAAGCTGAACACGGCCTCTTTGCAGGAGGACAGAACGCGCCGGGTGACATGACATGCGTGGTCAGCATCCGCCTGCGCGTCGGCATAGGGCAGGGAAGCCTGCCGCTGCAATATCCAGGGAATCCACGGTTGAGCCTGACCGCGCGGCGGCCATGTGCTGGCGGATGCGTTCAAAAACCAGACCGCATCGAAGTTCATTCCAGCCGACTCCGCAATGCCCATGATTTGTACGGGAGCATCCTGCGTCTCCAGCGCGAAGAGCGCGCCGGATGCGGCGTTTTCAAGGGTATTCAGCATGGTGGTAAAGGAGACGGCATCTTCGACGGTATCCAAGGTCGAGAGTTCATCCAGCATCCGATTCCAGCGCTCCAGCAATTGAAACTCCGCGCTGGTTTGTGCCTGGAAGACCGTCCATTCCGCAGCGCGCAAGATGTGGTCGATGATCTCGCGCCATTCCGAGTGCGCACGGCGTTTGCTTGCAGAAGCCGAGACAGAGAAGATGGCGGCATCCTTTGCGAGCGCGGCGACGCGGTACATGCTTTGCTGCAAGGGAGCAATTGCAGGCGCGCTGTTTTCCCGCAGACGACGCAGCAGCCAGGAGAACTCCGGTTCTCCGCCAAGGAGTTGCGGGTCTGCTCGGAGCGCGGCATCCAGACGCGCGCGCGCATCCTGCGATCCACCTCCCAGATGTGCTGCCACCAGCAAAAACGAGGCATCGTCAAAGGCGATGGGCTGGGTGAGCCAGCGCAGCAGCAGCAGCGCCGCGCGTACCTGCGGCAACGTGTCAAGAGGAACGCCCAGAGTGAATTCATACGGCAACCGCTGCGCAGGTGCGTGAACGTTGAGCGTGGACGGGGCCAGTACGCGGCGAAAGATGCGGTCGATTCCGTCGCGCAACTCTGGGATGGAAGGCGCGAACACGCCAATGCGTTCGCGGGGATGGCGCTGAAGTCGTTTGCGAATCCAACAGGCCGCGGCGCGCAACTCTTCTTCCATCGTATCGGCTGTAATCAGGATAGGCTCTGCGTCAGCGGCCTGTTCTGGAGTCAGCCATAGAAAAGTATGCTCGCATCCCTGCTGTTGCAATTTTTGTAGCAGCATTTGCTGTTGCGGTGTGACGCGATCAAAGCCGACAAGAAGGAGTTCGCGGGGAAGGATCGGGCCTATTTGATCTGCACTGGCGGCCAGCGCATGTGCCAGCGCTGCGGGAGAAAGAATGCCACGCCGCTTGCATTGACGTTGAAAGGCGCGCAGCCATTGCAGAAAGGCGAGCGCATCTTTACCCTCGGCAGCTTGCTCCAGGCGCGAGGTCGAGATGCAGTATTCCTCAAGCAGATGGTAGGATTCCAGCGCCAGCGCAGCCAGCGAATCGGAGTGGAGCATTGGGCCAGCCTCTGGATTGTCTTCTGCGCGGAGAACGTTCTGCCACAAGAGACGCTCCTGCGCCACAGTCAAAAGCGCTTGCTGCGTTGCGCCGGAGACGCAAAGTACATCCCACATTTCGGCCAGCCACGCATCCCATGTAAGGATGCGCGGAGTGCGCCAGGCCGTTTTTTTATTTTGCTGCTGCCAAAGGTTGTGGTGGCTGTGCAGTGCGCGTGCCGCTCGCGAATTGCTGGTGATGACCAAGGGTGCATGTGTCGGATCAGCCAGGCGGGAAAAGAGTGCTTGCTCAGGTATCCGCTCGGAGATATGCGTGTTGCAGGGCATGGAAACTTTATACGCGAACCGGCGCATGGAAACGAACTCGCGTTCTGGGATGCCTGTTAAACTTGAACGATGAGACGGGTTGCGGCTACGTTCCTGCTGTTGCTGACCGGCATTCTGCCGATGCAGCCGCTCCTGGCGCAGGCTGAAGCGCAGGCCAACATTCCCATCTGTTGCCGCGCGCATGGCGCGCATCATTGCATGATGATGCAGATGGTTCTTGGCATGGACGCGCCCAGCTCCTGGACGGCACAACCCTGTCCGTATGCGCGTCTGCATCATGCCGTGACCACAGCATCGGCGTTTTTACATGCTTCGGCTGGCAGCGCGGTCTATCGCCCCGTTTCTATTCTGGATTTTTTTGCTGCGCGTCCAGCCCCGGATGCGCGGCATTCCTCGTTGCACGCTCCTCGCGGCCCACCTGCTTTCCTCCTGTAAGCTCCCATCCATTTTTTGTTGCGCACTTTTCAGGTGTGACATGTCGGCTTGTGTGCGGATATGGAATCGGAATCATTGCTTGGCCGCAGATGTGGCGAGGAGGCAGTTTTGTGTACGTCATGTAGGGTTGTATTTTCCATCGTTCTGCTATTGCTGCTGTGCGTAAATCCGGCGCGGGCCACGGTGTTTGGAGAGGTGCAAGGGATCGTACACGACCCACAGCATCGGCCTATTCAAGATGCCACGGTTACGATTCATGCGGCCTACTCCGCATTTACGCAGACGGCCCATACCAATCGGGACGGCTATTTTTCGCTGCTTGCGGTTCCACTCGGCAGTTACAAGATCACCATTCACACTCATGGGTTTGAGGTATTACAGCAAACAATCACCGTGTTCTCAGACAATTCTCCGATTCTTCATTTTCTCTTGCAGGTGGGCAGCGTGCAGCAGTCGGTGAAAGTAACATCCCAGACGACGGTGGCCAATGTTGATTCCGTGACACCTACAACCTTGGTCAATCGAATGGATATTGCGCGAACGCCAGGAGCGGATCGAACCGACAGCATGGCGATGATTACGGAGTATGTTCCCGGAGCGTACATGGTGCATGACATGCTGCATGTGCGTGGTGGGCATCAGGTGAGTTGGGAGATTGATGGCGTGGAGATACCCAACACGAATATCGCGAGCAACCTTGGCCCACAGATTGATCCGAAGGATATTGACTACTTAGAAGTTCAGCGTGGTAGTTACAACGCTGATGTGGGCGACCGCACCTACGGCGTGTTTGATGTTTCGCCGCGCACGGGGTTTGAGCGTGACGATCAAGCCGAGTTGATTACGAGCTTTGGCAACTATGACCAGACCAACGACCAGATCAACTTTGGCAGCCACACAGAAAAATTTGCCTACTACGCCAGCGCGAATGGGAATCGAACGAATTACGGGCTGATGCCGCCCATTGCGAAGCCATATCACGACGCGGCGAATGGATATGGGGGATTTTCATCCCTTGTATATAACCGCACGCCGAAGGATCAGTTTCGACTCGTGTCGCAATTGCGCGCGGATTATTTTCAGATTCCCTATGATCCCAACCCGAATGATTACGAGAATCAGCAATACAACTCCAGCGGGCTGCGCGATGGGCAGCATGAAGTGGATGGATTCTCGGCGTTCTCCTGGGTGCATACCTTCAATTCCACGACATTTCTACAGGTGTCGCCGTACTACCACTACAACAGCGCAAACTACGAGCCGAGCGCAACGGATTTTCCTGTCGCCACAACGTCGGATCGCGCCTCGAACTATGCAGGATTGCAGGCATCTCTTACCACGCAGATTGCAAGCCATACCCTGGAGGCAGGGTTCTATTCCTTTGGGCAGCACGACAGCGATGTCTTCGGAGCGGTCTTTAACAACGGAAGCTATCAAAATTTTCTTCTCCACACTGGAGCTGCGGGAGGATTGACCGAAGAATATATTTCCGACAACTACAAAGTGACGCGATGGCTGACGGCGATTGCCGGATTTCGTTCTTCTCAATTTGTAGCCAGCTTTACCGAAATTGAAAACGATCCTCGCTTCGGAATTGCCGCGCAGGTGCCAAAAATTAACTGGGTCTTCCGAGCTTTTTATGGACGCTATTATCAACCGCCTCCGCTGGTGAGCGTATCTGGCCCACTCATTGGATATGCCAACAGCACCAACACGGCGTTTCTCCCCTTGCATGGGGAGAGGGATGAGGAGCATCAGTTTGGCGTGCAGATTCCTTTGCATGGATGGCTGCTGGACGCGGATAACTTCGAGACACGCGCAAACAATTTTCTCGATCACTCGAATGTAGGCGAGTCCAACATTTTCTTTCCGATCACCTTTGACGGAGCATTGATCCAGGGATGGGAACTGACGATTCATTCGCCAACCTTGTGGCGATTTGGCCAGGCGCATCTGGCCTACTCCAACCAGCTTGCGGAGGAGCGAGGCGCGATTACCGGCGGACTCGTTTGCTATCCTTTCACCGCTCCGCAATGCAATGCAGGTTTCAACTACATACCGCTCGATCACGACCAGAGGAACACGCTCAATGTTGGCTTTGATGCCTCGCTTCCCGCGCAGTTTTACGCTTCGACCAATCTCTACTATGGATCAGGTTTCTACAATGGCGATCCGAATGCGGAGTATCCGGGGGAGTATCTTCCGCACGACACCAGCCTTAATTTTTCGGCGGGAAAGACATTTCGCAAGAACACTACCATTTCCGTGGATGCGACCAATGTAACCAACCATCGCGTCCTGCTGGATAACAGCCTGACTTTTGGCGGATTTCACTACAACGCTCCATTTGAAATCTATGGGGAAGTTCGCTATCGCTTCCACTACGATAGGCTGTTCCATAGGGGAGGTAAGTCGTGAACCAAGATGCAAACGCGATGAGGACTATTCTTTTCCCACTCATCCTGGTCGTTGCTGTGCTGTGTTGTGGCTGCGATCATACATCTTTGCAGGAAAAATCTTCCCTAGCTGCCAACACTTCGTCTGGCAAAGTTTATGACCTGCGCGGTGTCATTGTTTCCGTCGATGCTGCCAACGGAAAGGTTCAATTAACGAATGAAAATATCCCCGGTTTCATGGAACCGATGACGATGACGTATTCGTTGGCCAATCCGATGGAGGTCTCCGAGTTACACGTCGGGGACAAGATTCGCGCGCAGCTTACAGTCAACGATGCCAGCGCGACGCTCAGTCAGATCGACATTTTGCAGCAGTCTCAATTGGACTACAAGCCCACCACGCAATATCACACCCCACAAGCTGGCGATCCTGTTCCAGATTTTACTTTGATCAACCAGAGCGGACACCGCATCCATCTCGGTCAATATCGCGGCAAGGTACTTCTGGTTACTTTCATCTACACGCGCTGCCCGTTGTCGGATTATTGTCCGCGCATGAGTCGCAACTTTGCCGCCGTGGACAAGATGCTGGCTGCAAATCCCAGGCTCTACGCAAAGACGCATCTGCTCAGCATCAGCTTTGATCCCGGCTATGACACGCCTGCCGTGCTGCGTAGTTACGGCGAGGCCTACACAGGCCGCTTTACCCAGGAAAAATTTCAACACTGGGAATTTGCCGCGCCGAATCCGAAGGAGCTTGCAGCGCTATTGCAGTGGTTTGATGTGGGCCTTACGCCGGGGCCGGGGAAGACGCTGGCGCATTCGCTTTCCACCGTGGTGATTGGGCCGGATGGCAAGGTGCGCGCCTGGTATCCCACCAACGAATGGACACCGGAGCAGATATTCCACGACACGCAACGCGCATCGCTGCCGATGACAGAAAAGGCGCAGCGCAAGTAGCGAACGATTAGGTAGAATATTTTTCTCCCGGACTCAATGGGACAGGCTATGCTGAAGGACAAGGGAACCATAGGAGAAGAAACATCATGGCTAAAACAACAGTATTTTTTGCAGTCCTTCTGATCGTGCTGGGTGTTGCGGTCTTCATCGCGACGGGCAGCCATGTGCCAATGGCGCTGATCCCGGCATTCTTCGGTATTGTTCTTGGCGCGTTGGGGATGTTGGCCCGCACGGAAGACGGCAAGCGCCGGATGCTCTTCATGCACATTGCCGTCACCGTTGGTCTGCTCGGATTTCTCTTTCCGGGCATTCGCGCCGCAGGAGATGTTTGCAAGCTGCTGCAAAATCAAACCGTGCTGCGCCCCAGGGAAACATGGGAGGAGCTGGCCATGTCCGCGCTCTGCCTGATTTTTGTTTTGCTTTCGGTGCGTTCCTTCATTGTTGTGCGTCGCGCGCGCAAGGCGGAGGCTGCGGGCGGGCGATAAGAGGCGCTACAGTTTTTCTTTGTTCTCGATGCCCAACTGACCCAGCAGGAACGCATAATCGAAGGCAATCTCCTTCAGATAATCGTATCGGCCAGAGGCTCCGCCGTGGCCCGCTGCCATGTTCGTATGCAGCAGGAGCAGGTTGGCATCCCGATTGAGCGCGCGCAACTTTGCCACATATTTTGCCGGTTCCCAATACATCACCTGACTGTCATGCAGCGAGGTTTTCACCAGCATGGCCGGATATTTCTTCGCCTGCAAATTATCGTAGGGCGAGTAGGCCAGCATACATGCGAAGGCTGCCGGCTCGTTGGGATTGCCCCACTCCTCATATTCGGCAACGGTGAGCGGCAGGGATGCGTCGAGCATGGTGTTCATCACATCCACAAAGGGAACATGCGACAGCACCACGCGGAAGAGATCGGGGCGCTGATTGGCGACCGCGCCCATCAACAGGCCGCCCGCGCTGCCGCCTTCGATGGCGACTTTCCCCACAGCGCCGTACCCCTGCGCCAGTAGATGCTCCGTGGCCGCGATGAAATCTGAAAATGTATTTTGCTTGTGCATCATGCGTCCGGCATCGTGCCAGGGCTTGCCCATTTCTCCGCCGCCACGGATGTGCGCGTAGGCCAGCACGATCCCGCGATCCAGCAGACTGAGGCGGTTGGAGCTAAATCCAATCGGCAGCGAATATCCATAAGAGCCGTAGCCGTACACGTACAGCGGATTCGCGCCGCGTTGAAAACGATCCACGCGGTAGACCAGCGAGATGGGAACCTGCGCGCCGTCGGCGGAGGTCGCAAAGATTCTCTCTGAGGCGTAGAGCGACCTGTCAAAGCCGCCGGGAATCTCCATCTGTTTGAGCAGCGTGCTCGTTGCCGTGGCCACGTCATATTGATAGACCGAACTGGGCGTGATGAGCGACTGATAGTTGTAGCGATAGGTTTTTGCGTCAAACTCCAAATTGATGTCCGGCGCGGCGCGATAGGCTGGTTCGGGAAACGCAATCTCCTGCGGAGAACGCCTGCCTGTCATGTCAGAGGCGGTCAGGGCAAAGACGCGCAGACGCGGCAATCCCTGCACGCGCTCGCAGGCGACGTAGAAATCTCGAAAGAGATCGAAGTCCTCCAGCATCACGTCGGCGCGATGGGGCAAAATTTCCATCCAGTGTTCTTTGCCGCAGGTCGCCACTGGAGTTGTGACCAGACGAAAATTTCTTCCTGTGTCATTGACGCGGATATAAAAAAGACCTTCGCGATGGTCGGCGTAGTATTCGATGTTGTCGTGGCGCGGCTCTATCAACTGGAAATTTGCCGCAGGCGCGCTTGCAGGCAGAAACCATTGCTCGCTGGTGGTGTGGCTGGCGCTCTCCAACAGCAGATAGGCTCCGTCGCGGGTTCGTCCGACACCCACGTTGAATCGCTCGTCCGGCTCCTCATATACCAAAACATCCGCGTTGGGCGCGGCGCCACCGACGACATGCCGATAGAGTTGGTACTGGCGCTTGGTCTCCTCGTCTTCCACGGTGTAGAGGAGCGTGCAATTGTCCGCAGCCCAGACGACGGAGCCAACGCGCTCGGCGATGACAGGGGTTGGGGCCGTCGTTGTTGTGTTGATGCGCAGGTCTTTGAGGTAGAGCGTGTACTGACGAAAGCCTGTGTTGTCGGTGGTGTAGGCCAGCCAATGGCCATCGTCGGAGATGCTGAAGGCCCCGATGGACATGAAAGCCTGCCCTTCAGCCAGCGTATTTACGTCGAGCAGAATTTCCTCGTTGGGAAATCCATTGGGCGGCGGAAGTGGCGGAAGAGCGTTCAGTTCCGCAGGCGCGGGAATGCGGCAGTAGAGCGGGTACTGTTGTCCCTCCACAATGCGCGAGTAGTAAAAAAAATCTTTCTTGCGATAAGGAACGGAGACATCCGTCTGCTGGACATGGCTCAACATCTCGGCGTAAAGCCTGTCGATGAACGGCGCGGCTGGCTCCATCACGGCGGCGGTGTAGGCATTCTCGGCCTCCAGGTACGCAATCACCTCTGGACTCTGTTTGTCGCGCAGCCACGCGTAATCATCCGTCAGCGTATGGCCGTGGAGTTGAGTCTGCTTAGGGTCTTTGCGCGCGACAGGCGGATGAAGGTTCGTCTGGGAAGTCATGCAATCCATCTCCATTCAATATAGGGGCAAGCGGCGCGTGTTCGCATCAGCCGCCATTCAATAGCATCATCCACGGATGCGTAACTGCTGGTTGCGGGTGAAAACACGGCGGGGAACGAGATACGTGGCCGTCAGGCAACTGATGCCGCCTGCGGTAAAGATCATGCCCAGCACCACGAATTGATAGAGCGCGGCGTAGACGGGCGACGAGCCGGAGAGCACCATGCCCGCCATGATGCCGGGAATCCACACAATGCCGAGCGAGCGTAGATTGTCCGTGGCGGGAATCAGGCTGGCGTGGAAGGCCGAGCGCAGGTAAGGAGCGACGGCAGTGTCGGCGGATGCACCCAGCGCCAGCGCGGATTCAATCTCTCCGGTATGGCTGCGTAATTCTCCCAGAAAGCGGTTGAGAAACAGCGATTGGATGTTCATGTTTTGCGCGATCACCATGCTGCCGACAGGAACCAGCATTTTGATCTCCGGCGCGATGATGCCGATCAGCGTCATGAGCGTGATGACCACGCCAGCTCCGGCGGCCAGGCAGATGAGCGACAGCGTGTAGGTTTCTGGAATCGCGCGCGCGCGGGTTCGCACGATGCTGGCGGCCATCAGCACCATGCCCGCCAGCAGCGGAATCGCCGTCCACCAGGGGCCACGCAGCAGCACGGCCAGTACAAAGCCGATTAGTAGAATTTGCACCAGCCCGCGCAGCAGCGCCAGAGGAATCTCTCGTTGCAGATGCGCGCCTCGACGGCTGGCAAGGATGGCCACCAGCGTTGCTGTCACCGCGACCACGGTAGCCTGCGCCAGACCCAGGCTTAATTCTGTGTGGAAGAGCAGTCTAAGCACGGAGCAACTCCTCTGGCGAACCCAGCGCGATGGTCTGGCCGGCTTCCAGCAGCAGCACGCGATCCGCCACGCGACGCGCCTGGGCGTGGTCATGCGTCACCCAGACGCAGGTCAGGTGTCGCGCATGAACCACGGAGGAGAGCAGCCGCTCGATACTTTGTTTGGCAACATCATCCAACGCAGAGGTGGGTTCGTCGAGCAGCAGCACTTCAGGATTGTTGGCCAGCGCCCGTGCAATGGCCACGCGCTGCGACTCGCCGCCAGAGAGTGTTCGCACATCGCGGCTGGCGTAGTCGGGCAGACCGACCTGCTCCAGCAGCGCCTCAATCTGCGCCGCTTCCAACGGCGCGCCACACTGCGTCGGGCCGTACTGAATGTTGGAAGCGACGTTGCCGGGAAACAAATAGGCGCGTTGCATTCCCATGCCGACGTGGCGGCGCAGTTCTTGCGGCGGCATCGGTCGATAATCCTGCCCGTTTAGCCGAACGGTGCCGGAGGTGGGTTCATCCAGCCGATTCAGCATTCGCAGCAAGGTGGTTTTGCCAGCGCCGCTCGGCCCAAGAATCGCCAGAACCTGCCCGCGTTCCAGTTGGAACTGGACGTTCTGCACCAGCGGGCGGGCGGGAATCTCTCCGGGCGCAATGCGCGTCAGGTGGTCACATTCCAGCGCAGGTGCAGTCATTCCAGCAGGTTCCTTTTGAAACATTTTCGTATACGGCTGGAATGCGGTAGACGCATTCCTAGTCTTACCGTCTAAACTCCAGTGTAGTGCGCGAGTGGGGTGTCGGTGGCATGGAAAGAATTCCAACATAAAAATAAAGCAGGAGGTTCTTTGCGAATGAATGCAATTTGGGTACGCAAAACAGTGGGTCTGGCTGCGCTGGCTGCATGTTTGGTTGCGGTGTCCGCGCTGGCGCAGATGGGTGGCGGGCAAATGGGCGGTGGAGGCATGGGCATGCCCAATCAGGGCAATTTCCCACAGACCCCAGGCAATCCCATGCCAGCGCCGGGCCAACAGCCCCCAGGCATGAATATGCCTGGGCAGCAGAACCTTATGAACTCCATGACAAATCAAGATTTTCTTCGCGACATTTCGCAAAATGCGGAGATTGAAACCACGATGAGTCAGCTTGCCTGGACCAACTCCAGCAATGAGAACATTCAGGTGTTGGCGCAGCATGTGATCGCGGGCCATCAGAAACTGGCGAGTGAGATATCGGATGCCGCGGCCCGCCACAATCTATCGTTGCCTGATCGACTTCCGGGCAGTGCGCGGAAGGATGAAAAAAAGATGAAGTCCCTTACAGCCAGAAATTTTGATGGCGCGTACCTGAAGCGACTCCATCACTATGTGCAGAAGGATCAGAACAGCGCCAAACAGGCGCTCTCGTCGGCAGATACTCCGGATATGCGACAGTTGGCGATGGAAATACAGAGCCAGGCGGAGGATATCTCGAAACAAATGGAGGATGTATCCAAGGCGGAGAATATCTCACTCAAGTAGCTGAGAAGCCGTACAATCAGCCTGTATGCCCGATGCAGCCTGCACGTATCCCGCTTCTACGATTGCGCCCTTCGCCGTGAACGGAAGATGGCGGCGGGCGCGTGTTTCCGGCCTGGCCGCGCTGCTGCTTTGCCTCGCGGTTATAGCCGGGGCCATTCCTGCGCTTGCGGAGCGCATCGCCGACCTGCAACCGACGGGCTACGTCAATGACTTTGCCGGAGTTCTGTCGCCAGCCACGCGCAGCCAACTGGAAAGGCTCTGTACAGAGGTCGATCAACAGGCCCACGCGCAGATTGCCGTGGTCACAGTTCACACCACGGGCGACGATTCCATCGACGACTTTGCCACGCGCCTGGAAGAGAAGTGGAAGGTCGGGCCGAAAGGTTCGGATCGCGGCATTCTTTTGATTCTTGCCACCGACGACCATCATTATCGTTTCGAGGTTGGCTACGGGCTGGAATCCATTTTGCCCGATGGCAAAGTGGGCGACATTGGTCGGCGCATGGTTCCCTATCTTCGTCAAAACGATTACGACAGCGCCGTGACTCTGGGCGTACAGAGCGTGGCTCAGACCATCGCCGACGATGCGCGTGTCACGCTGGACGCGGCCTCCGCGCAAGCTCCTGCGGCGCGGCAACATCAACCGCTGCGTTTGGCGCGCGATTTATTTCTTGCGGCGATGGCGCTGCTGATTTTCCTATGGCTCATGCGTTCCGGGCCTAATGGGCTGGCAGGATTTCTGCTGGGCATGATTCTGGGAAATATCCTAGGTGGGGGCGGCGGCGGTGGTGGCGGCTTTGGCGATGGAGAAGGCGGCGGTGGATTCGGCGGGTTTGGTGGAGGTGGCTCCGGCGGTGGAGGAGCTTCCGGTGGTTGGTAAACACACGGCAATATATTCTGCAGAAAGAACACGGAGACAACAGACGATATGAAACGAGCAGCAATCGTAATTCTCTTATTTGTGTTGGTGGTGGCGGCGGTGGGAATGCTGGTGTTTGGCAGCTATATCTCCGCAAAAAACCAGATGATTGCCCAAAATGAACAGGTGAAGACCTCGTGGTCGCAGGTGGAAATCGTACTCCAGCGGCGCGCCGATCTGATCCCAAACCTGGTGGCAACGGTGCAGGGCTATGCCAAGCAGGAGCAGACCGTCTTTGGCGACATTGCCAATGCGCGGGCCGCGCTTTTGTCTGCCAAGACCCCCGCCTCCAAGATCGCCGCAAATGGGCAGATGGATGGCGCGTTGGGACGCTTGCTGGCGATCTCAGAAAACTACCCGCAGTTGCGCTCGAATGAAAATTTTTTACGCCTGCAAGATGAGCTGGCCGGAACGGAGAATCGCATCGCGGTGGAGCGGCGTCGTTACAACGAAACACTGCGCGATTACAACACGTTCATCCTGCAATTTCCCAACAGCGTTTGGGCTGGAATTGCCGGATTTCATCGCAATAACGACTACTTTGAGGCCAGTCCAGGGTCGCAGCAGGTTCCCAAGGTGGATTTCTCCGGGACGGCAAAATAGCGCCACGGGCGATGGCGCAGCCGGAGTTGTAATGGAGAACAGAAAAAGCCGGGCGCGTGGCGCCCGGCTTTTTCCGTTGTTGGAATGCTATTTTTTGAACGATCTGATGGCAGCGACCTCATCGTCCTGGATATCGAAGATGGTGACCAATTTGGTGATTTGCAGCAGGCCCTGAACGTTATTGGTCAGCTTGAGCAGCTTCAGCTCTCCGCCCTGGTTCCGCACGGTGGTAAAGGCGCTGACCATCTCGCCAAGACCGGAACTGTCAATGTAGCTTACCTCTGCCAGGTTCAGCAGAATGTGCTTGGAACCCTTGCTGCTGAGGTCGCGAACGGTGTTGCGAAGCTGCACACTGCCTTCGCCCAACGTGATGCGACCGCTGAGGTCGAGAATGGCGACGCCATCCACCTGGCGGGTATGTATTTTCATGCTCATGGGAAATTCTCCTTATGTGCCCGTCTGGGCGGAAGCGAAATGTTTGATGAGGGTCAACTCTGTGCCTGGGTGCAACTGTTTGAAGTGTACCTCGTCCATGAACGAACGGATGAGGAAAATACCCCGTCCGGAGCCGCTCAGGAGATTCTCTGGGGCGCACGGGTCGGTTACGGTGGAGGGATACGGCCCGTCGCCTTGATCGGAGATGCGAATAATCAGCGCTGTGCCGGTGTTTTCAAAGGATGCCGTGATCTTTTTTTGTACATCGTAGGCATTCCCATGCAGGACGGCATTTACAGCCGCTTCCCGCACAGCCATCGCGACCTGAAACACGGCGTTTTCATCCAGTCCCGCCTTCCGCGCGAGTTCCTCCGCAGTATGTTCCACCTTGTTTACACTCTCCAGAGAAGAGTCCAACGTATAGGTAAATCGGTCTGCGCTCAAATCCGCCATGTGTCTTTTGGACTACCCACTTTTCCAGATGAAAACGGCTGCTTGCAGAATAAAGTAAAAACACCGTCCGTATCGGCAGTTTGCTTGTCGCTCCGGGGCTGTGTCAAGAAGCGCCGGGACACGGGCATTTTTTTTGAGAGGAGGCAGCCGTTCTATGGCAGGGTGCGGTACTCTTCAGGGGAAGGATTGCGCGGGTATCATCATAGAAGCACGAATTCTCTGGCGGGATAACGATCTCAATGCATATGACAGACAACATGCGCGTACACCTGTCGCTCCTTCAAGGGGTGCCGATGGTCGATGCCGCAGGCCGGAGGATCGGGCGCTTGCGCGAAATTGCGGTCGCTCCGGGGGCAGATTCAGAGATTGTCTCCGCGCTGATTGTTGACAAAAAGAATGGCCTCTGGGGACGGAACGGCGGCAAGCTGGAACTTCAGGCCGTTGTTCCCAATGGAGTCAGGCTGACTTCATCCGGCACTTTGCAGTTGCTGGATGCCACCGCAGTTCGCCCTTTCAGCACCGCCGAAGCCTTTCTGCTGCTGGAGCGAGACCTGATGGATCAGCAGATCATCGACGTTCACGGGCGCAAAGTCGTCCGGGTGAACGATGTTGGATTGCTATGGTCGCAGCAGGAAAGCGGGGGCGCAATATATACGGTGGAAGTCGAGGTGGGCACGCGAGGAGCGGTGCGCCGCCTGCTGAAAGGATTTGTCCCCAAGGGAATGGTGGATCGGATTGCCGCGCATTTTCCATCGCGGGTCATTCCCTGGAAGTTTGTTGATCTTATCGAGGTCGATCCGGCGCGGCGCGTTCGTTTGAAGATTGACCATGAGCGACTGGCTCGACTTCATCCCTCTGATATTGCCGATATTTTGGAAGACTTGGCTCCAGCCCAGCGGCGGGCCGTGTTTACAACGCTGGATGAAGAAGTTGCCGCCGAAGCGCTCGAAGAGGTGGATCCAAAATTTCAGAAATCGTTGGTCGAAGCGCTTGGCTCCGAGCATATGGCCGACATCATTGAAGAGATGGATCCCGGGGCGGCTGCCGACCTGCTGGCCGAGCTTCCAGAGGATCGCTCCGAAGCCATTCTCGAAGAGATGGAGCCGGAGGAGCGGCAGGAGGTCGAAGAGCTTCTGGAGTTTAGGGAAAACTCCGCCGCAGGCCGCATGACCACGCACTACGTTGCTGTCCCGGAGACGGCAACCGTTGCCGAGGCGGTCGAAGCGCTGCGCGTCTTTGAGGATGATCCAGGGACGGTGACGGAGCTATATCTGACCAACGAAACGGGCATCCTGACCGGCGTGGTGCCGCTGGCGCGTTTGGTCTTGGCCAAGCCGGAGACGCATGTTCAGGTGCTGGCCAACGCCAGCGTGGTGAACTGCAATACCAAGGCGCACCAGAAGGAAGTCGCGGAGTTGTTCGACAAATATAATCTGCACGCTTTGCCTGTCATTGACGAGACGCACAGGCTGGTGGGCGTGGTGCAGGCCGACCATGTGATTGCCTTCCTGCGGGATGCCGAATGATGGATGCTTCGATGACTGCAACGCGGCCTCTGCGGATTCTCTACGTTGCGGCCATGTGCCGCGGCTGGTACGGCGCTTATCGCAAGCTGAGTCTGGAGCGACTGGGCCATACCGTGATTCCGCTCGACCCGGATCGTTTTCAGAATGTCGGCAATGCGCTTACCCGACGCATCTATCTTCGGCTGCAAATGGGCGCGCCGGTCACGCAGATGAATACCGCTGTTTTGGAGTTGGCGCAGCAGCATCGCGTCGATCTGGTCTGGTTCGACAAGCCGCTCTGGATTCGCATTGCGACCTTGCGCCGTTTGCGCCAGATGGGTATCGCCACCGTCGATTACACGATCGACAATCCCTTTGGCCCACGCAACGATCCCGGCTTTGGCCTGTATATTCGCGCCATCCCGGAGTACGACCTGCATGTGCAGCAGCGCGATGTGAGCGTGCAGGCTTACTTGGCGCGGGGAGCGCGCCGCATGGTCAAGGTGCAGACGGCCTTTGAGCCGACCGTGCATTTTCCGCCGCCGCCGGGATGGTCGGATCGCGACCGCACGCGGCAGGTTTCATTTATTGGAACTCCCTATGACGACCGCGCGAATTTCCTGACTTCCCTATGGCGAGAGTATGGATTGCCGATTACCATCTCCGGCCCGTCGATTTGGAAGCGCAAGCTCGCGAAAGATGCCCGCGCTGCGCTCTATCCCAGGGATGGCGAACTATATGATGCCGAGTATCGCGAGGGCATTTGGAGGTCGCGCATCAATTTGAGTTTCCTGACCCACGGCAATCAGGACGAGTACACGCACAAGAGCTTTGAGATTGCGGCCTGCGGCGGATTCCTGCTGGCCGAGCGGTGCGTGGGACATCTGGAACGCTTTGTCGAGGATGAGGAGGCGGTCTTTTTTTCCGACAGGAAAGAGTGCGCGGCAAAGATATGCGCGTATCTTGACGACGAGCCTGCGCGCCAAAGAATTGCCGCTGCGGGACAACGTCGCGCCGTTGCGTCGGGATACGACAACGACACGCAGATGCGAAAAATATTTTCGGTGGTGGAAGAGATCCTTCCCGTCGTTCGCGAGAGGCTTGCGTGATCTGCGATCTTGCACAGGACGGGCAAATTCCATCGTTTGCCGCCGACGTTTGTATTGTGGGTGCAGGAGCGGCGGGCATCACGCTGGCTGTGGAACTGGTGCGGCAGGGCAAGCGAGTGTTGCTGCTGGAAAGCGGGGGCAGGGAACTGGAAGAAGATGTCCAGAGGTTGAATCTCTGCGAAAAAAAAGGCCACCCGCTGAAGGCCCCGCATCCGGGCCGCTTTCGCGTTCTGGGCGGAACGACTACGCGCTGGGGCGGGCAGATATTGGAGATGCAGGAGCAGGATTTTGAGGCTCATGCCGCAGTGCCGGGTAGTGGCTGGCCGATCCAGAAATCCACGCTCCAGCCGTATTACCAGCGTGCCCTGCACGCCGAAGGTTTGATCCCCGTGCTACAAGCCGATGAAGAGGTGTGGCGGCGAGCGGGGGTATCCATGCCGGTCTTTGGCGAAGGAATTGTTTCCTATTTAACTCGCTGGTGTCCAGAGCCAAATTTTTTTCGTTTACATCGCGAACTGTTCGGCTCGCCCAATCTCTGCGTGGTGCTGCACGCAACGGCCTGCGCGGTGTTGCTCGATGCCGAAGGACGCACCGTCGTTGGCATCCGCTGCCGGGATTTATCGGGCAAAGAACGCGTCTTCCACGCGCAGAAATACGTCCTCTGCCTGGGCATGATGGAAACCATCAACCTTCTTCTGCAACCGCTGGAGAATGGGCGGGCGGCTCCTTGGCAACAAAACAAATGGCTGGGGCAACATGTGCAAAGCCATATTGATTACAACGCTGCCAAGATTGTTCCCGTTGATCCGCAACGACTGGCGCAGATATTTTCCAGCATCTATCTCAATGGCAGGAAGTACCACCCGAAGCTTTACCTGGATGCACAGGCGCAACGCAAAGATGGAATTTTTAGTATTGCGGGCACCATCACCTGCATCAGTCGCATGGAGAGCGAAGTGCGCCAGATGAAGGTGGCAGCGCGTAATCTGCTGCGCGGAAATATATCTGCGCTCGGCTGGCGTGATGTAAAGCAGGCGTTTTTGCTGTGGCCGATTTTGTTGCGCGTTGGGTATAACTATCTCGCGCATCATCGCGCCTATTGGCCTGCGAATGCAACGTACTGGCTGCGCGTGCATTGTGAACAGGAGCCGCTGTCGGCCAGCAGCATCACGTTGTCTGCTGAGCGCAATGCGCTGGGCATGTTTCGTTCGCGCTTGGATTGGCACATTTCTCCGTTGGAGTGGAAGACCATCCAGAAATTTACTGCAATGGCGCAGCGCGCTTTGGAAGATGCAGGGCTGGCCACGCTGAAAGTCCAGCCAGAGCTGGCGTTGGAAGACGGCTATCGCAGCGTGACCTTTGACGACAGCTACCACTGGGCAGGTGGCACGCGCATGGCCGCATCCGCCGCCGATGGCGTGGTCGATCTAAATCTAAAGCTGCATGGCGTTCGGAACGCTTATGTGTGCAGTTCCTCTGTTTTTCCCACCTCCGGCTTCGCCAACCCAGTGCATACGCTGCTGGCGCTGACGCTGCGGTTGGCCGATCATCTGGCGGGGATGGAATCCAGTGTCTAACGCGCTGCCACAGATCGCGCTGGCCGATACCGGACGCGCCACTACGCAATTGGGCTTTGGCTGCTCTGGACTCATGGGTGGCATCAGCGAGCGGGAATCGCTGCGTCTTCTGGAGACCGCCTACGACGCGGGCATTCGTCACTTTGATGTTGCGCCTTCTTATGGTCACGGGGCGGCGGAGCGCTGCCTGGGAAAATTTATGCGTGGCAAGAGCCAGCAGGTGACGATCACAACAAAGTACGGAATTCTTCCGCCGCAACACACCGGAATGTTGGAGATGGCAAGAAAGTTTGCGCGGCCTGTTGTGCGTTTGACAGCGAAGCGGTTGCCCGCGATTCGTCAGCGCGTGGCAAGCGCTGCTGCGGGACTCAAAGGCCGCGCAAATTTTTCTGTGGCCGAGGCCAGGGGGTCGCTCAATCACAGCCTGCGTGAGCTGGGGCTGGAGCGGATTGATCTGTGGTTGCTGCATGAAGCGACGGCGGCGGACATGGGGGATGGCGCTCTGTTGGAGTTTTTGCAGGAGCAGGTTCGGCTGGGTCGCATCGGGACGTTTGGCATTGGCAGCGATGCGGGCAGCATCCCCGCGCTTTGGGAGCAGCAGCGCGACTATTGTCGTGTGCTTCAATTCGAGTGGCCGGGGTTTGCCGCCGCGCTATCTTCGTATCCCGGAGCGTTTCTGATCCATCATCGCGTCTTGAACGAGAATTTTTTCCAATTGTCGGCGATGTTGGAGCAGGATAAGCGTCTGCGGCAACGCTGGTCGGAGTTTGTTGATCTCGATCTCACCGACCGCAAAAATCTTGCCGCATTGCTGGTAAAAGCGGCGCTGTTCGCGCATCCTGACCGGATTGTGTTATTTTCCTCTCGTACCCCTGCGCATATTTTGGCCAATGTTGGCGCTGCCGGGGACGCAGGTTGGAATGATCGCGCAGAACGTTTTCGAGAGATGATTCTTCACAGAGATATCGGTCAGTCCGATATTCACCAACCCCGTAACGGTTGAACTTTTTTCCAGGTTCCACCATTCGTGTATGTTCATCCGGTAGCATAGAACGTCCAAGCGAGGAAATGATGCGACGTTGGAGAACCCGTGTGCTGTTGTTCCTGGCCGTGTTGGGGCCGGGCTTCATCACGGCAAATGTCGATAATGACGCGGGAGGCATCCTTACCTACTCGCAGGCGGGCGCGCAGTTCGGCTACACGCTGCTGTGGACGATGATCCCAATTACGCTGGCGCTGATTGTGGTGCAGGAGATGTGCGCGCGCATGGGCGCGGTGACGGGCAAGGGTCTCAGCGATCTGATTCGCGAAGAGTTTGGCCTGCGCGTCACCTTCTTCACCATGATTCTGCTGGTGATTGTGAATTTTGGCAATGTGATGACGGAGTTCTCCGGCATCGCTGGCAGTATGCAGTTGTTTCACGTTAGCAAATACATCTCCGTGCCGCTCTGCGCGCTGCTGGTCTGGCTGCTGGTGGTTAAAGGGGATTACAAGGGAGTCGAGAAGGTCTTTCTCATTGCGTCGGTTTTTTATATTGCGTACATCATTGCGGGCGTGCTCTCCGGGCCGAGCTGGCACACAGCTTTGCTGGCCACCGTGCAGATGCCGCCGCGCCACGTCTGGCGCAGCTCCGCATATGTTTACATGACCATCGGCGTGATCGGAACCACCATTGCGCCCTGGATGCAGTTTTATTTGCAATCTTCCATCGTGGAGAAGGGAATCACCGTTCGGCAGTATGGAGCCTCTCGGTGGGACGTGATTATTGGATCATTCTTTACGGACATTGTTGCCTGGTTCATTGTGGTTGCCTGCGCGGCCACGTTATTTGTGCATGGGTTGGGAGCGATTCAGGTTCCGGCAGATGCGGCGGAGGCGATGAAGCCGCTGGCGGGCCAATACGCTTTTATCCTGTTTGCCGCCGGACTCTTCAACGCTTCGCTTTTTGCTGCTTCCATTCTGCCGCTGTCTACTGCGTACACGGTTTGCGAAGGCCTTGGGTTTGAATCAGGCTTGGATAAGAGCTTCAAAGAAGCTCCATTTTTCTACTGGTTTTATACGCTGTTGATTGTCACTGGAGCGGGCATTGTTCTATGGCCGCACTTTCCGCTGGTTAAGTTCATCATTCTGTCGCAGGTGTTGAACGGCGTGTTGTTGCCGGTGATTCTGATCTTCATGCTGCGGCTCATCAACAAAAAAGAGCTGATGGGCAAGCACACGAATGGGCATTGGTTCAATGGGCTGGCCTGGGCCACGGCGATCATCGTAATTGGGCTGACCGTGGTGATGGTTGTGATGCAACTGCGGGGTGTCAGTTAGGGAAGCTCTGATCAAGTTCCACGGCTGTCCCTCAGGGGCTAAAGCCCGCTCTCATTGCAGGTACTTATGGCGGGACTAAAGTCCCGCCCCTTCAAAGTTCCGACTTGTGCAGAGCTTCCTTAAAGGAGGATTTTGCTGCCAGCTTACAGAATTTTTCCCAGCGCCAAATCGCGCACAAATTTTTTATCGGCGGTCAGAAAATCGTAGCTTGGTAGGTCTTGCAGAGAAGACCAGCGCACGTCGTTGAAGATTCGATTTTCAATCGCGCCTTCAAAGTGATGCACCGTGAAAAACTGCAAATGAACAGCGCCGCCGTTGCGATAGTTGTGCTGCACGCTGGCAATGCAGTCGCCAATGGTGGCGTCGATGCCAAGTTCCTCCTGTAACTCGCGGCGCAGCGCCTGCTCCGGGGTTTCGCCTGACTCAATCTTTCCACCGGGAAACTCCCACTGCAAGGCCATCGGCTGGCCGATTTTGCGCTGGCAGATGAGCACCTGCTCATCGCGCAGGATGAGCGCTGCAACCACGGCACGCGGCATGCGCTTCTCCTGGTTTTTTTGCGTTGCCGATTCCACCTGACGATCCATTCCTTCCAGCATAGAGCCTTCCGCTGCGATGCGCGACAGGATTTTTAGCGGGACATGTTGATCTGGCGGATTCTCGGATGCGGTGGAAACACTTGCGGATGGATGGCGGCTGCAATGCAGGCCAGTCCCTCCAGCAGGGTATGCGCCGGGGTGTTGAGATATTCATCTGGAACGCAGAAGACGCGATGCCGTTGTACTGCGCGGAGATGCTGCCAACCTCGTTGCTCCACGACGCGCTCCAGCGGAACGCGATCCCCGGCCCCACACCAGGCAAAGAGGAGAACATCGGGGTTCGCCGCCGCTATGGCCTTTGCCGTGGTGGTTTTGCCTGCATCGCCGACGAAAATTCCACCGGCGGCCTCGATCAGTTCCTGTATCCAGGGCTGCGAGTGGATGAGCGGCTTGCCCCATTCCTCGCAGTAGACGCGCGGGCGCTCCTGTTGCGAGGCTGCGGCTTGGCGTGTTGTCTCGATGGCTTGCAGCATGGAGGCGACAATCGCATTGCCGCGCTCCGGCTGGCTCACAATGGATGCGAGCAGGTGGATGTCCTGATAAATATCGGCCAGCGTGTGCGGGGCCAGCGTGAGCGCCGGACAGCCCGCCTTCAGGATTGCAGCCAGCGATTCCATGCGATAGGGAACCGAGGCCAGCACCAGATTGGGCCGGGCGGCGAGAATCTCTTCCGCAGTGGAAGACCAGGAATCCGCGATGATCGCAATCGGCTGCGCGCCAGACGGGTTGCCAAGTTGCGGCAGCGCCGCAACGCAGTATTTCGTACAGGCAACGAGATGATCCAGCGCTCCCAGCCGCTCCAGCGTTAAGGTGATGCTGGGTTGCAGCGACGCGATGCGCAACCTCGCGCGCGGCGTGGGATGGGGAGATTGATTGCGCGAGGATGCTGGAGGTTGAGGCATCGGCGGGTCTGGGTTCGATTTCGAGCCTATTCGGTTTTCCGTGGAGATTCCGGCTGAAAGATCATCCAGCCATTTGCCGTTGCCGTTTCCAGCAATGCGGGCGTTGGATTGACGGCGAAGGCGTGCTGCGCGATTGCGAGCATGGCGGCATCGTGGATGGAGTTGCCAAAGACCGCATCGGGATGAAAGATGCCTTTGCGTCCCAGCGCAACGGCCTTGCCTTCATCGGTGGGCACGTCGATCAATTCGTCTGTTACCAGCCCATTGACCACGCGGACGCAAGAGCCAAGAACGCGCTCGGCAGGAATGCCGAAGTGTTCGACGGCGGCTTCGATGACCCAGTTATTTGTCGAACTGACGGCCCACAACTGCGCGCCATTGGCCTTTAGATCAGCGCAGAGCTGGCGCATGACTGGAAAGATGCGTGGGGCAATATACAGGTCGTAAAACGTATGCGCGCTTGCCTTCATCTCGGCCTCGCGCAGATCACGGTAGATTTGCGTCATCTCGCCGCATGCGGCCAACTCGGAGACCTCGCCCCGCAGATAGGCGCGATAGCGGCCATCCATCCAGTCGCTGGCCTCGCGGGAGAGCAGGCCGGATTCCATCGACCATCGCATGAAAGAGACGCCAGCATCGCCAGACCAGAGCGTGCCATCGCAATCAAAGACAGCGATGGCGGGGCGAAGAGAGCGCGCGTGATCGAGAAATTCCTGTGCAGACAAGGGAACCGATGAGGGACGAGCTATGTTTTGCAAAATATGCCAAGCCTTAAGAAAAAGAATGGGCCAACGAACACCCTGCCTCTATTCTGCCGGAACGGGGGCGCTGAAGCTACCGCAAGCAGCGCAAATATGAACAGGCGATGAACGGAGCTTGCGGCTGACCAAGTTGATTCTGTGTCGCATTGCGGAGGAGCGTTTGCGCGAATTCTCGCGGATAATGCACGTAGGAGCGCTTGGCGCATGAAACCGCACTCCAATCTCGACCTGATTCGTGGCTACCAGACGTACTTGCGCGTGGAGAAGGGCCTGCGTCCGTTGACTTGCGATGCCTATGAGCGCGACCTGCTGCAACTGGCCGAGTATCTGGAGACGACGGGCGGTGGCTTGCTGGAACAGGCGCAGCGCGAGAGCCTCTCTGGATTTCTGGAGCATTTGCAGGCGCATCATGTCGAGATGCGTTCGCGCGCGCGCAAACTCTCCTGCCTGCGCGGATTCTACCGCTGGCTGTTGCTGGATAAACAAATTTCGTATGATCCGACGATCAATCTGGAGTCGCCCTCTGGCTGGCGTGTGCTGCCAAAATCTCTGGCCGAATCCGAAGTGACAGAGATGATGGAGCAGGCCAACGCGCAGGCTTGCCATCCCGATGCGAAAGGGGCAGCCTTGCGCGATCACGCCATGTTGGAACTGCTGTATGGCGGCGGCATTCGCGTTTCGGAACTGGTTGACCTGCGCGTGGAAGACCTTTCCGTGCAGCAGGGGCAGATTCTGGTGCGTGGCAAAGGCGACAAGGAGCGCATTGTTCCGCTGGGTCGAGCCGCGCTGGAGGCGCTGCAAATTTATCTGGAGCGAGGACGGCCCGGACTATTGCAAGGCTCAGGGCTGCTGCGTCGCTCTGGCGTGGCGGAGATGTTTCTCTCTGCGCGTGGGCACGCATTGACGCGCCAGAGTGTGTGGGTGCTGGTGAAGAAGAGCAATCGCCGCGCCAGCCCGCACATGCTGCGGCATAGCTGCGCCACGCACATGGTGGAGCATGGCGCCGACCTGCGCACGGTGCAAACGCTGCTGGGCCACGCTGACATTGCCACCACGCAGGTCTACACGCATCTGGCGCTGGGAAGGTTGAAGGCCGCGCATCGCGCGCATCATCCTCGCAGCACGCAGTCTCGCAGCACGCAGCACGACGCGCAGAATGCGGAGCCAACAGCATGAGAGTCGCGAAGCCACAGCTCGTAAAAAGTTCAGAAGAAAAAATAGCGGTGCGTTCTGCTGAACTGGATCATCTGGTTGCGGAGTATATGCGCATTCTAAGTACGGAGCGTGGCGCGTCCGAACATACGCTGCGCGCCTACGAGCGCGAGTTGCTGCGCTTCACCGGCTTCGTTGCGGATCGGCTGGGGGCATCCGCGTTGCCCGCGCAGGTGGAGCATACGCTCATCCGCGAATATCTGGGTCTGCTCTACGGCGAGGGGTTGGCAAAGTCCTCCGTGGCGCGCGCGCTGGCCTCGATTCGTTCGTGGTTTCGCTGGCTGGCGCGGCAGGGTCAGGTGGAGTTGAATCCTGCGCGACTGGTGGCCACGCCCAAGCTGCCCAAACATCTGCCGCGCGTGCCGGGGATTGAGCAGATGCAGCAGGCGCTCGACGGTGTGCAGGCGTCCATTGATGGTGACGAAGCAACGGTCTGGCCGGAGCGCGATGTCGTCATTTTCGAGCTGCTCTATGGCTCCGGCATCCGCAATGCGGAGCTGGTGGGTCTGAATCTCGACGATGTGCAATGGGCCAATGAATGCCTGCTGGTACGCGGCAAGGGCCGCAAGCAGCGCTACGTTCCACTGGGGGATGCGGCGGCAGCGGCCATCCGCGCCTATCTGCCCACGCGCGCAAAAAAACTGGCGAGCGCGCAAAAAAACAGTCAGGCATTGATGCTCAATGCGCGGCTCCAGGGCAATGGCCGACTTACGACGCGCAGCGTCGGGCGCATCGTCAAGCAGATTGCCATGCGGCGCGGCCTGTCTTCTGACGTGCATCCGCACACGCTGCGCCACGCCTTTGGCACGCACATGCTGGAGGAGGGAGCCGACCTGCGAGCCATTCAGGAGATGCTGGGCCATGCGCGACTCTCCACCACGCAGCGCTATACGCACCTGACCGTCGGCCAGGTCGCCGCCGTCTACGACCGCACGCATCCAAGAGCGAAGTAACAAAGCGCGCCGCGTTCTCACGTCCTGTCGTTCAGGTACAAAAATCCCAGGTCTCAGAAGCGAGACCTGGGGCACCCGGCCACCCTGCGAATTATGGACTTTCCCGTGCTGCCCGCCACAGCATACAATTCACGCACAACTACATCGGCATTCTTTGAGATGCCACGAGGAATGCTATGTCTGACGACAATGGGGAAGAGCTGGAAAAACTAGCCGAACAACAAGAGTCCATTCTGGTAGCAATTGCCGGAATTAAAGACCAGCTCGATGCCAGCGAATGGCGGCGCCAATGCCTCTTGCTATTGGCGAGCATTAACCGCACCGCCGATAATTTACGGAATAATATACAGAAGCGGCTCCCTGGCAGAGATGACTTCCCCTCTACTGGGTTCTTAGGGTCTTTGGATTGCTATGCGAACCTTGTTTTCAAATCGGCCCAGGATATACGCACTGTCTATAGATGCTTCATCCTGATAGCCGACATACTGGAAGAAGCCGAGAAGTCAGAGATGCCATTCTTCATGGATATTTGGCCGAAAATTCATCCGCTCATCGACGAGTTGGATACACTCGAAAGCGGTGATCCACCGTTGATCACAGTCTCCGAAAAACGCATGCGTAGCCTTCAGCCAGAATTGCAAGATGCAGAGAGAGAGGCCGTGAGAAAGCGCTTTGAACAGCGGGTATCTGCGGGTATCCATGAAGGGTTTGCACGCCGTAAGGCTGAGGCCGAAGAATATTACTAACGCTTGGGTGCCCCAGGTCTCGATTTGTCAAGTCCCGATACATGGTTTACAAAGTGTCTCGACACATGCTTTACACTTTCGACTCTGGTTGTGGGGCTTCGATCCAGCGTTCGATGATCGTCGAACGCTG
>JAJZIJ010000039.1 GCA_021810625.1 Acidobacteriota bacterium
GATGATGTTCGACGGCGTGCTGATGAGGTTATTACTGCTTTGCGTACCGCAAGAGACGCAATCGGTGCCCGCTTGTCCTTCCGTGTTGCCCGCCACAATGCTGTTGGTAATGGTCGCCGTGCCGCTGCCGATGTAAATACCGCCGCCGTTGCTGTTGTTAGTCAAAATGTTGCCGGAGATTGTGCTGTTGCTCACCGTCAATGGGCCAAAGTTCGCAATGCCGCCGCCGTTGCCGCCGTTGGCCGTGTTGCCGGAGATTGTGCTGTTGCTCACCGTCAACGTACCGTTGTTGAAAATGCCGCCGCCGAGACCGCTGCCGGTGGCCGTGTTGCCGGAGATTGTGCTGTTGCTCACCGTCAACGTGCCGCCGTTGAAAATGCCGCCGCCCTGGTTGCCTGAGGGGCCGCCGCCAGTCGTATTGCCGGAGATCGTACTGTTGCTCACCGTCAACGTGCCGCCGTTGTGAATGTAAATCCCGCCGCCGTTGTTGAGGGCGGCGGGGCCGCCGCTAGCGTTGCCGTCTGCGATGGTCAGCCCGGAGATACTGGCCGTCACGCCAGAGTTAACGACAAAGATCGTCACCCCGCTGTAACTGTTGATGCCTGTGCTGCCGCCGGAGATGGTTAGCAGATTCGCGCCCGGCCCGGTGATGGTCGCGCTTTGGGTGAGGATCAAGGCACCATTATTTGGATTCAGCAGAATGGTTCCCCCATTCAACGTGCTGGAGAAGACGATGGTGTCGCCATTGGCTGCGTTGTTGACCGCATAGCGGATCGAGCCAGGATCGCTGGCGCTGTCGGTCAAATCCGTCACCGTGTGGGTGGTGGCGTGGGCGCTCGCCGCCGCCAGCATAAAGACCGCCAGCAGTAGGGCAGATGCGAATGAAAGGACAGAAAACGCAGGTCCCTCCACTGCGTTCGTTCGCAGCAGCGAACGAACTTCGGTCGGGATGACAGATGTACGCTGCGGTCGGGATGACAGGCGTATGGGTCGGGATGACAGGTGTACGCCGGGTGCCCCAGGTCTCGTTTTTGAGACCTGGGATCGCTTCCATCCATTCCAGCCTTCTTTGGCTTGCGTGGGAAAGCTCTGCCTACGGACGACAGATACGAGCGCGAGAATGCGCGACGCGAAGGTTGACGTTGTCATGGAAAAAATCCTTCCGAAATCAAAATTTTTGAGCATCCGAAATTTTTGAACATCCGGGGTCGCGCCCGCTGCATCCACACGCAGCCTCCGCCCAAACCAGGACGAGGCGAGGGGAACGTGTTCCTCGTCACGCGAAGACGTGACACTCAGCACATAAAAGGTGATGCCTGTATCTTTGTAACACGGATTCGCAGGATTTTCCATGAAAATATCACTATTTTCATGGGTAAATCCGCAGCGAAAGAAGGGGGGATGGGTCAATTGGAATTTGATTGGAAGGGAGCGAACGCCATCCCCTATTTGCGTCGATCCTGCCGATCCTACCGTTGCGCTCCCGGGCGTTTTTTCCCTGCGGCTTTGCCGCCTGCCTGGGTTCGATGCGTTTTTCCGCCACGCGATCCGGCCTCAGAAGCCGCGTGGCTGTGACCGCTCAGCAGACCTTCCAGTTCGGCTTTGAATTCACTCACGTCTTTGAAGTCCCGATGCACGGAGGCAAAGCGAATGTAGGCGACGGTATCCAGGGACTTTAGCTCGCTCATAATGTGCTCGCCGATTTCGCCGGAGGTGCGCTCGCGCTCCGCCGAATCCACGACAAAACGCTCCACTTCATTGACGATGGATTCCAGTCGCGCCGCTGGCACGGGGCGTTTTTCGCAGGCGCGCAGCAGGCCGCTCAGAATCTTTTGCCGCTCGAACTTTTCGCGGCGGCCATCTTTTTTGACGACCATGTAGGGGATTTCATCCAGGCGCTCATAGGTGGTGAAGCGTTTCTCGCAACGCTCACACTCGCGCCGCCGACGGATGGAGTCAGCCTCTTTGCTCTCGCGCGAATCGACGACCCGGTCTTGCGTGAAACCACAGTAGGGACACTTCATCGTTTCTAAGTCGATTCTAGCAACCCGGAGGCACAATGCGCCAAAGCAACGTTGCTCCCAAACGCCTACCCCAGATGTACACGGCGCAATCGCAGGGCGTTGCTGATGACGGAGACGGAACTCAGCGTCATCGCCGCGCTGGCGATCATGGGGCTAAGCAGCAGACCAAAAAATGGATATAGAACTCCTGCCGCAACTGGCACGCCGATTGAATTGTAGAGAAAGGCGAACCAGAGATTTTGCCGAATGTTGCGCATCGTGGCCCGACTTAGGTTGCGGGCGCGCACGATGCCACGCAGGTCGCCGCGCAGCAACACAATGCCAGCGCTCTCAATGGCCACGTCCGTGCCGCTGCCCATCGCGATGCCCACCTCGGCCTGCGCCAGCGCGGGCGCGTCATTCACGCCGTCGCCAGCCATCGCGACTTTCCCTTGGCCTTGCAGTCGGCGGATTGCTTCTGCCTTCTGCTGCGGCAACACGCCTGCTTCCACCTGGTCGATGCCCAACTGCCGCGCAACCGCTTCGGCGGTAATGCGCGTGTCGCCGGTCAGCATCACGATGCGCAGACCTTCGTTGTGCAATTGCCGAATCGCCTCGCGCGCCGATTCCTTGATGGGATCGACAACGGCCAGCAGCGCGGCCAGTGTGCCGTTGATCGCGGCAAAGAGTACTGTTGCGCCCTCGCGCTGCATGGCCTCTGCGCGCGCGTTGGCATCGCCAAGGGCCACCCCCGCTCCCTGCATCTGCGCGGCATTGCCCACAGCAACAACAGCGCCGTCCACAATTGCCGTTGCTCCCTTGCCCGTGACAGATTGAAATCCTGTCGCAGTTGCCAGCGTCAGATTTTTCTCTCGCGCCGCGCGCAGAATCGCCGCCGCCAGCGGATGTTCGCTGGCTTGTTCCAGACTGGCCACCTGCCGCAGCACTTCGTCTTCTGCAAAACCCGGTAGAGTCTCTACTTTTGTGAGCCGAGGCTTGCCTTCGGTGAGCGTGCCGGTTTTATCCACGACCAGAATCGTTACCTGCGACAATGTTTCCAGCGCCTCCGCGTTGCGTACCAGAACTCCGGATTGCGCGCCGCGCCCGGTGCCCACCATGATGGACATTGGCGTGGCCAGCCCCAGCGCGCACGGGCAGGCGATGATGAGCACGGCGACACCATTGACCAGCGCGTGCGCCAGTCGCGGCTCTGGCCCCCACAGCGCCCAGGCAAAAAAAGTCAGCACGGAGATGAGCACCACAGCGGGCACGAACCACCCGGCAACTTTGTCCGCCAGCCGTTGGATGGGCGCGCGCGTGCGCTGCGCCTCGCTCACCATGCGCACAATCTGGCCCAGTAGCGTCTCGCTGCCGATGCGCTCGGCGCGCATTAGAAAGCTGCCCGTCGCATTGACGGTTCCGCCCGTCACGAGACTGCCCGCAATCTTTTCCACGGGCATCGGTTCACCCGTCACCATAGATTCGTCCACGTTGCTCGCGCCATTGAGCACCACGCCATCCACTGGAACTTTTTCTCCGGGACGCACGCGCAGCGTATCGCCCACGGCCACCTGATTGAGCGGAAGGTCTTCCTCGCGACCATCGGCTCGCACCACGCGAGCGATCTTGGGCGCCAATCCCAACAGAGATTTCAACGCGCTCGACGTTCGACTGCGCGCCTTCAGCTCCAGCACCTGCCCCAGCAGCACCAGCGTGGTGATGACGGCTGCTGGTTCAAAATACAAGTTCGCAGCTCCACTCGCATCGCACAGCGAGGGTGGGATATCTCGCGTGAACAGCAGCGCCGCGTAACTATAAAAATAACTGACGCCCACGCCCAGGCCGATCAGCGTGAACATGTTGCCACGCCGGGCTTTGACGGAGTTCCAAGCCCGTTCCATAAAGGGCCAGCCGCACCAAAGAACCACAGGAGTAGCCAGAGCAAACTCTATCCACGCAAACATTGCGTGACCCAGCCATCGCTGCAGGGGATGGCCAAAAAAAAATCCGTCGGCCATCATCACCAGCAAGGGAAGCGTCAGCGCAGCGCTCACCCAGAAACGCCGACGCATGTCGTCAAGTTCAGGGTTCTGCTCCTCCAGTGTGATCTCGCGCGGCTCCAGCGCCATGCCGCAGATTGGGCACGCGCCGGGTTGCCGTTCCAGGACTTCGGGATCCATCGGGCAGATATATTCTGTGGTTCCTGTCGGGGCGCTGATTTTGCCAATGGTTTGCGGAGCTTTTGCTGAAGCGGGCATCAACGTAACCAGAGGCGCGATTCCCGCAGAGGCTGACTTATGTAGATAGGATTCCGGGTCTGCGGAGAATTTTGTCGCGCAGGATTTTCCGCAGAAGAAGTAGCTCTTTCCGTTGTGTTCAAGCACGGCTGCGGCGCGTGCCGGAGCCACCTTCATGCCGCAGACCGTATCCATCTCCGTCGGCATATAGACAACAGGGTTGGCGCTGAACTTCTCCAGACAGGATGGGTTGCAAAAAAAATATCTCTTGCCGTCATGCTCAATGGTGGCCGCAGCATTCTCCGGCGCAATCTTCATTCCGCAAACGGGGTCTTTCACCGTGGTTGCCTGGGGTGCTTCTGCCATCGCTGCGCTCCTCCTGTTCCAGAAAAATAAATTTCCGCGCGTTGCAACTCTCCGTAGAGACAGGGATGCAGGACAGAGTACAAAGGCTACGCCCCTTGCGATTTTCCAGATTTATTTGCCGGGCGGCGTACTCTGATTCGGCGGCGCGTTATTGTTCTTATTGCCTCCATCCCTAAAAACGCCGAAGACCTTCCCAAAGAATCCTTTTTTCTTTTTCTTCTCCGTGTTGTCGGGCGGCGCGTTCGTACCTGCCTGTCCTGCGTTGGCGGCAGGCGGAGCCGCCGATGTGGTTGCAGGCGCGGCAGTGCCAGAACTGTTTGGCGCAGAGGGGGCGGCGCTTCCACCCAGGCCAAAAATTTTCTGGAAAAGGTTGCGCTGATCGCCATTGGGATGGTCGCAAGTGTTGGTCGGCTGCGTGCCATCCAGAAAGGCCGCAGTATAGTCGTCCGGGCAAGCCGCATCGGAAAGCAGATTGGTCACGTTGTCGAGCGAGACCACGGTGATGCCCGGTGGCGGATCGAAATACTGCGTGTCGGAGTATTGCGGCAGCGCGGTGGCCAGCTTCATAAACTCTGCCCAAATGGGCGCGGCCACCTGCGCTCCTTCCAATTTGATGTCGGAGTAATCGTCATTGCCGACCCAGACCACGCAGAGAAGATTGCTGGTGAATCCCGCAAACCATGCGTCGTGCGACGTGCCTGTTTTTCCTGCTGCCGGAGCTGTGAATCCCAATCCGCGCACGCCTGCCGCTGTGCCGTGGTTGATGACATCTTGCATCAGGCTCAGCGTCAGGTAGGCAACACGCGGATCGAGCATCGGCGCGGATTGTGCTGTGAAATCGTCGATCACATCGCCGTTGGCATTGCGGACGCTGGCAATCATCCACGGTTGCAGATGAATGCCGCTGTTGGCAAAAATGGTGTACGCTCCGGCAATATCGAGAGGCGTGGCGTCATACGCTCCAATGGCCATCGCGGGCGTTGGTTCAACAGAGGTGATTCCGGCCTGACGCGCCAACGCCGCGACATTGTCCAGCCCGACCATTTGCGCCAGCGCGACCGTCGCCACATTCTGCGACATCATCAGCGCAAAGCGCGCCGTGACCATGCCGAATTGCTCATTTTTATAATTGTGCGGAGCGTATAGCATGTTGTCATTGTCGAAGCTGAAGGTTTGATCCGCATCATTCAGCATGGTAATCGCGGTAAACACGCCTTGCTGCCCCGGCAAGGGCACGCCCGTCAGACTGCTGTTGAACGCCGCTGCATAAACAAAAGGTTTGAAGACTGACCCCGTGGGCCGCTTGGCGATGGCATGGTTCAACTGGCTGGCACCGTAGTTGCGACCACCCACCAGCGAAAGCACCTGACCGGTGTGCGGATCCAGTGCCACCAGCGCGACCTGCGGATAGATGATGTTCGGCGCTGTGATGACCTCGCCGTGGCGTGTCTTATGCGTATACCGTCTGCGTACCATCGCATCGACATTGTGCATGCCATCTTCCACGGCCTCGGTGGCAATCTTTTGCAAATCCGGGTCGAGCGAGGTGTAGATGTGCAATCCTTCGCCGTTGATATCGCGGTCGCCATAGCGCTGTGTCAAATGATCGCGCACCAGATCGACAAAGTAGGGAGCTTCGCGCTCATCCACGCTGAAGGGAGCCACGGTTAACGGCGCGGCCTTGGCCGCCGCTGCCTGCTGCTGCGTGATGGCATGTGTACTCACCATTGCATCCAGCACCAGATTGCGCCGCTCCAGAGCGCGCTTGGGATGCTTATAGGGCGAAAGATAATTTGGCCGCTGAATCATGCCCGCCAGCAGTGCGCACTCCGGCAGCGTAAGCTGGCGCACATCCTTGCCAAAGTAGGCCTGCGCCGCCTCGCCCAGTCCATTGATGGAAAAACTGCCGCGCTGTCCCAGATTGATCTGGTTGGCGTACATCTCAAAGATTTTTTCTTTGCTGAAGCGATGCTCCAACTGAAAGGTGATGGCGATTTCGATGACCTTGCGCTTGAAGCGTTTTTCTGGCGACAGAAAAAATCCACGCGCCAGTTGCATGGTGATGGTAGAGGCTCCCTGCCCCTTGTGACCGGTGCGAATATCGCTGATCGTTGCTTCCATCAGGCGGTAATAGTTCACGCCGCCATGCTCAAAAAAACGACGATCCTCAATAGCCAGCACGGCCTGCACCAGTTGCGGCGGCAATTCGTCATACGTCACCAAACGGCGCTTGACGCGATTCTTGTCGGAGAGTCCGGTGATGAGCTGCGGCTCCAGTTCATACGAGGCAAGCTGGTGGTGGTCGTCGCCGAGAATGCTGCTGACTACGCCATTGACGGTGGTAACGGTGGCTCCATCCGGCGCGTGATAGGACTGCGGCCCCGGCTGGATGTGAATGCTGTTGTTGCCAAGCTGGAATGTCCCCACCAGAGAGGGGGAGCGTTCGTTGACGGACGTATATCCGGCGAGGCGAAGGTCTCTGGCAATCTCCTGCACGCTGTACTTCTGGCCGGGACGAACCTGACGCGGCGCAGCATAAATCTGTGCAGTGTTGGCGAAGATGGGGCCGCTGAGTCGCGCATCGACAACTTTTTGATATTGGAAATAGTAATGCGCAAAGATGGCGCCGCCCACAGCGCAGAGCAACAGGAAACAAATCGTCAGCGCCAGCAGCAACTTGAGGGCAAGCGGCCATCTCCCCTTGTCGCGAGGTTCGTCGCCGCGAGGTTCCCCGCTATAGGGTTCGTTGTTCCCATCATCGCCAGGGATGTTCGGGAGCGGGAGCGGTATGTTGACCTCTTCGTCCACGCAGGGAGTTACTCGCTTTCCGGCAGCGCGTGCGCCATGCGTGCAAGCAGGAATTGCGCCGCCATCTCCAGCGGCATTTCTTCGCTTTGCAATGTCGCCCGCGTCACCACTTCGACCCGGCCCTCCACGATTTTTTTGCCCACGTTCACGCGAAAAGGAATGCCGATTAGGTCTGCATCTTTGAACTTTACGCCTGCGCGCTCATCGCGGTCATCCAGCAGAACGTCCATTCCGGCGCGATCCAACTCTAGCGCCAGCTTTTCCGCCGCTTCCATCAGGGCAGCATCCTTTACATTGGTCACGGTGACAACAACGCTGAATGGCGCAATGGACGGCGGCAGCCAGAAGCCGTTGTCGTCGTTGCTCTGCTCCACGGCAGCGGTCAGGATGCGCTCAATGCCAATGCCGTAGCTGCCCATGATCGGCGTAACTTCCTTGCCGTTCAGGTCGAGCACGCGCGCGCCCATACTCTCCGAGTATTTGTAGCCGAGTTTGAAGATGTGGCCAATCTCGACCGCTTTGCCAATTTTGAGCGGTGAATTGCATTGCGGGCAGCCTTCGCCCTCGCTAACATTGCGGATGTCGGCGGCCAGCGTCCATTTGAAGTCGCTGCCCGGAGTGACATTGCGCAGATGGTAATCCGATTCATTCGCGCCGCAGATCATATTTTTTCGACCTTCGAGCGCGTGATCCAACACCACCGTCAGGCCGCCTGCCATTGGCTTGGATGCAGGCTGCAAACCAATCGGGCCAAGAAATCCGGCAGGTGCATGGAAGTAGGCAGTAAGCTCCTCTGGAGTCATCGGGCGCAACTCGACCGCGCCGAGCAACGCGAGCAACTTGGTTTCATTCACGGAGTGATCGCCGCGCAGAAAGATCGCCGCTGGCTGCCAACTCGACTTGCTCGCTGCCTCGCGCTGCTCCGCCATATAGGCCACGCATTTGATGTCCTGCGTCGCGTGTACCTGCAAAAATGCTGTCACCTCAGCAATCGACCCGATGCCCGGCGTGTGAACTTTTTCTGGTTTGCCGTCGCCGGTGGGTGCCAGGTCTTCCACGGGAGCCAGCTTTGAAGTTGCCTTCTCCACATTCGCCGCGTAGTCGCATTTTTCGCAGCTTGCGATCAGGTCTTCGCCTGCTTCGGTGGCCACCATAAACTCCTGCGACTGGCTGCCGCCCATCGCGCCGGAGTCGGCCTCAACAGCCATAAACTTCAGTCCGCAGCGCGAGAAGATTCGGCGATAGGCCCGGTCGTGTTTCTTGTAGCTCTCGTCCAATCCCGCTGCGTCCATGTCAAAGGAGTAGGCATCCTTCATCAAAAACTGGCGCACGCGCAGCAGCCCGGATTTCGGGCGCGGCTCGTCGCGGAACTTGGTCTGAATCTGATACCAGATTTGCGGCAACTGCTTGTAGCTGCGCAGCTCCTTGCGCGCAATCTCGGTCATTACTTCTTCGTGCGTCATGCCCAGGCAGAGGTCGGCACCCTTGCGATCCTTCAGGCGGAACATATTGTCGCCCATGCCCGTCCAGCGGCCGCTCTGCTCCCAGAGTTCGCGTGGCAGCAGCGCAGGCAGCAAAAATTCCTGCCCGATGGCATCCATCTCTTCGCGCACGATGCCCACAATTTTGTTGATGGCGCGCTGGCCCAAAAATAGATACGAGTAGATGCCAGCAGAAAGCTGCCGAATATATCCGGCGCGCACGAGAAACTTGTGGCTGGCGACTTCAGCGTCGGCAGGCGCTTCCCGAAGGGTGGGGAGAAAAAGTTTTGACCAGCGATGCATGCGTGGAAGAAGTCCTATCGGAATCTCTCTCATTCTACCTGCTGGCGGGGTGGTATCGCCGAAACGATGGCGGCTAAGACTTTGCCATCTCCACCAAAAACTCTGTCATCCCGACCGGAGATCACTCGCCATAGCGAGTGATCGCAGTGGAGGGATCCGTGTTTCTGTTTTCCGCAAACGCAGGTTTCTCGACTCGTCCGCTGCGGCGGACTCGCTCGAAATGACAGAACATTTTTTCTGCGTGCATATCGACATGCCACAATGCTCACGCTTAAAACAATTCCATACCCCACAGGTCATGCAGATGGAGAATGCCTTCGACGCGGCCCGCCGCATCCACAACAACCAGCGAAGTAATCTTGCGCTCCTCCATGCGATGCAGCGCTTCGGCGGCAAACTCCGTGGCGGCAATGGTCAGCGGAGCGCGGTGCATGGCCTGTCCCGCAGTTTTGGCCAAAGCTGCGGCCCCATCGCGTTCCAGCAAGCGACGTAAGTCGCCATCGCTCAACAGGCCGACCAGTTTGTCGTTTTCAACGACGGTGGTGATGCCGAGACCCTTGCGCGACATCTCGTAGATCACATCCTGCATGGGAGCGTTGGGCGCGACACGCGGCACGGCCTCGCCGGAGTGCATCAATTGCGAAACCCGCAGCAGGCGCTTGCCCAGCTTGCCGCCGGGATGAAGGCTGGCAAAATCCTCGACGCGAAAGCCCCTGCGCTGCGAGACGGCAATGGCCAGCGCATCGCCCAGCGCCAGCATCGCGGTCGTGGATGCCGTGGGAGCCAGACCCAGACCGCAGGCCTCCTGCGCCACAGAACAATCGAGTGCCACATCACTCGCCAGCGCGAGCGTGGATTTCAGATTGCAGCAGAAGCTAATCAGCGCATCGCCCATGCGCTTGAGCATCTCCAGCAGCAGCAGAATCTCTTCCGTCTCGCCGCTGGCCGAGAGCGCAATCACCACATCGCCCTGCGCCAACATGCCCAGATCGCCGTGGCGCGCCTCTGCCGGATGCAGAAACAGCGCCGGACTGCCCGTGGAACTGAGCGTCGCCGCAATCTTCTGCGCGATGATGCCGCTCTTGCCCATTCCGGTGACGACGACGCGGCCTCGCGTCTCTCCGCAGGCTACGAGAATTTCAACGGCGCGGGTAAAGTCGGCGGCCATTGGCCCATCGAGCCGCTCGGCCAGCGCCAGCAGCGCCTCGGCCTCAATCCGCACCAGTCGGCTGGGCGTTGGATTGCTGAGTGTTGCTGGGACGCTCTTGGTGGCGTGTTTCTCCACGACGCTCCTACCTAAGGGATTTCATACATCTGGCCTAAATGCGCTGCAAGTGCCGCGCACTGAAAACGTTTTGATACTACCAGATGAGCCTTCCGCGTGGATCGGCGCATCCAATGACCCGTGCCCGGCAGACGGGAATGCAGGTACGGGAAGGACAAGTGCAGTAAACTTTTCTGTGGGCCAGTGTTCTGTGAATTTGCGCGCTACGAATGCGCGCCATCCAAATTCGTGCCACTCAAATTGAGGTTCGCGTGAAAAGAAATCTTCTCGTTGTTCTGGTTCTGATCCTTGGCATTACGTTGATGCTCTGGTCGGGCGTGTCGGCGTATCGCGAACGCAGACTCGCGCTGCAACAGGCGGAGGCCAATCATGTGGCGCTTGTGCCAGACAATGGCGCTGGCGGCAATCCAGGCACGGTGGCGGCTGCGGATGCCGACCCGGATTCTCCCGCCGCGCAGGGACTGCTGGATTTGCGCGGCAAGCTGGCGCCGGGATTTACGCTTAAGACTCCTGATGGAAAAAAAGTTTCCCTGGCCGATTACAAAGGCAAGGCGATATTGGTGAATTTCTGGGCGACCTGGTGCGCGCCCTGCAAGCTGGAGATGCCCTGGCTCATCGACATGCAGAAACAATATGCGGCCCAGGGTTTTACCGTGCTGGGCATCTCTGAGGACGATCCACCCTTTGCGCAGGTGTCCACCTTCGCCCAGAAGATGGGTGTCAATTATCCGGTGCTGATTGGCGACGATGCGGTCAGCCATGCGTATGGCGGCGTGGATGGCTTGCCCACCTCTTATTACATTGGGCGCGATGGCAAGATCGTCGTGGAAACCGCGGGGTTGGTTTCAAAGAGCGAGATCGAGGACAACATCAAAAAAATTCTGGCTACCAGGGAAGATTGACCATGCTGCGCCGGAGCCTGCTGATTCCCATCCTTCTCTGTTGCTGCGCGCTACCGCTGCTGGCCTCGCAGTCGCAATGGCAGCCCCGCGACAAAGGGATGGATTTCGGCAGCGACAATGCGCATGGGGAGAAGCAATGGGTGCAGATGGAATCCCCCCAGGATTGGACACTTCCTGCCGGGCATCCTCAGATCGTGGTCTTGAACTTTCAGGTTGACGATGGCCTGCACGTCAATTCACACACGCCGCACTCCCCCTACTTGATTCCAACCACGCTGACGCTGGATGCGCCTGCGGGCGTGCATGTAACAAAGATGCAATATCCGCAGGCGAAGGAGTCCAATTTTCACTCCACATCGAAAGATACCCTAAGCATCTATACGGGCGCGTTCCCAATCCAGATTCACATGCAGGCGAAACCCGGCGTGTATTCCATGCAAGGCAGGCTGCGCTACCAGGCCTGCGACAACCAGATGCGAATATGCAATCCGCCCCGAACGCTGCTGTTTACGCTGCGCGTGACGGCGAAGTAATGGAAACTTGCCGCAACGATTAACGCAAGGGGCAGGCTGCCCATCGAAACAACGAAGTAAAATGACACACCATGACCAATCCAAACAATAAAAATTTCGCCGCTCAACTTTCTTTTGAACAAAAACTGGATCGCCTGGCCCAGGTGGCCGTGCGCATTGGGCTTGGGCTTGGCTCCAGCGATGCCCCGGCACAGGAGTTGGTGATGAGCGCCTCCGTCGATGCGCTGCCGCTGGCGCGACGCATTACCGAGCACGCCTACAGGGCCGGCGCAATTCTGGTGACAACGCTGCTCTCCGATGAGGAGTCGGCGCTGCTGCGCTATCGCCATGCGCCTGACGCCAGCTTTGACCGCGTGGCCACCTGGCTGCAGGATGGCATCGCAACGGCCTATCGCAGCGGCGCGGCGCGGCTGGCCATTGCTGGCGGCAATCCGGCGCTGCTGGGCAAGGAAGACCCGGCGAAGGTGGGTCGCGCCAACGCAGCTTTCTCCAAAGCCAGCAAGCCTGCAATGGAGTTGATTACGCGGCATGAGATCAACTGGACGATTGTTGCCTGCGCCACGCCAGCCTGGGCGCGGGCCGTCTTTCCTGATCTGCCGGAGGATGCAGCCGTGGCCAGGCTGTGGGATGCGATCTTTGCCGCCTCTCGCGCCGATGTTGCCGATCCCGTCGCTGCTTGGCAGGCGCATGGCGCGTACCTGAAGGAGCGCGTCGATTTTCTGAATGCCAAACGCTTTGCCGCTCTTCATTTTCGCGGGCCAGGAACCGATCTGCGCGTCGGACTGGCCGACGATCATCTCTGGGCCGGGGGCGGCACGCAGGCGGGCAACGGCATCTTCTGCCAGCCCAACATTCCCACCGAGGAGGTCTTCACCACGCCGCATAAGGATCGCGTAGATGGAACGGTTCGCAGCAGCAAGCCGCTCTCGCATCAAGGAACGCTGATGGAGGAAATCTCCGTGCGCTTTGAGAAGGGCCGCGTCGTCGAAGCCCACGCGAAGACCGGCAAAGAGGTGCTGGAGCGCATGATCGGCACAGATGAAGGCGCGCGCAAGCTGGGCGAAGTGGCGCTGGTGCCGCACTCCTCGCCGATTGCGCAAAGCGGCGTACTCTTCTGGAATACGCTCTTCGACGAAAATGCGGCCAGCCACATTGCGCTGGGCCAGGCCTACAGCACCTGCCTGATCGGCGGAGAAAAAATGGACGCGGCCACGCTCGCCGCCAAGGGCGCGAACGCCAGCCTCATCCATGTGGATTGGATGATTGGCTCCGGCGAAATGGATGTAGATGGCATCGCCGCCAACGGCGCAGCCGAGCCGCTGATACGCCAGGGCGAGTGGGTATAACTCCTACGCAGCAATTGTCTCTGCTGCGCGTAAACGCGCGACGACGCGCTCCTGCCCCAGGCAGACCATCACGGCGAACAGACTCGGCGCGACCGCCTGCCCGGTGAGCGCAACACGCGCGCCGTTGATGAGCGCTCCAGCCTTCATGCCTTTTTCTTCCGCGAAGGCGCGGAGTGTCTGCTCCGCCGTAACCTCGTCAAAGGTCTCCAGCTCAGCGTAGCGCCCGGCCATCTCCACCAGCAGGCCGCGCACGGCTGCATCGCTGAGGAATTTTGTGACTGCGGCGGGATCGAAAGCAAACTCGTCGCCAAAGTAGGCCAGAAACGCGGTGGAGAAATCCTTCAGGCTGCGCGCGCGTTGCTTGACCAGATTGATCGCGCTCAGAATCTCCTGTTGGTTGCGCGAGGGCGTAAAGGACGCGGCGCGCCACTCCTGTTCGACCAGCGGCAGCAGGCGTTCCGCAGAATAGGCGCGGATGTACTCCGTGTTGAACCAGGCCAGCTTGTCGTTGTCAAAAACGGCATTCGAGTGCGAGATGCCTTCGAGCGAAAAGAGCCGAATTAAATCTTCGGACGCGAAGAGTTCGCGATCCTTGCCGTCGGCAGCCTTGCCCGCCGCGCCGGGCGACCAGCCCAGCAGACCCAGAAAATTGCGGAAGGCTTCGGGAACAATGCCCATCTCCTGATAGGCCATCACGCTGGTGGCTCCGTGGCGCTTGGAGAGTCGCGATTTGTCTGGCCCAAGAATCAGCGGCACATGCGCGAAGATGGGCAGCGGTGCGCCCAACGCCTGATATTGCAGCACCTGCTTGGGCGTGTTGGAGATGTGGTCGGCGCCGCGAATGATGTGCGTCATGCCCATGTCGAGATCGTCGGCAACCACGCTCAGGTGATAGGTGGGGATGCCGTCGGAGCGGAGCAGAACGAAGTCTTCCAGTTCCTCATTCGCAAATTCCAGCGTGCCAAAGACAGCATCATCAAACCGCGTGACTCCAGTGATAGGCACGGCAAAACGGAGCGCAGCCGCTTCTCCGGCGGCTTTGCGCCGTGCGGCATCCTCCGGCGCGATCTTGCGGCAGCGGCCATCGTAGCGGGGCGTCTGCAAGGTTGCCGTGGCGGCGGAGCGACGCTGCTCCAGTTCTTCTCTGGTGCAGAAACAGAAGTAGGCGTGACCGCTGGCCAGCAACTTGTCTGCCGTGGCGCGATAAAGTTCCAACCGCTGCGATTGATAGAACGGCCCTTCGTCCCAATCCATGCCCAGCCAGCGCATTCCATCCAGAATGCCTGTGACCATTTCGGCAGAGGAACGCTCAAAGTCCGTGTCCTCAATGCGCAGAATGAGCACGCCGCCGGTGTGCCGGGCAAAAAGCCAGTTGAAGAGAGCGGTGCGCGCTCCGCCGACGTGGAGATAGCCGGTGGGCGAAGGAGCGAAACGAACGCGAGGAGATTTTTTATCTGGAGTCATGATTTTGGGCTGACTCTCCATGCTAACTGCTCAGGAGATCCTATTGAAGACAGGAATGGGGGAAATGGAATAAAAATACAAAGCCCCGGCAGGCACCGGGGTCTTGAGATACAACAAAGGCGCAAGGGCTAGAAAACGCGGAACGAAATGCCTGAGGAAAGTGTCCAAGGGGTCAGAGCGTATGGCGGATAATTCCAAAGATGCAGATCTTCAAAATCCACAGATCGCCAGTACCAGCGATTCGATATTTTCACGTCCACGCCACCGCCAACAGACCATGTGCTGTAATCGTATATCTTGTTGGTGATGAACGTTGGATAATGAAAGCGCGTTCCACCACCCAGAACCTTGGCATAGGGTTCAAAATGCCGCCCGAAGTAGGGCATCTCATACGCGACACGCACGCCGCCAAGATAGTTCTGGAAAGCCGTTCCGGATTTCAGGCGGAAGTCGATGATGTGGGCCTCGCCTTCCAGTCCGACCCCAAGATCTTTCCACACTCTGTAATTCAGATCGCTATAGCCGCCCCAACCCATTGAGTGGTACTGTCCGTAGTCCATCTGCGCAACAGTATAAAATCCGCCCACACTGAGATAGGCAATCTTATTCGCTGCTGGCGGGACAGCCTGCGTGTACGCCAAGATGGGAAACAATACGAAAAACAAGCATCCGACCAGTCGCTTTCCCACAGGAAAATCCTCTCTTTCCAAACTTCTAAATTTTAAGCAGTCGAAACCCGAGGCGAAGCACATACGCTGCGTGCCCGCCTCGGATCGCTTTCGTTTACTGCCCCGCGGCAGAAGAACCCGCCGCCGCAGTTGGAGATGCCCCTGCAGCAGGAGCCGACGCGCCAGTGGAGGTGGGCAAACTCGCGCCTGTTTCATAATGGTGTAAACGGAAGAAAATGGGTGTTATCTCGAAAGGCATCTTATCTCCAGGGCTGAACATGGCCACGGGTCTGGCATCGAGCATGTCCACCGCATCCGTCCAGGCATCAATGCGCAACCGACTTCCCAGCGGCAGCGCCGGAATTTGATCCAGCTTGTCCATGTTGAGCTTGGGAGCGCCTACGAGCAAAGGACTCAGCCAAGTTTGGTCATCCGCCGCAGAGCGGAACAGAGGATCCCCCATCTCCGGCTGCATCAGGGCAGGTAGAGCGTGCGCCCGCGCCTGCAGCATCTCAAGGTACAGGCCAACATTGCCGAGCTTATCCTTGTACGGTGAGTTCTTAAGCAGTATGATGGCCCTTTTCGCGGCAGCATCGTTTTCCGCATCGCTATGGTGCAGCGGCAGACGACGCATGGCAGCCTGATCCTGGAACATCAGGTTATCCGGGAAGGCAAACTCCGTATCGACTTTGTGTCCCAGAACCATATGCGCCAGTTGAAAGGCGATCACAGCGGCAAGGTCCTCTTCCGTTGGCAGCGTGTCCACCAATCCCTTGCTCAGCACGATTGTGTTGCCGATGGACATGGATTCCAACGGCGTGGTTAGCATAACGCGACACTGAATCGGCTCCGAAAGCATGATGTTGTTGGTGACGACGAGGTTGTTGGTAACGGTTTCCAACACCTTGTCGAAATCACTCGGCCCTGCCATCAAGCCAGCCTGATAGAGACGATCCAGAATGTTCGCCGCCGCCTGATCGGCCCACATGCGCGAGGCCTGGAGCGGACTGACATCCCGGGCGCTTTCGCTTTGATCTTTCACGGCATCGACTTTCACCGATATGCTATCGGTGGCCGCGACAGGCTGCTTGAGAGAGTATCCCCATATCCACGTCTGGGCACGGAAAAAGTTGGCGGCATCGGGAACAATGCCAGGGCCATGCTCTTCGGCATACACGGCAGTCGGCAGCCACAGACCGGGCTGAACATTCGTGCGCCAGCTATCGAAGTGGTAATAGAGGTCGTGGCCTTGAGCCGTGGTGTAGGTACCGCTAAAGCGGACGATGTTCCCTCCCTCATCTTCAATCCAGACACGTCCGATGAAGCGGCCTGCGCCACTCCCTGGGCGAGGCTCAACGTCGAAGAGCGAGGTACGGATATCGCCGATAAATTCGGGGCGCACGAACTTGAAGTTATAGTGCTGGAGATCGAAGTGATTTGCGTCCAGCAGCAACATTTGCACGAAACCCTGCGCGACGTACTCAATGTTAAATGCCTTTGTCAGCCCATTGACAAACATCGACGAGCCTTTGAGGACACCCTTTTTGCTGGCCGCTTCCTGATAACGGTTGTCCTGGATCACGCGTCCAAAATCAACCCGGCCCAGGAAGTATTTGTCGGAGGTGGGCACCGCATAAAGCTGGAGATCCGGCTTGAAATTCTGGATGTAGCTTTCCACAACAGGAGTACGCTGCTGCAACGTCCTCATGACAATTTTTTCATGAGCCGAGGCCTTGTTGATCAGCTGAACCATTGCTGGCGTTAGCTGGGTTTTAACCTGTTTCTTTTTACGAGCAAAAGCAGGAACGGCCACGCAGATAAGCAGGAGACCAAGTACACATCCTCTAGTCCGCAAAGAACGCTTGGAAAAGGCTTTTTCAAATCTCATGATGGTATTCCTGGGGATTACATCCTTAATTTAATTTTGATTCTGGTTCTGCTACGCCAACTGAAAATCAATTCTGAAATACGTTGTCATATCTATCGGTTTGCCATCTTTCATGGCAGGTTTGAACTTTGTTTGTTCTGCCGCGCGTACGGCCTGTTGATCCAAGCCATGACCAAGCCCATGTACGACACGGATCACCTGAATCGTGCCATCGGCTCCAAAGCGAACCTCCAGAACCACTTCGCCCTGGATTCTTAGTTGCTTTGCCTCCTCAGTGTATTGCGGAGTGGGGTGAAAGAGAATCTGCACCTGCTGAATCTGGGATTCCGTGTTCGCCAGTTTGGGGGCCGCTCCCTTGGCAATGTTGGTGTGGAAGCCGGCAACCTGAACGGTTCCCACCGGGCCGTGCCCAACAGCCGCAACATTACTTCCAAACCCTCCACTGGACACCTTCCCGTGTCCACCGCCGCCAACGCGGCCATTCGCGTAGCCAGAGCCAAAATTCACGCCATGCACACTTCCCATGCGAGCGCCACCGGCCCCACTCTGCGAGCCAATCGCATTGTTGAAGCTGCCATAGGCGGATACGCGCCCATTGGAATTGGGATTGGGCAATGCCCCCGTGGGATCGCCAAATCCTCCGGTCGAAGTCGTCGGCTTGGACATATTGTTCGCCGTCATCGTGGGCGTGTCGGTATGGAACATGCCAACCTTCGGCTGCGGCGGAAGCGCCACATCAATGGGCTTGTACGGCGGAAGCACCGGTGCATCCGGCATCGCCATTTTCATCTGGGACATGTGTGGAGCTTCCTCCGGCGTGGGCTGGTGGAAGACAATCTTTTGTGGCGCGATGTCCCGCAGCAGATCTGGCGGTGGCGGAACCAGCGGGGCTTTGGGGATCGGCTTCGGTATTTTCACCGGCTTGACGGGAATCAGCAAGGTAAGCGTCTCATGTTGCTTGGCCACAATTCTCTGATGCAACGCGAACAACGATAGAATCATGAAGAGCGCGAGCAGGCAAACGTTCACAATGGCGCTTACAACGTAAGAGCCGCTCATCCTCTCCGGCTCCGGCAACAGGCCAAACGTATAAGTTCCTTGCATGTTTACAGATGTAGTATCCGTCATAACAGCCACCAGCCCTCAGAAAGTGTGAAATCAGCCTACCACAAAGAACTTATCCATACCGCTTGTTGTCTATGGACGGAATTTCCAAGCGCAGCATCCCGCAAAACAAAAGAAGAACAACTCCCAACCACAGGCCACAAAAGAACAGCCCCATGATGGCGCCTCCGCTCTTTGCTGCCCCCAAGCATACAACGATAACGCCAAACCGGGCGAATAAATCCAGATACTACAGATTCACCGCAGTGGCGAACTGAATACCACACAGGCTACCCCGCCCCAGCTTGGACTTTTCTACTGTGTCCCAAAGTATGCCACAAAAATATCTTTTTGTGTTTACTTTCTTTCGTTGTTTTCGGGGAAGCTATTCCGTTAGTGACAAGTAGAATACCACTCCAGGATTAAAATAACCATTTGTGCAACATGAAGCCAAACATCAAATACCCCATCAATACCCTAGGGGACATGCTTCCATATCGCTGGGCATTTTGCGCGCAACAAGGGAAACTGGCGTGCTGGGGGTATCATGGGCTGAAAGACTTCTGGAGGCGGGCTTTGCATCTTCTCATCACAGGCGGGGCGGGCTACATTGGCAGCACGGTTGCGCAACTGCTTCTCGATCAGGGACATACCGTGGTCGTCTACGACAATTTGTGCCACGCTCGGCGTGAGGCCGTGCCAGCGGGCGCGCACTTTGTCGAAGGCGACATTGCCAACCGCGATCCACTGGAGCGCCTCTTGCGCGAACAGAAAATCGATGCCGTGCTGCACTTTGCCGCCTTGATTGAAGCGGGCGAAAGCATGCAGCGACCGGAGCAGTATTTCCGCAACAACACCGCGTCCACGCTCGGTCTGTTGGAGGCGATGCTGTCCGCCAACGTGAAGAAGCTGGTTTTTTCCTCGACCGCAGCCGTCTACGGCGAGCCGGAATCAACGCCGATCCGCGAGGATGCCGCGCTGCGGCCCACCAATCCCTATGGCGAATCCAAGCTGCTGGTGGAGCAGATGCTCGCCTGGCTGCATCGCATTCACGGCCTGCGTTACGCCAGCCTGCGCTACTTCAATGTGGCGGGCGCGATTGCAGGCCGGGGCGAGTCGCATGAGCCGGAGTCACATCTGATCCCGTTGATTCTCGATGTTGCGCTGGGTCGTCGCAAGAGCATCAAAATCTTCGGCACCGATTACCCCACGCCGGATGGCACCTGCATCCGCGACTACATCCATGTGCGCGATCTTGCCGACGCGCATCTACTGGCGCTGCGGGCGCTGGAAACGCGGGATCGCCTGATCTACAACCTGGGCAATGGCCGGGGATTCACCGTGCGCGAGGTGGTCGAATCGGCCCGTCGCGTCACGGGTCACGCCATTCCGGTGGAGGAGGTTCCGCGTCGCGCAGGCGACCCCGCCGTGCTGGTGGCAAGCTCAGAAAAGATCATCCGAGAGTTGGGCTGGCAGCCGAAATTTCTCGCGCTCGACGACATCATGTCCAGCGCATGGGAATGGCATCAGCAACGATACGCTCCCGTGCTACCCTCACATTGAAGTCCAATGAGCGAAAAAAATCAGCTTTATTACGGCGATAATCTCGATGTGCTGCGGCGCTATGTACGGGATGCCTCCGTCGATCTCGTCTATCTTGATCCGCCCTTTAACTCGCGGCAGGAGTATAGCGTGCTGTTCGCGGAAAAGGATGGCAGCCGGTCGAGTTCGCAGGTTCGCGCCTTTGAAGATACCTGGGAGTGGAATCTCGACAGCCGTCAGGCGTATGAGGAGATTGTCGAAGCAGGCGGGCGCGTAGCCGATGTGATGCTCGCTTTTCATACTTTTCTGGGCAACACCGACATGATGGCGTATCTTGCCATGATGGCTCCGCGCCTCGTTGAATTGCGCCGCGTGTTGAAGGAGACTGGCTCCATCTATCTGCATTGCGATCCCACCGCCAGCCACTATTTGAAAATTCTGATGGATGCCGTCTTCGGGCCGACGATGTATCGCACAGAAATCATCTGGAAGCGGAGCAGCGCACACAGCGATGCGAAACAGGGTCGTAAGATTCATGGACACATCCACGACACGATTCTTTTTTACACGAAAGATAATTCATGGATTTGGAACACTCTCTACACGCCTTACGATCCAGCATATGTAGAAAACTTTTATCGGTATATTGAGCCAGGTACCGGAAGAAAGTACCGTGTTGACAATCTGACTGCATCAAGACCTGGTGGGGATACAAGCTACGCGTGGAAAGGCGTAAAACCATACAAAGGGCGTTATTGGGCTTATTCGCGCGCTAACATGGAAAAATTTGATCGCGAAGGAAGACTTCTGTATTCCAAATCTGGCATTCCTGTTTACAAACGCTATCTTGACGAAATGCCCGGCGTTAGTTTGCAGGATGTTTGGACGGATATACCGCCCATCGGCGCACAAGCGAAAGAGCGTCTTGGTTATCCGACGCAGAAGCCGGAAGCGCTGCTCGAACGCATTTTGAGTGCAAGCAGTAATGAAGGTGACGTTGTGCTCGATCCATTCTGCGGCTGCGGAACCACGGTGCAGGTTGCGCAAAAGCTGAACCGCCGCTGGATCGGCATCGACATCACGCATCTGGCCATTGGACTCATCAAAAAACGCTTCTCCGACACGTTCGGGGAAGAGATACGCAAAACCTACGAGGTCATCGGCGAACCCACGGATGTTGCCGGAGCGGCCACGCTGGCCGAGCAGGACAAGTATCAGTTCCAGTGGTGGGCGCTGGGGTTGTGCGGCGCGCGTCCGGCAGAACAGAAGAAAGGCGCGGATCGTGGCATCGACGGGCGACTCTATTTCCACGACGACGATAGCGGCAAATCGAAGCAGATACTTTTTTCCGTCAAGGCTGGCGGCGTAACCGTTTCGCAGGTGCGCGATCTGCGCGGAACGTTGGAGCGCGAGAAGGCCGAGATCGGAGTCTTCTTGTGTTTTGAAGCGCCCACCAAGCCCATGATGAAAGAGGCCGCAGAAGCGGGCTTTTATAAATCCACAGACGGCACCAGCTACCCGCGCATGCAGGTTCTCACTGTGGAACAATTGCTGCGCGGCCAGCAGGTGCAGTACCCGCTGCATCGCCGCGATGCGACCTTCAAGCAGGCTCCGCGCAGCCGCCCCGCGCCCGCATCAAAATTGAGCCTGCCGCTGGACTTGCCGGAAGATGAGCCATAGCGCCTGCGCCTTACGGCGAAATGCCCCGCGATCGAGCGTAGAGCGTTTTCAGTTTGAATGGACAACCTATTGCGACTTCACACCCTGGTGTCACCATCACGGGGTAGCGGGCGACATACCAAAAATCAAGAGGCGCGCCGAAGCAATGCACACATGCCTCTTGATTTCCCACGTCAATTCCCGGTACTCTCACGGCGTATGATCTATTTACTTTTTCTTTGGCTTCTCGGCGCGCTGGCGCTCTTGATCGTAGCCCATGTGGTTCCGGGATTTGAAATTGCGGGTTTTGGCAGCGCCATGATCGCCGCTCTGGTCGTGGGCTTTTTGAATGCCACGCTGGGATTTCTGCTCAAGCTGCTGACGCTGCCGCTCGGCATTGTGACGCTGGGATTGTTCTTTCTGGTCATCAATGCGTTCATTTTGCTGCTGGCCAGCGCCATTGTTCCCGGCTTCCGCATTCGCGGATTTTTCGCGGCGTTTCTGGGGGCGCTGGTGCTCACGCTGATCCATCTGGCCTTCCGTTTTCTGGCGCGGGCATAAGGAAGAATGGAGCGCGCGAGCCGACCTTGAAGCACATGGTCAGGGTTGAGGCACGGCCTGTTCCTCCGCCGTCAACGGCGCGTTTACGGCCAGCAGACCATCTGGAATCGCCATCTCCACGCGCTGCGCGGCAACATCGACATGAATCTGATACGCCTTGGCGAAGGGGACAAGATGTTCCCTGCCGTCCTCGCCCGCCAGTACCAGCAAGTCCGCCGTCTCTGGAGGTTGTGGCAGCACATTGCGGATAACCCCCACCACGGGCGCACCCGGCTGGCGGGTATCCGCCAACACGCAGCCGATCAGGTCGTCGATGTAGACGGAGCCGTCGGTCAGCGGCGCGCGCTCTTCCTGCCGGATCACCACATCCAACCCACGCAGCGCCTCTGCGTCGGAGATGGAATCCACCCCTTGAAACTTCAGGACGACGCGGCCTTTGTGCAGCCAGTGGTTTTCAAGGATGGCAGGCTGCGCGGCGTCGGGCTGCTTGCCGCCGAGCAAAAAAACGGATGGCTGCTGCGCGAAGCGCTCCGGGAAATCGGTCAGAATCTCCGCAAGCAACTCCCCGCGCCGCCCTTGCGGACGTAACAGGCGGGCAATACGAATCCAGGGTGTGGGATCGGGAACGGGTCTGGGCTTGGGCACATACACATTGTCCTACGCCAGACTCCACAACGCCAGGGAATCCTCCCGCGCTCGCTACTGCAGGACGGGAGACGCGCTCACGGAAGAAGCATGCATCTCGTCGTGGCTCTCTTCCAGAATTTCCAGCGTGTAGCGATGTTGCAGCTTCATACTGACGGCGCTCAGAATGGTGCGCAGCGAACGCGCCGTGCGCCCCTGCTTGCCGATGATCTTGCCTACATCGCCGGGGGCAACCCGCAGTTGCAGCGAGGTTGCGGCATCGCGCGCCACAGAGGAGATCTCCACTTGCTCTGGCGCATCCACCAGAGAGCGAGCAATCTCTGCAATCAAGTCACAGGGAGATGGTTCCAACAATTCGCTTGACATACGATGACCTCATGGATGAGTCGGGCACAAATCTAGCTTGACTTATACCGGGACGCACCCCGGATGTCACGAAAATAATGGTTTACCCCGAAGTAATCTTTGTTGGTTACTATGCCGCTTTATGTGGGGAGATGCCCCGGACGAACAAGAAGATATCCCTTGCAACATTGTCACGAAGAAAACGTCCATCTCATTGCATACAAAGGAGCGAATCGGTGTTCTTGGAACAAAGAAGCCAGCGTGGGGAAGAGAGACTTCGCTTTCGCCACGCCAGGAGGTGCAAATACAGCCTACGCGCTTGCGGCGACGGCGACCGTCTGAGCCAGGAGCTTCTGAACACGATCCGAGATTTGCGCGCCCTTGGAGGCCCAGTGCTCAATGCGTTCCCGCTTCAGGTCGCAGGTGGCGGGATTGGTGCGGGGATTGTAGGTGCCCACTACTTCCAGGGAGCGGCCATTGCGGGCGCGATCCTTCTCGATGACAACCACGCGGTAGAAGGGCTTTTTCGGCGCTCCAAAGCGCGCCAGACGAATCATCAACACAGACGTATGTTCCTTTCTTGTGGAAACCCCTTGGGGAAACCGGGAGCGCAGCATCGCTCCCCGCACAGGCGGACGCGGGCGGCTCCAGCTACTCAGTATCGCGGATTCCCGCGTCGGATGCAAGCCCGACTCTTGTCCAATACAAGATGAGCCTGAAGGCGGTCATTGATTCCAATACAAGATGAGCCTGAAGGGTCGGTCATGCTGGGTAGTGAACATCCGCATGGTTCGATCAGAAGAGTTGAGTTTGG
>JAJZIJ010000004.1 GCA_021810625.1 Acidobacteriota bacterium
GGGCACCAACCAAAGAGGCACTCGATCAGGCAATCACTGAACTGCTTCCTCAGATCACCCCAGATAATGCCGAGGCTTGGTTCAGGCTACGCCTCGGCACTACACAGTAAAGGTGAAAATGCTCTAGTGCTCCGCTTTGCGCTCAGCGTGACCTTGGCCAGCGGGTTTTCCTGGCTATCACGGCGTTATTTTGAAGAGCATTTTCTGCGTATACGATCAAAAGCAACGATCTTGACCGCAGAACACTCGTGATTGTCCCGCGCTCGCACATCGCGGGATTGGCCTGTACGCGGTACGGCAGCATTCCTGCTCTGCCTTTCGGCGCTGTACTTGATCTACATCTATCGGCTGCTCACATGGAGTAGTGGGTCTGCCGCTTCTCGCGATGCCGCTCCTGCGCCAGCGAGATTAAACGATCAATGAGTTTGGAGTACGGCAACCCGCTCGCATCCCACAATTTTGGATACATGCTGATGGCGGTAAAGCCGGGCAGCGTGTTGATCTCGCTGAGATAAATTTTTCGTGGTTTCGCAGTTGTGCTTGCGCCCGGCTCCATCAAAAAATCTACACGGGCCATGCCGGAGCACTCGCAGGCTTGAAAAGCAGCAATGGCCATTTGCTGCACGCGCCGGGCCTCCGCCTTAGTCAGCCTGGCCGGGATCACCGGCTCCGAGCCTTCGCTGAGATACTTGGCATCGTAATCGTAAAACTCCTTGCAGGGAATAATTTCTCCCACAACCGATGCCTCCGGGGCATCATTGCCGAGCACGGCCACTTCGAGTTCCCGCGCCTTGCCGCGCTTGCCGCCCACGCCCTGCTCAATGACAATTTTGCGATCATAGCTCGCAGCCAATTCGATGGCCGGAGCCAGCTCCCTGCGGTCATGCGCTTTGCTGATGCCGACCGAGGAGCCGAGATTCGCTGGCTTTACGAAAACGGGATAGCGCAGCGTGGACTCGACCTGCTGCGTGGCGCGGCGTGGATTTTTTTTCCATTCCGAGCGCAGCAGCGTGACGTATTTCGTGATGGGCAACTTGGCGGCGGTAAAGAGACGCTTCATCACATCTTTGTCCATGCCTGCGGCGGAGCCAAGCACGCCGGAGCCGACATAAGCCATGTCGGCCAATTCCAACAATCCCTGCACGGTGCCGTCCTCGCCGAATGTTCCATGCAGCACGGGGAAGATTACATCGACGGTGAGGGATTTCTCTGCGCTGGCCCGCAATGCGGTTAGCGGGTTGGAGGCTGGCTCCAGCGGTGCCGGAGCTGGACGCAGCAAAATCGCGTCCCCATGCTCAATGACTGCGGCGGCTGTTGTTGCCTCCGGGTCTCCGGCGCGCAGATGTTGCTCCGTAGGTTTCGGAGCTTTCAGCAGGCGCTCGGCATCGGTCGATGTAAGCCAGCGTCCATCTTTCGCAATGCCGATCAGTTGCACGTCATATTTGCTGCGGTCGATGGCTTGCAGCACGGAGGCAGCCGAGAGCAGCGAGACCTCATGCTCGCCGCTGCGCCCGCCAAAGAGAATGCCGATACGTGGTTTTTTCATGTTCTCCTACAAAATCTTCTTTCCAAAGGCCGAGCAAATTAACTCCACGGCCAACTCTGCTGTGCGGTTGTGCTCGTCGATGACGGGGTTCACTTCGACAATATCAAAGCTCAACATGTGGCCATGATCGGCGAGAATCTCCATTGCCAGATGCGCCTCGCGATAGGTCGCTCCACCGCGCACAGGAGTGCCGACGCCAGGCGCGTCCTCTGGATCAACCCAGTCCATATCGATGGAGACATGATAGCCCGCAGTCCCACGTCCGGCGACGCGCAGCGCCTCTTCCATCACGGCGCGCATTCCGCGCTCGTCGATGTCGCGCATGGTGTAAACCTCGGCGATTCCGGCGCGACGAATGTTTTCTTTTTCTGCGGCATCAATGTCGCGTACGCCGACCAGAACCGTGTTCTCCGCAGCCACCTTGGGCGACCAGCCAAAAAGATCGCGCAGCGGCGACGGGCCTAGCCCCATCAACGCAGCCAGCGGCATCCCGTGAACATTGCCACTCGGCGAGGTCTCCGGCGTGTTGATATCAGAGTGGGCATCCATCCAGAGCAGGCCGATTTTTTGCTGCTGGCGGCGAAAAAACTCCGCCACGCCAGAGACAGTGCCCGCAGCCACGGAATGATCTCCGCCGAGAATGACCGGAATCTGCGCTGCCGCCAGCGTCTCCAGCACCAACGCTGCCACGCCCGCGCAGGTCTCGGTGATTGGTGTCAGATATTTTGCATTCTGCTCGCCGATGTTCTGCATCTCTGCGATGTCCACGGAGATGTTGCCACCGTCCTGCACGCGATGGCCCAGCGACTCCAACCGCGCTTGCAGCCCGGCAACGCGCACTGCGGATGGCCCCATATCCACGCCGCGACGCGACTGGCCGAGATCAAGCGGCACGCCCAGAACACGAATCGCCCGACCGGGCAGGCCGGAAGCGCCTGATCGCAGGGCTTCGCTACGCTGCGTGGGAAGAATCTGTTTTGCGCCTGCCTTGTTGTCAGCCATGTTGTTCTCCTGCCACGCCTCTTGCTTCCATCTTTTGTGTACAGACCCCAGCGCAGAAAAACGCCTGCCGCATAAAATCTGCATGGGCTGTAGATTCGCTATGGGATTTGTTTTTCTCAAACATCTCTCAATCAATCTCTCAAACATCTCTCAATCAATCTCTCAAACATCTCTCAATCAATCTCTCAAACATCTCTCAATCAATCTCTCAATCAAGAGGATACGTCCCTTCTCAATGCAAATGAAACACCTATATAGTGAAGGCAGGCTGTAGAAGTGGTTGCGCCCCGATCTTGATTCCATTTCGCGTCGTCATTCCGACCCAGCTTGGAACAGCAGCGATCCGGGGAGAAGCCACACGCAGCCGTACATCCCGCGCCCCGGAGGCAAAATATATGCTTCTGACCGTCGCCGAACTGGAACGAGCGCCCATTGCTTTTGACCAGGAGGTCGCTCCCGGCCAGATTGATTTTGGCGAGGAACTCCACGTCCTGCACTCGCTCCACACGTCGGGCATTGCCGACCTGCTGCGCGAACACCGTGGCCCACATGAGATTGTCGCGGACATCCGCGTTCGAGCCAGCTACCAGGCCCGTGTCGAGGTGCTATGCGCCCGCTGTCTGGAGCCGGTGCAGCACGCGCTGGACAATACATTCGATCTGCTGTTTCGGCCCTTGGGGGTTGATCCGCATGGGGATGATCGCTCCATCTCGCCTTCCGAGACCGAAATCGGCTACTATGAGAAGAGCGGCCTGTTGTTGGAGGACGTGCTGCGCGAACAGATTCTTCTTTCGCTGCCTGCCCGGACTCTATGTGCCTTGTCCTGTAAAGGACTCTGCACGCGCTGTGGCTGCAATCTGAATACGGAAACCTGTAACTGCGCGAACGACATAGCCGACCCACGCTGGGCCACGCTAGGGTCGATACGCAGTCAGAAAAAACCGTAAAGTTTATATACCGGCCCTCCGGTGCTTTTCCGCATTCACGCTCTTCCCGCCAGCGCGAGAGATCGGCGAGCGTTCTTTCGGAACGTTGACGCGGAGAGCGTGCAATAGGGCCAGCGAAAGGAATCTGTCATGCCGAATCCCAAGCGTCGCCACTCCAAGGCGCGCACCTCCAAACGCCGCGCCCACGACGCGCTTGCTTCCATTGGTCTTGCCGAGTGTCCCAGTTGCCACGAGCGCAAGCTGCCCCATCGCGCCTGCCCCAAATGTGGCACCTACAAGGGACGCGAAGTGCTGGAAGTCAAGGAACAGAACTAGCCGCTGGTGCCCATGCGGATCGATATCGCGCTTGATGCTATGGGGTCGGACAAATCTCCAGAGCCGGAGATTCGCGGGGCCATCCTTGCCGTCCTTCAACTTCCGGTGCGGGTGCATCTGATCGGCCCGGAGTCGCGGCTTCGCAAGCTGCTGGCGCAGCACATGCGGCGCGCGAAAAATCGGCATCTGCCCATAAAAATCGTCCACGCCAGCGAATGGATTTCGATGGAGGATAAGGCTGCGTCCGCCGTTCGCGCCAAGCGCGACTCCTCCATGCGCGTTGGACTGAAGATGGTGCGCGAGGGTCGGGCCGCCGGATTTGTGACAGCAGGGAATACCGGCGCGGCGATGGCCACCGCCAAGATGGTTCTGGGCACGCTGCCCGGCGTGGATCGTCCGGCGCTGGCTACGATTCTTCCCACCAGCGCGGGGAGTCCATCCATTCTGCTCGATGTTGGCGCGAACGTGGATTGCAAGCCGCAAAATCTGGTGCAATTTGCCGTGATGGGCGCGATGTACGCCCGACATATCCTCAAAATCGACCGCCCGCGCATCGGACTGCTCTCCATTGGCGAAGAGGAGGGCAAGGGCAACGATCTGACGCGAGAGGCGTTTCCGCTGTTGCGCCAGTTGCCGCTCAATTTTATTGGAAATGTGGAAGGCCGCGACATCTACAACGGCCACGCCGACGTAATCGTCTGCGATGGCTTTGTCGGCAATGTGGCGCTCAAGGCCTCCGAAGGGCTGGCGCGGCTGGTGCGCGAGTCGCTGCGGGAGTCGCTCAGCTCCACGGTGAGCGCGCAGGTCGGCGCACTGCTCTCGCGCAAGGCATTCAATAACTTCAAAAAACGCCTGGACTACTCCGAATACGGCGGCGCGCCGCTGCTTGGCCTGCGCGGAGTTTGCATCGTGGGCCACGGCTCGTCGAATGATCGCGCCATTATGAACGGCATCCGCGTGGCAGCGGAATTTGCCCAGACCGGGGTCAACACGCATCTGGAACATGAATTCACGCTGCACCCGCCCGTGCCGCACTCCCCCACCGCAGCCGAAGTTGAAGGGGACGGGCTTTAGCCCGTCCATAAGCTCCGAACACAAAATTCTATGAGTAAAAAAATTGCATTTCTCTTTCCCGGACAGGGTTCGCAAGCCGTCGGCATGGGCCGCGACCTGTATGAAAATTTCCCTGTTGCCCGCGCTGTTTTTGAGACGGCGGATGCAACGCTCGGCTTTCCGATCTCAGACCTCTGCTTCAATGGCCCCGAAGATAAATTAAAGCAGACGGAACACACGCAGCCGGCGATTCTGACCGTCTCCTTTGCCGCCGCGATGGTGTTGCACGAGCGTGGTATTGACGCACACTTTGCCGCTGGACATTCTCTCGGCGAATACTCCGCGCACGCCGTCGCTGGAACGTTTAATTTTGCCAATGCCGTCAGCACGGTTCGCAATCGTGGCCGCTATATGCAGGAGGCGGTTCCCGCCGGACAGGGCGCAATGGCGGCTGTTCTTGGCCTGCCAGCGGAAATCATAGCTACAGCCTGTTCCGCAGCCGCTTTAGAAACCGGAGCTGTCGTTGCGCCAGCCAATACCAACTCGCCGGAGCAGACTGTGATCTCTGGCAGCGTCGCCGCCGTCGAGCGTGCCGCTGCACTCTGCAAGGAGCGCGGCGCAAAGCGCGTTGTCATGCTTCCGGTCAGCGCGCCCTTCCACTGCGCGTTGATGCAGTCCGCGCAGGATCGTCTGGCCGCCGATTTGGCCAAAATTTCTTTTCATCCGCCGCAATTTCCTGTGGTGGCCAATGTCGATGCGGCATTCATCAAAACCGGAGAGGCGGCACGCGACACGCTCATCCGTCAGGTGACGGGAGCCGTTCGCTGGGTGGAGTGCATCCGGCTGCTGATCGCCGAAGGGGTCACGCGCTTTGTGGAAGTTGGCCCCGGCAAAGTTCTCTGCGGCCTGATGCGCCAGATCGACCGCAGCCAGGTCTGCCTGAATGTTGAGGACTCCGCCAGCCTGGAAAAAACGCTGGCTGCGCTGGCGGATTGAGCCAGATTGCGCCCCGGCTCCTGCCAGTAAGTAATTCGACCGTGCCGGAGACAACAAGATGTCCACATTTGTGTTATCTAAAACGTAGGACTTATGCAGAGCATGGCGAAGGCGGGGCATCACGAAAGTGTGCCTGGGGGGAACCGGAGGAAGACATGACGCGCAAACAAATCTTCGCGAACTTGCTTGCATGGATGGTGCTGGCAGTGGCTACGGCGTTGCCGATGTATGCGGATGACGGCGCTCCGCCAGCTACCGATGCTTCGTCAGCCACCAATAGCGGCAACCCGTCTGTTCCCGATGGCGGCAGTCCTCCGATCACGGTCGGACGTTTGTCTGGATTGGCGGGGAAGGTCTCGGAGGAACCGGCGGGCGTCAGCCAGTGGGGCGCAGCCGTCAACAATACTCCGATCAGCACCGGGGATCGGATATATACGGATCAGGATGGCCGCGCACAGATTGAGATGGGCCAGACCGTGGCGCATGTCTGGCATGACACGGATATGACCATGACCAATCTGACCGACCAGATCACCCAGATTGGACTGCCGCAGGGAACGCTGCGCCTGCGCACCTTTGGACTCGATTCCAACCACGCCATTGAGGTGGATACGCCGAACGGGGCCATTACCGTCATGCAGCCCGGCTCCTTTCGCGTGGATGCGTACCCGGCAGATGGTGGCACGCAGGTGACGGTGAACAGCGGCGAAGTGCAGATCACCGGGCCAAATTTTTTACAGAATATCGCTTCTGGAAAGTCCGTTCGTCTGACCGGAACCAATCCGATCCAGGTCGCCACGATGGACATGCCGGGCAGGGATGCCTTCGATCTCTGGAGCCAGAAGCGCGATCAGAGAATCCTGAGTGCGCGATCCAACCCCTACGTGAATCCCAACACGGTTGGCAGCGAAGACCTCAAGCAGTACGGCTCCTGGAGCAGCACGCCGAACTACGGCCCCATCTGGTATCCGACAACGGTGGCACCGGGATGGGTGCCGTACTCGATGGGTCAGTGGACTTGGGTTGCGCCGTGGGGATGGACGTGGATCGATGCGGAGCCGTGGGGCTTTGCGCCCTTCCACTACGGACGCTGGGCCATGTGGGAGGGGCGCTGGGGATGGGTTCCCGGCCCCTACGCAATGGCTCCTGTGTACTCGCCCGCTCTGGTGGGGTGGGTTGGCGGCGTAGGCATGGGCGGAATGGCTGGCGCAGGAATGATGGGTGGAATGGCTGGCGCTGGCATGGGAATGGGTGGCATGGGCGGCGCGGGTATGGGAATGAACATCGGCGTGGGCGCGGGAATGGGCGGCATGGGCCTTTCGGCCTGGTTCCCGCTGGGGCCAGGGGAGCCATTTTACCCGTGGTATCACTACGGGCCGAGCTACTTCAGCCAGGTGAACGTTACGAATATCTACAATTACCGCAGCTATCCGGCCATTCGCAACATCGGCAACCCGGGTGAATACAACTACTATCACAGCAACGCCATGATGCAGAATATCCACTTTGCCAATCGCGGTGTGGCCACCATCGCCATGCGGCAGAGTGCCTTTGCCAGCGGAGCGCGCATCACGCCGCAGACGGCCATCCGTCCCACAATGGCGCAACTGCGAAGCGCGCAATGGATTCCGCATCCGATGGTACAGCCAACCATGCGGAGCGTTGTATCGCATCCGATGGGCCAGGTTCCGGTTTCGGCCATGCGGCCTGCGTTGCTGACACAGCGCGGGCAGCAGAGTGTCGCGCCCAGGATGCAAATGCAGCAGGGAACGCAAATATCCAGACCTCTGATGCAGTCTGCTCCTTATCGCGCGCAGCCGCAGCAACAAGTCCAGCCCATGCAGCAGGGAAACTTTGCGCAGCAACGTCTGGCAGGAGGGCAGAACTTCGCTGATGGGCAATGGGGCGGCTCCCGTCCGCTCATCATTCGCAATGAGACGCCGGGGCCGTCTCCGTCCTTTCAGCAGCGCCAGCCCGCCATGAGCCGCGACCCTGGCAGGCCGTTGGATCCGTGGCAGGTGGATAATCTTAGCCGGGGTCGGCCCGCTGGCCCTGCGCGTGTGCCGGAGTTTCCATCACACCCCAATTATGGCGGCGGATTCGGTGGCGGTGGATTTCGCGGAGGGGGCATGTCGCGTGGAGGCTTTGGCGGAGGACATTTTCGCTGATCCCTGCAATCTCCTTTTTGAATGAAGTTGCGGCGTAGATCGCGCCGAAGGGATTTTTTTCGCGGAAAACTGCGGCATCTGCGAAAAAATGCTCTATACTTGGTGCAAGTGGCGCAGCCCGCACAGGGGATTGCGTTGTACAAGTCCTCCTTGTCCCGTCCTGCGCGTGAAGCGTTGTTGGAATTGCCCACAGCCTGCTTTGCGAAGGAGAATGACCGCATGGCACTATCCCAGCCGACCCGGCGCGACACGCAAAAAACGAAGACCGACGTTTCCACCGTTTCCATTCCAGACAAGCTCTACTTCCGTATCGGCGAGGTGGCGCGTCTGAGTGCGCTTCCCACGTATGTGCTGCGCTTTTGGGAGTCGGAATTTCCGCAGCTTAAGCCCAACAAGGGCGGCACCGGGCAGCGTCTCTATCGCAAGCGGGATGTGGAAGTGGTCATGGAGATCAAGCGCCTGCTTTACGATCAGAAATTCACCATTTCCGGCGCGCGCCGCATCCTGGCGGAAAAGCGCCGCAGCAGTGTCGATTTGCAAGGTGAACTCCCCTTGCACAGCTCGCAGCCAAAGCTGCTGGCCAATCATCTGCAACAATTGCGTGGGGATGTGCGAGAAATTCTTGGCATTCTGGATGGCACACTGCCGAAGCATTCTGGCCAAAGGTCTTCTTCCAAACGAACAGCGCGGCCTTCGAGCCGAGAAGCCACTCCTGCCAATCGCGCCGTCAGCGAAACCAGCGCTCCGCTGCTGTTTTAGAGCGGGTTCAAGATTGCGGTACCCGCAATCAATGTCTGTCATTTCGAGCGAGCATCCGCAGGATGCGAGCCGAGAAACCTGCGGTTTGCCTGCCGATTTAGAACGAAACGCAGGTTCCTCGACTTCGCAGACGCAGTTTCACTGCTTCTGCTCCGCTCGGAATGACAATCCTATGATTTCTTTAGCTCGTTTTTGTGGGAACCAAGACAGGTTTGGCGTTGAGTCTGGCCTGCATGCCTTCCACCAAACTGGCCACCAGAGAGAGCGGCAGTCCAACTACGTTGAAGTAGCAGCCAAAGATGCGCGGAATCCAGCGACCGGCGCGACCCTGCACGGCATACGCGCCTGCCTTGTCCACGGGTTCTCCTGTGGCGATGTAGTCGGAAATCTCCTGCTCGGCGAGCGTCTGCATGGTGACGGAAGTCGTTTCCGCCGCGATGTCCATGCCGACGGAAGAGATCAGGCAGACCCCGGTGATGACCTGATGCGTGCGTCCAGAGAGCAGGCGCAACATGCGCCGGGCATCGTGTGGATCAGCAGGCTTGCCGAGCATCTGGCCATCGCAAACCACGATGGTGTCCGCGCCCAAAACCAGCAAAGGTTCGCGGGGTTCTGAGGATTTTGGCGATTGCGTTGTCTTCCGCGCCAGGTTCTCTGCGCGAAAGACAATCTCCGCCTTGGCGCGCGCCAGACGTTGTGTGTAGAGAACAGGGTCTTCATTCGGATGGCAGCCTTCTTCCACCGGCAGGGAAACAACGCGAAAAGAGAAGCCTGCCTGGGCCAGTAATTCCCGGCGGCGAGGAGAGGAGGATGCCAAGATCAGCATAGTTTCCATCTTAAATGCGGTGGAGAAATGCGAAAGGGAATTGCGTTGCAAGGTTTCCTTAAGAGGCAACGTGGCTGCGCGTGTTCTGGTAGGTGTACGCAATGCGATGGATCACCGTAATGGTGGAAAGCACAGCCAGCACCCAGAGAACGGGAGCCATTACCCCCCAGCGATTGAAAAGCGCGCCAATAATAACCAGCACGACGCGCTCCGGGCGCTCCATAAAGCCGACCTTGCAGGCTCCGATAAGCGCCTCGGCGCGAGCGCGGGTGTAGCTGACCATCAGGGAAGTAATCATGACGAAGGCGACCAGAACCACATAAAAAAAGCGGTTGCTCCGCGCATAGTACACCAGCAGGCCAAAGAAAAGCGCCACGTCGGAGTAACGATCTATAACGGAATCAAAGAACGCGCCGAAGACTGTGACCTGATCGGTCTGGCGGGCCACGCGGCCATCCACCATGTCAAAGATGCCCGCGCCGATGATGACCAGGCCCGCATAGAAAAACATGGGGATATTGTTTTGTGAATTGGCATAGCCGAAAAAAAATGCCGCGCAAATGTTGATAATCAGGCCAATGAAGGTCAGCACATTCGGAGAAATGCGCGTGAGCGCCAGCCCATTCACAATTTTTTGCAGAATGGTGGCGCAACCGCTGCCGAAAGCGCTGGTCCAGGTCATTTCGCCTCGTCGTGAATCGTGGTGAGCTTCAGGATTTCCAACTCGCGTTTTCCGTTGGGCGTGACCACGGTCGCCATATCTCCCACCTGCTTGCCGACCAGGCTGCGGCCAATGGGCGAGGTGGTGGAGATGAGACCCTGGGTGACATCGGATTCTTCGCTCGTGACCAGCTTATATGTAATCTTCTCGTCCTTCGAGCCGTCGTAGACCAGCACCGTGGAACCAAAGGCCACGCGGTCATGGGGAATGTTGGAGAGGTTGACCAGGGCAAGCTCCGCCATGCGGTGCTTGAGCTGGCCCAGACGGGCGTTAACGAAAACCTGGCGCTGCTTGGCCATGTGATACTCGGCGTTCTCGCTCAGATCGCCCAGCGCGACGGCTTTCTTGATCTCGGCTGGCAACTCGTGCGTCAGCTCGTGCTCCAGGAGTCGGATTTCTTCTTCCAGTTTTTTCTTGATGTGCTCAGGCATGGAACCAATTCTTGGTACAAGATAGTATTTCCCACAATCCGCAGGAACGGCAGAGACACAACGACCCTGCCAAGAATGTGATTATACGGGTTATAAGACGTTGTTTGGCGCAAAAAGTGATCCTGCTCCGCGATGGGCATCCAGATAGCTCTGGAGAATAAGAACGGCGGCCACCTGATCGATGACCTCCTTGCGCGTATGGGCGGCGCGACCTGCGGCATCCAGATGACGATGCGCCTCGGCGGTGCTGAGACGTTCATCCCACAAAATGACCGGGAGTTTCAGATTTTCTTCGATGGCGGCGGCGAACTCCTTTGCCGCCAGCGCGCGCGGGCTAATGTCGCCGGACATGTGCAGCGGCAGGCCCACCACGATAGCCGTACAGCCATGTCGGCGCACGATGCGAGCCAGCGAGCGCATGTCCTGGCGGCGCTGTGTACGATGCAGCGTCAGCAAGGGCTGCGCGGTCAGTCCCATCTCATCGGAGATGGCCACGCCAATGCGACGATCCCCATGATCGAGACCAAGAATGCGCGCGGGTAAAGAGGTGTCCACACAGCCGATCTTACCGGAGAGGCTGGGACAAGGGGCCGACGCCTCTGGAAGAATGGCCCTGAAAGCCTACAATGGAAGGGGCGACGGGGTTATATCTTTCGGATGGCCGCAGCTTTCTGATTTCTGGTCGCTACATCTTGCTGGGTATAGAGGCGCGTGCGTTTTTTTCTTTCGATCCTGGGGTTGATGGTTGTGGCGACAGCGGGAATTATCTTCCTGCTGTGGGTTCCGGCTGGGCCAACAACGGCGCAGATGGTTCGCATTGCGCCGGGGTCTGCGGCTTGGAAAATTGGCGGAACTCTGGAGCGCGCGGGCGTAATTCGCAGTCAGATTGCCTTTGCGCTATGGACGCGAGTGGAAGGCGGAACGCTGAAGGCGGGCGTGTATCGCTTCGATCATCCAGCATCCATGACCGAAGTGTATGCGCGGCTGCGACGCGGGGATGTGTACACTCTCGCGCTGACCATCCCGGAGGGGTACAACATTTTTGATATCGCCCAGGCCGTTGAGCGGGCGGGCATCGACAAGGGGCAGGATTTTCTGGCCGCCGAGCAACAGGACACGGATTTGATTCGCGATCTCGATCCCAACGCGCCAAGCCTGGAGGGCTACCTGTTTCCTGATACCTATCATCTAACTCCAGATGTGGCTCCGCGAGAAATTTTGACGACGATGGTGCGACGCTTTCGGGCGGAGGCGGCACGGTTGGGACTGACAACGCATGTCCACGATGTTGTTACGCTGGCCTCGCTGGTGGAGCGGGAGACGCCCGTGGCGGCGGATCGTCCGCTGGTGGCCGGAGTCTTCGCCAATCGGCTTGCGCGCAGGATGCCGCTTGATACCGATCCTTCAGTAATTTATGCGGCGCTGCTGGAAAAACGCTATCGCGGAACCATTTATGCGTCGGATTTGAAGGCAGACTCGTCATACAACACGTATGTCCACGCCGGATTGCCTCCGGGGCCGATCTGCAATCCGGGTATTCCGGCCCTGCAGGCGGCCATGCAACCAGCCAGGACGGACAATTTATATTTTGTGAGTGATCTGTTGCATCCCGGACATTCGCGTTTTGCGGCGACACTGGAAGAGCACCAGAAAAATGTGACAGCTTACAGAAGCGAACAGCGCCATACGGAAGCCAATCACGCGGCGGAACATGGACAATAAAAAGGAACCCGTGACACGGAGACAAACGAGCCAGATTGGGAGCATCACACGCAGGCAGGTTGGTCTGTTGGCGCTGTTGGCGGTCGCATCGTTGGGGATCATGGGGGGAATCACGGGCTGCTGGCGTCACACGCGCATTCTGGAAAAGCCTCTGCCCGCAAGCGTGGTGCAGAGCGCAAACGCGGAGCAACTGATCCAGATCATCAACCAGCAATATAATTCGATCCATTCGCTAAGCGCCACGGTTTACATTCAGGCCTCCGTGGGTGGCGCGGCCAAGGGGCAAGTGACCGATTACACCTCCGTGCGCGGATTCATCCTGCTGCGCAAGCCGGCGATGCTGCGCGTGCTGGGATTGCTGCCTGTGCTGGAGACCCGCGCCTTCGACATGGCGAGTGATGGAAATCATTTCAAGCTGCTGATGCCGACCAAGAGCAAGGCGATTGTGGGTAGCAATGCGCTGGCAAAGCCTTCAAAAAAACCTCTGGAAAATTTACGGCCCGCCGTCTTTCTTGATTCGTTACTGATCCGCAGCGTCGAACCGGATGAAATGGTCTATGTAACCAACAGTACCCGCGTGACTCGCGATCCGCGCACCCGGCGTTTGATGGAAGAACCGGACTATGATCTGGGCATTCTGCGGCGCAAAAAAAATAGCAACGAACTCGTTCCGGTTCGGGTCATCCACATCAGTCGCGTGGATCTGCTGCCGTATCAGCAGGACGTATATGACAACAAAGGAACCCTCGTGACCCAAGCCACGTATCGCAAGTATCGGGTGTTCGGCCAGACGGAGTTCCCAACAGAAATTAACATTCAGCGTCCGCAGGATGAGTATGCGGTCAATCTAAGCATTCAAAAACTTACATTGAATCTTCCTTTATCCGACGAGCAGTTTCACTTGAAAATTCCGGCTGGATACCATATTCAGAATCTGGACACGGGGCACCACAATTAGCCGCTGCCAAGGTGTCTGCCCAAAAATCATCGAAGGGAGAGGTCATGTCGCATCCAGCCGAAAAACATCCAGCCGAGAGGCCCGATACGCGCAATTTAGTCCGCGGGCGCGCCACGCTTGGCGATTTTGAACTAACCATCTGCACCGACGGCACCTGTCTCCTGGATGGCGGAGCGATGTTCGGCGTGGTGCCAAAGACGATGTGGGAGAAGCGCGCTCCGGCAGATGCCGCCAATCGCATTCTGCTGGGCGAGAACACCGTCATTGTACGTACCGGAAAACATACGGTCGCCATTGAGACCGGCATCGGCAATAAGCTGTCGCCCAAACTACAGGAGATTTACGGCTGCCAGCAATTATTGCCGCAAAGCTTGCAGGCCGCCGGAGTGCGCCCGGAGGAGATCGACATTGTCATCAACTCTCATTTGCACTTTGACCACTGCGGATGGAATACAACCAAGACCGCATCGGGCGCGGTTGTTCCAACTTTTCCGAACGCTCGTTACTTCGCGCATCGTGGGGAGGCGGAGCACGGCCACCTGCAACTGGAGCGCGACCGCATCAGCTACATCAGCGACAATTACGATCCGCTGATTGCGACCGGGCAAATGACTCTGGTGGAAGCCAATCAGGAAATTGTTCCGGGAATCTCTGTCGAAATGTATCCCGGCCATACGGCGCAGTTGATGGCCGTGCATATTGACTCTGGCGGTCAGCGCGCAACCTATATTTCCGATCTGATCCCAACCAGCGCGCATCTGGATACGACTTGGGTGATGGGTTACGACTTATACCCACTTACGTGCATTGAAGAGCGCAAACGTTTCTATCAGCGCGCGATTCCAGAAAAGTGGCTGGTGCTGTTCACCCACGACCATCACACGCCGATGGGCTACGTCACGTTGAACGACAAGGGCAAGCCCGTGCTGATGCCGATGGAGTAGGCGGGCAGCAATTACGCGAGAAATTCAAGCGGCGCTATCCAGGAGAAATCTCGGTAGACGTATATATACTTTTAATATATACTGAAGTGGAGGTTAATTCTTATGGCTCAAACGGGGATTGCCAGGCTATTTCAAAATGGAAGCAGTCAGGCTGTCCGACTGCCCCAGGAATTTCGTTTCGAGGGAAATCGGGTGCGCATCCGGCGCGTACCGCAAGGAGTTCTTTTGCAGCCCTGCGCCTCGGATACGGCAGCATGGTTCCAGCATCTGGATGAATACAATACCAAGCCGTTCCCCGCAAAAGATCGCAATCAGCCCGTTACGCCTCGCCGCGAGATATTCCGATGAACTATTTGCTCGATACGAATGCCTGTATCGCGCTTATCAATGGGAAGCCCGCCTCGGTTCGCGCGCGATTTCACAAAGCCAGCCATGCACGATCCAAGATTCTGGTATCGTCCATCGTTGCCTTTGAACTCTGGTACGGCGCTGCAAAAAGTTCGCTCAAGGAACATAATGTGAATCGGCTCGAAGCCTTCTTCGCCGGGCCGATCTCCATTCTGCCATTTGAGTCGGAGGATGCGCGTATCGCAGGTACAATCCGGGCCACGCTGGAAGTCACAGGAAGACCGATTGGCGCTTACGATCTGCTGATTGCAGGACAGGCGCTTCGCCACAAACTCACTTTGGTGACGGCCAACGTCTCGGAATTTGCGCGCGTAGAAGGTCTTGCGTGGCAGGACTGGGCCAAGTCGTAGCTGTTCACCCACGACCATCACACGCCGCATTCTGGCCTGCGGTTTTGCTTTACGGCTTTTTGCGGCTGAGAACAAGGCTGGATTTGCGATGGGTTTTGGCGGCATGGTCGATCTTGCGCCAGAAGGCTACGAAATAATCCGTGGCCGAGATGATTGAGACCATCGCCATGAAATAAATCGCCGTAACCGCGATGACGTGAACCGGAAGGATGAACCAGCCGAAGCGCCACACGTTCCAACCGTGGTCAAGAATGGCCGCAACAACGGAGACCACCTGCGTCACCATTTTGAGCTTGCCCAACTCACTGGCCTCAATGGTGAAACCCTCCGACGCGGCGATGGAACGCAGCCCGCTCACCAGGAATTCGCGGCCAATCACCAGCACGGCAATCCAGGCCGGAACGATGCGCGGGTTGAATTCAACCAGAGAAATGAAGGCTGCTGTGACCATCAACTTGTCGGCCAGGGGATCCAGCAACATGCCCATTGTCGTGATCTGGCCGCGTTTGCGCGCCAGATATCCATCGACGCCGTCTGTGATGGAGGCCAGAATAAAAAGGAGGGAAGCGAAGATTTCCTGTTCCCCATACATGGCGTGCCCGTGAAAGCTGCGGGAGAGCAGCCAGATCAGCAGCGGCACACTGCATATTCGGCTCATCGTGATGGAGTTGGGCAGGTTCACAAAAATCCGGGACGACTACATACCTTGATGATACTGCCAGTCTGTTGCGATCCAAACTTCTATCGGCCCCACGGAAGAAAATTCACAACTGGATGTTGCTTATGCGTCAGCGCCGACGGCAGCGGAGGAATCTTCTGGATCGGTCAGCAAGATGTCCTCTTTGGGGAAAAAGATCATAAAAACAGTTCCCGACGGCGAAGCGGGAACGCCAGGCTGGGAGGCGCCTCCAGAAGAGACCGCAACGCGGCTGCGCACCCGCACCCTGCCCCGGTGTTTTTCGACAATCCCAGCGCTCACCCAGAGGCCCAGTCCGGTTCCGGTCAATTCCTTGGTGGTGAAGAACGGCTCGAAGATGTGCTGGCGCACCTCTTCGGTCATGCCGCAGCCGGTATCGGCAATCACGATGCGAACTCCGGCAACGCGATCTTTGCGCCAGGCTCTGGATTTGCGAACGGAGATCATCAGACGTCCGCCGCGCGACATGGCATCAATGGCATTGCCGACCAGGTTGGCAAAGAATTGGCGCATCTCGCCGCTAAAGCAGAAGAGTTCGGCAGTGTCGTCATAGCGGCGGACAACTTCAATTTGTGCGGCGTACAGGCGTCCGCGATAGAGCGTCAACACGGAATCGAGTACCTCGCAAAGCCGGATCAGCGTCGGCTGCGTGGACTGGCGATAGAAACGCAGCGTCTGTTGCGTGATCTGTGAGACGCGCGCCAGTTCATGCTGCGCCATCTCCGCATAATTTGCTGCTTCGGCATCCAGCGAACGCTGGTTTTGCAGCAGGTAGAGCAGGTTGGTGACAGCCTCCAGCGGGTTGTTGATTTCATGCGCAATGGAGGCAGCCAGACGTCCGGTGGCCGCCAGCTTTTCGCTTCTGCGAAGGGCCTCTTCCGACTTTTTGCGCTGCGTCGTGTCCATGACCACCGTGCCCACCCAGCGAATCTGATCCGTGCCCGTGCGGACGGGATAAAAACTCCGCAATCGCGTGCAAAAAGAACCGGGAATGCCAGGAATTTCTCCGCTCCACTCCAGGTCGCGCACTGGCTCCCCGGTGATAAAAACCTGCTGGATGATGCTGGCCAGCACGCGCGATTCTTCCGTGGGGAATACATCCATAATGGGGCGGCTCAAATGGCGGCTGATGGGCAGGTGATTCATGTCGGCCATAAACTGATTGACGCGAACATAGCGCAGATTGCGATCGAAGAACGCGAATCCAATGGGGGCATTGGCCAGCATGGAATCCAGCAGCGCCAGCGTGTCGTTGAGTCCGGCGCGTTGCTCGTGCAGGGCGGCCACCATTGAGTTAAACGCATGGGTCAGAACCCCGGCTTCATTGATGGATGTGGTCTGGATGGGGAAGACATTTTGAATCTCTGGATTGCGAATGAGCAGTTGCGTTCCGCGCAGCAGGCCGCGCAAAGGCTGCGTAATGGAGCGCGCCAGCAGCATGGAAACAATCGCATTGGCGGCAATGGCCAACAGACCGAAGAGCAGCGCGGAGTTGAGAAACTCCCGAAGGGATTTCTCGTCCTCGGTCATGTCGGGGACGATCCAGGCCAGCGCGATGGGCGTTCCATCAACCAGCACCGGAGCCACGACCTCTGGCGTCGCGTGTTCACCAAGAAAAACAGCCTGATATGGCGGATGTAACTGCGCCCTTTCCAAAGGAGAAAGCGGAAGATAGCTGCCAGGGCCATTGCGATCCCCATACGCCAGCACATTGCCGGCAAGATCCGTGATGCGCGCGGAGCGGATGGTCGGCGAGGCGGGCATGGCGGCCATAATGGCTTGAAGGCCCATCATATGCTGGTCGGCCATCTCCTCCGCAGAGGCGTCTGCCATCACATGCACCTGGTAGATCAGCCGCTGTTCTGTGCGGGCGCGCGCCTGCGCGTCCTGTTGGCGGTAGATATATCCAACAAAGATGCCGACCAGCAGGCACTGTAGCAGGAGCGTGCCCGCGATGAGTTGACCTCGAATGGTACTGGGAACAAAACGCGGCATAGAAACGATTCGTTTCGATTGTAGTGGAGCGGGAGCATCTCTGCCGGGAAATCCGAGGTGCCTATGTCGGTAGCGTCGATGCAGCGCGCGTGGGCCGTATCTTTTTGCGGAGACTGGCGGCAATCTGCGCGCCGTGGAAACGCCCATTCTCAATGAATATCTCATTCGTGCGCATCCCGGCCACGATCACGCCTGCAAGGTAAATTCCAGGGATGTTACTCTCCAGCGTCTCCGGGTTGCAGACAGGCGTTCGATCTGCGCCTTCCAGTTGAATGCCGAGCGACTCCAGAAAAGAAAAATCCGGATGGTAGCCGGTCATGGCAAAGACAAATTGATTTGGCAGTATGCGTTCACCCTGTGGCGTGGACAGATGCGCGGTGTCGGGAGTAATCGCGGTTACGGTCGAATGGAAGTACGCGGCGATCTCGTTGTTGCGGATGCGATTCTCAATGTCGGGGAGAATCCAGTATTTGACGTGCTTGTGCATGGCCGCGTCGCGATGCGCCAGCGTAACGCGCGCGCCGTGTCGCCAGAGTTCCAGCGCCGCAATCGCGGCGGAGTTTTTTCCGCCGATGACCAGCACATCCTGGTTGAAGTAGGGATGCGGGTCGGTGTAGTAGTGCATCACCTTGGGCAAATCCTCGCCGGGAATGTGCAGCAGATTCGGCAGATCGTAGTATCCCGTGGCGAGGATGAGCTTGCGCGCATGATATGTGTGTGCGCGGCCAAAGGTGTCGGTGGCGTGGACGACGAAAGCGCCATCGACGCCGGTGATGCGGTCAACATTTTGATAGGCGCGAACATCGAGCCGATAGTGCGCGGCGACCTTGCGGTAATACTCCAGCGCCTCCTGTCGGTTGGGCTTGGGGTTGGGGCTGCTGAAGGGAATGTTGCCGATTTCGAGCAGCTCCGGCGTGGTGAAGAAGGTCATGTGCGCGGGGTAATGAAAGAGCGAGTTGCACAGGCAGCCTTTATCGAGCAGCGCCACGCGAAAGCCCTCGCGCTGCGCGTCAATGGCGCAGGCCAAACCGGTGGGGCCAGCTCCGATAACGAGAACATCGACCGTGTTGGGCGCGGCGGCGGGCGCAGGGTTGCTCATGCTCTTATTTAAGCAGAGCGGGGATGGATGTGGATTTACGCGCAATCACAAAAACCCTGCGCGCCCCACATGCGCCGCGTTCTTCGCGGCGCATGTGGGGCGGGTCTTGCGTTCTACACTACGGCTGGTAACGCCACAGGTCGTTGAGATCGCCCTGCGCCGTGGTCGAGTCTGGGCCGTAGCCCCCAAAGAGCCAGAGATTGCCGCTGCCATCCATCCAACCGACGGATCCGCTCCGGCCTCCGGGAACATTGCTGGCAGCAGGGGTTCCCAGCGTGCCGTAAACACCGGATTGGCCGCTGTTTGCGCCCAGCGTGTTGCTGCCGCTCATCCACGTCCATTCCTTGCTCGTGGGATTAAACACCCAGAGGTCGTTGAGATAGCCCTGCGCCCCGGTCGAATCGACACCGGAACCTCCAAAGAGCCAGAGATTGCCGCTGCCATCTATCCAACTGACGGATCCGCCCCGGCCTCCGGGAACATTGCTGGCGGCGGCAGTGCCCAGCGTGCCGTAAACACCGGATTGGCCGCCGTTTGCGCCCAGCGTGCTGCTGCCGCTCATCCATGTCCATTCCTTGCTCGTGGGATTAAACACCCAGAGGTCGTTGAGAAGGCCCTGCGCCAGAAGGCCCCCCGCCCCGGTCGAGTCTGGGCCGAAGCCCCCAAAGAGCCAGAGATTGCCACTGCCGTCTGTCCAACTGACAGAACCATATCTGCCTCCGGGAACATTGCTGGCGGCAGGGCTACCCAGCATGCCGTAAACACTGGGCTGACCACCGTGCGAACCCAGCGTGCTGCTGCCGCTCATCCATGTCCATTCCTTGCTCGTGGGATTAAACACCCAGAGGTCGTTGAGATAGCCCGGTGTCCCCGTCGAGTCTTGGCCGTAGCCTCCAAAGAGCCAGAGATTGCCGCTGCCATCCATCCAACCGACGGATTCGCCCCGGCCTCCGGGAACATTGCTGGCAGCAGGGGTTCCCAGCATGCCGTAAACACCGGGCTGACCACCGTGCGAACCCAGCGTGCTGCTGCCGCTCATCCATGTCCATTCCTTGCTCGTGGGATTGAACACCCACAGGTCGTTGAGATTGCCCTGCGCCCCGGCGATCGAGTCAAAGCCCCCAAAGAGCCAGAGATTGCCGCTGCCATCTATCCAACTGACGGATCCGCCCCGGCCTCCGGGAACATTGCTGGCAGCAGGGGTTCCCAGCGTGCCGTAAACACCGGATTGGCCGCCGTTTGCGCCCAGCGTGCTGCTGCCGCTCATCCATGTCCATTCCTTGCTCGTGGGATTAAACACCCAGAGGTCGTTGAGATAGCCCTGCGCCCCGGTCGAGTCAAAGCCGTAGCCCCCAAAGAGCCAGAGATTGCCACTGCCATCCCTCCAACTGACGGATCCGGCACGGCCTCCGGGAACATTGCCGACAGCCGGGCTGCCCAGCGTACCGTAAACACCGGGTTGGCCGCCGTTTGCGCCCACCGTGTTGCTGCCGCTCATCCATGTCCACGGTTTGGCGGCTCCGGGCGTGGAACCTGCGCTCCCGCCACAGGCGGTGAGAAACAAAGGAATGGAGAGAGCGAAGATCGCAGGTAGGCTCAACAGCGCGCGCAGCAACCCTTGAAGGAACGTGTAAAGCAGGGGACAAGCAGGAGTTGCTGTTTTCATAGACTCTCCGCGTCACTTGGAAATGATATTGTATGCAACCGACAGACTGCATACGTATACCACAAGCCACGCCTTTGAATCTATCCCTCAAACCATCTTCAGCAGAATTGACTGCGCGGCGCGCAGCGGATTGGCCGCCTGCGTGATCGGTCTGCCGACGACCAGATAGCTGGCTCCAGCAGCGATGGCCGCTCCGGGCGCAGGGTTGCTCATGCTCTTAATTTAAGCAGAGCGGAGATGGATGTGGATTTGCGCGCACAACTTTTCACGCACAACCTCTTGAAAGATCACAGGCACCGCACTCCCTTACGGGTGGCTCGTTGTGGTTCGGAGGACGGCCACGGAACCTGCGGGTAGATTCACGGTTGCCAGCGTATGACCGTTATTCTGTGTCACGGGAACAGACGCGCCTGTGATTACGTCTGTCACCGCGTATGCGCCTCTAAAACTGATGACTGCCTGCCCGGTATTTCCCCAGTTGGAGAGGATGGCACCCGCGCCATCCGGCAGTGTCATGCCGCGGAAAAGTATCTTTCTGGAACCTTGCAGCATGGAGACTTTCTGGCTGGCCACTTCCGCAAGAGCGGGCGCTACAATCCACTGCTGCACGATCGGATTCAATCTTCTCGCGTAAGCCAGCGTGACCGCCGATTCAAAATAGTAGACCTGCCCCATGCCAAAGGTATGTTTCACTTCAAAAGGCTTGCCACTTTTTGTTCGCATTACAACTTCCGCGCCCTTCATCTCCAGTGGGAGTTTCCAGAGTTCTCCGCCCTGCTCATTCTGGCTGGTCACGGAATACGGATTTGCCGCTTGCACGGGATAGATATCCGAGGCCTCCACGCCGAAAAGATCGGTCAAGCCTCCTGGGACGGTGGGGCGAATCTCTCCCGTGCCGTTCTTCCATGCTGTCAGCCCATCGGCCCAGAGCGTTCCTCCCTGGCTCACATAGGTTTTCAGCGCAGCGAGCGCCTTGTCGTCCAGCGCATAGGAGTCTGGAATGTAGAGAACTTTGAAGTTTTGCAACGCTCCCTGTTTCAGTTGGTCGAGATCGACGAACTCTGTCGGAATATGGGCACGGTGCAGCGCGAGATAACAGCCCCGCAGCGAATCCGCGACTTCGTCTTCTCGATGCTGGGTGCGACCATCGAGGCTGATAAGAATCTCCGCCTCGCGGTTGTACAGGATGGCGACTTTTGCCTCCTGTGGCTGCGCCTTAGCCAGCCAGGGATTTTTCCGCAAGGTGTCTGCCACAGCCTTGACTGCGGGGATGCGATTGGAGGGTATTCCGTCCAGACTGGCCAAGCTCCACTCCCCGGCCTCCGTCCCGCCCACTCTTGGATTCCAAAGCCAGAAGATGACAGCGCGGCTGCCTGCGCCGTAGGAGTCCCATATCCAGCGCGTCAGATCGCCCGGCGTTGTGTATAGAGGAAATTTGCCCGTGAACATTGTCGGGCCACTCTGCAATTCCGTCACCCAGAATGGCTTGCGCGGCGCAACTTCGCTGGCATCCGCGATCTGATCAAGACGGTAGGAGTAGAGTTCTCCATAATCACTCTCCGGTGTCGCGGGGGGAAAGACCCAGGCTGCGTGCATGGAAACGCCAAGAATATCTGGAACTTGTTTTTCTTTCCATATATCCTGGCCAACGGCATCGCCGATGGGGCTGGTCACATTAAAATGCGTCGGGTGGTTGGGATCAATTGCTTCCACCTGCTGCTTTACCCAGATCAGTTGCTGAATCAGGTTATCGACCTTGAAATTATCCCAGTCGATCAGCGCGTGGTAATCCGTCCAATAGGATGTCTGTTGTAGCGAGGTTATCTTTACGTCGGAGAATTTTTTCAATGGCTGAAACCAATGCTGGTTCAGCGTATTCACGGTGCCATACTTGGCTTGTAGCCAGTCGCCAAAGGCATGAAACGTGGTCGGCTCCGTGTCGTACTTGGTCGGCTCATTCATCAACAGCCAAACGCCCTGGGCAGGATTGTTCTTATATCTCCCCACAACTTTTTTTAGATAGATCGCAGATGCGGCGCGATTCGCGGGGGCATTCAAATTGACGAGATTGTGATAGAACGGCGTTTTATCGGCCCAGCCGGGTGGATCTTCTGGACACAAGGTGGCGACGATTTTTATGCCGTTTTTCGCGGCTGCGTTGTAGATCCAGTCATATCCTTCAAAATTCCAAACTCCCGGAACCCGTTCGACATCATCCCAAATAACGAATATCCGAACCAGCGTCAGTCCCGTTGCGTGCATCAACTGAAATTGCTTGTCTACGGAGGCCTGGGTATCCGCGCGATTCAGGAAAAACTCAGAGCCAATGCGAAGCTGTTCTGTAAGTTCATTGAGTTTTGCCTGACGAGCCACATTCGTGGGCGCAGTGTTTTGGGCGCTCGCCAGTACCCCGAAAAAGATGACCGCGAGCAGCACGCACTGTTGCAACCTGTGTCGGGAAATCCCTACATGCGACTGCGTTGCTTGATATCGAAATTCCAACACTTTTTGTTGCTGGTACATAGTTTGCTTCCCACCCGTGGTTTTGTAGCTCGTGAAGAAATTCGGAGAGAAATCACAGCTCCCTCCACTTCGTTCTCTGTCGTGAACCCCGCTTAGGATAGCCCCCCTGGGGTTCCCCGGCAACCTTAGACTCGCTCACCGCGCTAGTTCTTGCGCGCGTTCTCCATTTCCAGCAGAATTGACTGTGCGGCGCACAGCGGATTGGCCGCCTACGTGAACCCTATGCGCCCCACATACGCCGCGTTCTTCGCGGCGCATGTGGGGCGGATTCCGAGATTCTCAAGTCTCTAAAAATCGGAACCTAGAGTACCCGGCCTTCAAAATCCGAAATCGATGATGTCGCCACATTTCCGACATTGTGCACTTCCATACATTCCCGCTATGTATTCGAAGAGCTGCCCTTCGCTCATATCATCCGTATCCCACTCAATAGACTCCAGAGAATTGACTGCCTGACAGGATGAACACTCACGCGGCATATTCCCATCGCCACCAAATTCTTCGTCCATTTTGGTTTGCATCCTTGCTGGATATAGCAGGGTACCGCTGATAAGATTCTGAAAAAGTCGATGGGTGTGTGACACGTCGGATCGACAAGCTGCCTTAATTTTGTCATCACTTAATTCGTTCATCTTCCGGCCATCGGTGTGTTTCTTCTCGCCAAAATTGCAATTTACAGCCACATTCAGGCTCACTCGAAACCCCGCCTTCGCGCTCATGATTTCGTGCATATCGATATGCTGGCCCTTGCGGGGTACACGGCCTTTCAGTCCATAGTGTTTTCTGAGAACCAAAAGATCAAAACACTTGCCGTTGAAACTGACAACCTCATCCGCAGACTGCAATAGCCTTATCAATTTGGTTGCGTTGCGCTGAGTGAAATACTTGTACTCTTGGCGCGATTCATCGAAGATACACGCCACGCGCATCTTTGGCGCATGCTTTGTTCTTGACTTTGTCGTCGTAGCCCTTCTGAACGCTTCTGAGAATGGTACGGTTTCAATGTCAAACACAATTCGTTTCATGCAGCATACCTCCACGAGATTTATGATCCGGCCCAAAACAAAAATAGCAAAAGAGACTGGCAGGATATTCACGGAAGAATGTCACCTGTAAAATTAGAGACGAATGATGACCCCGAAACAACTTGGAATTGAACTGCGGCATCGCGGCTATGACACCACTGAACGGAAACTGCGGGACTGGCGAGATAAGGGATTGCTGCCGCCGCTGATGTGCTGCGGGCGAGGTCGTGGTTCAGGCGTGCGGCATTACTGGAAGGATGCAGGGGTTATAGATCAAGCCATAACCGTTCATGATTTGCTTTCCAGACGTGCGCGCTCCGAAGGCGCACTTTTGGGAACGTGGTTTGCTGGTTATGCGATGGATGTAGAGAAAGTTCGGAAAGCATGGCTTTCGTCGGTGGATCGCATAAAAAAACGAGTATTCAGAAATGCTTCTTCAAAGGAACAACGAGAGGATAGTCTTAGCGACTTGTCCCGCGATCTTGCCAAGAAGATGGCTCCTGTTGTCAAGAAGATGGCTCCTGACACTGATCTCGATTGGGAAAAGTTGGAGGCGCTCTTATCGGAGATATTGAACGCATATTTCGATTCGTCCTCCCCTATCTCTATTGATGATCAGGTTGTCGATACAGCGCGAAAGATTTTTGACAGGAAAGCCAGCACTTTGGAAGGATCGGAGCTTGTGACCATAGCGGGTTCAGAAAAGATACTCAAATTTGTACAGAAGAATCTGTCTCTGGATGCCATGCGGCGGTTGATTTTATCAGCAACGGTGGGGGAATTTGAGGTAGCGCATCGGCGTTGGCAATCCGCAATCCGAATCATCGGGTTATGGTGTAGTGCTGAAATTGACAGAGCGGAAAATCCAGCGGAATTGGTGCGGGAAGGAAGGCTGCTGTTGGGTGTCTTTGGTGCTCCGTGTATTTTCGCGCTACTGCGCCTTGGAAAAGCCGAAAAAGGGCCGGAGGTAGACTCCTGGCTTGATAGGATCGAGTTGTTTGTGAGAAATCAGCCCAATGTCTGGGGATTACAAAACCCCACATGAGCCGCAAAGACCGCAGCGCATGTAGGGCACCTGACATGTCAAATGGAACTCCAGAGAATAATGGCGGAGAATATGAAGCGAAGTTTCTCTGGATTCTTCTCTTCGTCCGCTGCGGCGAACTCCGCCCAGAATGATCCCACTGGGGTTCCCCGGCAACCTTAGACTCACTCACCGCGCCGACTTCTGCGCGCTCTCCATCTCCAGCAGAATTGACTGCGCGGCGCGCAGCGGATTGGCCGCCTGCGTGATCGGTCTGCCGACGACCAGATAGCTGGCTCCGGCAGTGATGGCTGCGCCGGGCGTGGCCAGACGTTTTTGATCCTGCGCTGCGCTACCTGCCGGACGAATTCCCGGCGCTACCAGCAGCGGCTTGTTCCCCAAATTCTGGCGGAGCATGGCCACCTCTTCCGGGGAGCAGACCAGCCCCGCCACGCCGCAGGCCATCGCCATCCTGCCCAGCCGCAGGACTTGTTCGGCAGGAGATTGAGCAACTCCGATGGCCGCCAGTTCCGCCGCATCCATGCTGGTCAGCACGGTGACAGCCAGCAGTTGTGGGGGATTTCCCCCCTGCGCGGCAATCTCCGATGCCGCCTCCACCGCTGCGCGCAGCATCGCCGGGCCGCCTGCGGCGTGGAGCGTCAGCAGGGAAGCTCCCGCCTGCGCCGCCGAACGCACCGCTCCAGCGACCGTGTTGGGAATGTCGTGGAGCTTGAGATCGAGAAAGATGGAGAAGCCGCGCCCCTTCAACTCGGCGACGATGGGGTTTCCAGCGGCCAGATAGAGTTCCAGCCCAACCTTGACCCAGCGGCAACTTCCGGCCAGTTGGTCAGCCAGCGCCAGCGCTTCAGCGGCGGAGGGGAAATCCAGCGCGACGATCAGGGAATCACTCGGCGAGCGACCCCCGGCTGGGCGCAGGGAGGCATCGAAGGTTTCGGAGGGTTTGGGGACACTCATGCGGCTTGATTGTACCGGAACCCGCTGGAGATGCGGGTGGAATCCTGGCGGATTCCGGCGGCAATTAGAGTTGAGGAGCGGCAGATGCCGGATTCCGGGCTGCATTTTCCGCTGCGCGCAGGGCGCGCAGATGCTCCATCCGGGCGGCGGCTGCGGCCTGTCTGGGATCAATCACATCCAGACGTACCCGCGCAATCCCCTGCGTCCGCATCCCCAGCAGGTGCGCTGCTGCTGAAGAGAGATCGACCACCCGCGTCTCCGGCACCGGCCCACGGTCGTTGACCCGGAGCACCACCCATTTGTGGTTGTGGAGGTTGGTGACTTTGACCCAGGTTCCCAGCGGCAGGGTACGATGGGCGCAGGATAACTCATTCATATCAAAGCGTTCGCCGTCGGCTGTCTGGCGACCTTGGAATTGTCCGCCATACCAAGACGCGAGGCCCACCTGATGCCATTTGCCGATTTGGGGCCGAGCCGCTTTTGCGGGTAACTCAAGGCTGGCGATGGAGTTGGCTGAGGGATCGGCTGCGGGAATGACCTCCGGCGTGGTGGAGGCAAGCTCCACCCTGCCGACGGAGTGCAAACCCTCCAGCAGAGCGCGTCCCGGCTGGCTGGCCTGAACGCTGGTGAGGCCCAGGCTGATGCCGACGGTCGCTCCGACTGCGACCGAGACAACGCGCCGAGCCGTGGAAACGGTTCGTTCGTTCAGGATCGAATTTTCAGAGAGTATCTTCATAGCTTTCCCCCTTCATAAGTGTATCGAGACGATGGTAGCTAAGTCAAAGAAATAAAATGGGTTATTTTGATTTTTTTCTTGCATTTTTCGTCCCGTTATGGTACCTATTGTCCTACGTCTTTTCTGGAACTTTTCGCCCCCTCGTTTGCCTGGCCGAACGTAACCGCATGACAAGATGATCCTGTGACCTCCGATCCTCATGTTCCGTCCCCGCTGCCGACTCCAACGGAGCCTTCCCTTGGTATTTCCGAGGGGCCGATTGCGTTGACCATTGCAGGATTTGACCCCTCTGGGGGAGCCGGGATTCTGGCGGATATCAAGACCTTTGCCGCCCACGGGGTTTACGGCATGGCTTGCATCACGGCGCTCACGGTGCAATCGACCCTTGGCGTGCAGGGGATGGAGCCAGTGGCCGCCCATGTTCTGGATGAGACGCTGCTTTGCCTTGCCGGGGATGTCCGGTTTGCCGCCATTAAGGTCGGAATGTTGGCTACGGGGGAGATCGCCGGGGCTGTGGCCAGGTTTCTGCGCCGCCAGCCAAGGGTGCCCGTCGTGCTGGATCCGATCCTGCGCTCCAGCTCCGGGGCGGAGCTTCTGGAGGTCGGCGGTCAGGCCGTCCTGCGGGAGGAACTGCTGGCGCGGGCCGACTGGATCACTCCCAACCTTGAGGAACTGGCTGCGCTTACAGGGCGCGCCCTCTCCGAAACCCGCAGGGAGACCGAGGCCAGCGCTCAAGCGCTTTTGGAGATGGCCGCCCGGCTGGGCAATCCCGGCCTGCGGGTTGTCGTTACCGGAGGGCATGCGACCCGGCCCGACGACCTGCTGAGGACGCTGGCTGCTGGCAGCCAGTGGTTTTCGGGCCAGCGCATTGTCACGCGCTCCACCCACGGAACGGGTTGCACCTTTTCCAGTGCATTGGCGGCTCGGCTGGCGCTGGGCGACGCCGATATCTCCATGATAGTCGAGGTGTCCAAAAGATACGTCACCGGAGCAATGCGGTCTGCCCGCCCCATCGGCCAGGGCAGGGGGCCAATGGATCATTTTTGGAACCGACGTTGAAGCCGGGTTGGGAGATATGAACGTACCCGGATGGAGGTTGCACCCGCTGAAGGGAAAACTCACGGGCCGTTGGTCGGTGAATGTGGATGGGAATTGGCGATTGACCTTTGCCTTCGACAGGCCAGATGCCATTCTCGTGGACTATCAGGATTATCATTAGGAGCAAATCTATGCGCATGTACAACCCAGCCCATCCCGGAGAGGTTTTACGGGAGCAGATTGGCACAATGTCGGTGACAAGGTTCGCCGCGCATCTTGGCGTGTCTCGTGTCACGCTCTCGCGATTGTTAAACGGCAATGCAGGGATTTCGGCACCAATGGCGCTGAAATTATCGGAGGCGCTGGGGACATCTCCAGAATTGTGGCTCAATATGCAGACTCAGTTTGATTTGTGGAATGCCTCGCGAGAGAAGCGAAAAAAAGTCTCGCGTCTGCGCCTTGCCGCGTGAGAGTGACTTCTCTCTCCGCCCACCCGACGCTGGATCATTTTTGGGAGAAGAAATGAACGCGCCGCCGGGAACGGAAAGCACGTCGGGAACGGAGAGCAGGAGAGAGAGAGAGAGAGAGAGAGAAGAAAATCAGCGCGGGGATTGTTTCTTTTCAGGGCATGTCTGGCGATTGCGGAGCATGCGATTCAAACCACTTCTTTGCCCGCTCCTGCACCTGGAATAGTTCGGCGGGTGTCAGGCGCTTGGCGACCTCGTCCCGAAGGGTATCCACGTCTTCCTGCTTGAGATTTCCGACCCTGCCGCTGGATGCCGCCAAGTCGTACCAGAAATACGCTTGCGCGTTATCCTGCGGCACGCCGTGGCCCTGGTCGTACAAGGTGCCAAGGTTGTATTGAGCCTCGGCAACTCCCTGTTTAGCAGCCTTGCGCCACCAGGCCACTGCTCGCGTCTCGTTTTGCGGCACGCCGTGGCCTTGATGGTACATCCAGCCAAGTCTGGCTTGAGCCTCGGCAAGTCCCTGTCTGGCGGCCTTGCGATACCAGATCGCTGCCAGCGCCTCGTCTCGCGACACGCCCTCGCCAAGGTCGTACACCAGACCGAGGTTGTACTGCGCATACACGTCCCCCTGCCTGGCCGCCCTGCGGAACCAGATGGCCGCCCACACATAATCCCGCATGACGAGGTACGCAAGCCCAAGCTCACACTGCGCGCCGGAGTCCCCGCGTTTGGCGGCCTCGCGAATTTTCATGAGAGATGACGTTACGAGAGATGGCGTTTTTTGAAGCGAACCGGGTCGTTCCTCTCCAAGCAGCGTCGTGGAGGATTGGCAGATAACGCACAGCAGAAGGGCAGTCTCAACAAGAGATGGTAGACGCATCGCACACTTCCATTTTTCCCCCGGAAGTAACTGCGTAACTACACAGGGGTTATTGTATCATGCAAGTACCGAGAGATGGAAAAATTATTTTCTGGTATCTCCATGTGACTACGATCACACCGTCCGCGCTGTCTCGTCTTTGTGTTCGTTGCTTCACATGCAGAAGGCCATCGTTTGTGGCGCGGGCATCATCGGTCGGCGATGTTCATCTCCATACGGGTGTCTTTGGGAAATTCCACGTTGTGGCCGCGTAGGATCCAGCGCTGCGTGACGGATTTTCCCAGCGCGTAGTAGGCCAATCCCTCAACAGCCAGCGGATTGACGTAGATGGCGGAAACAACGTTTGCCGCGAGTCCGAAACCATTGCTGTACTCCAGACTTGTTCCCTGGCCGGAGGCTGGGTCAAAGGTGGAAACTCCTGCCACGGTGCCGAGCGCCAGCGGAGCCAGATATTTCCCCTGGTCGGAGTTGGCCTTCGCGCCGCCCTCAGAATCGACAGCGATGTTCTCTCCTTTCTGGCCTTCGACGGCGGCCATCTGGCTATGTACCCGCTCCATTGTTCCCGTCGGCAACTGCACCTGACGGAAGGTGAAGCGCAGGATGCCGTTTCGCCCAAAGCTGCGGGCAGGTTTGGATTGTTGTACCGCGCCGACCAGTCGCGTTCCCGTGGGCAGCAAAACATGCTGGTGGGAGGCATCCATGTAGGGCTGGGTCAGGACGGCCTCCACGGGCGTGCCGATTTTGCTGGTGGCGGAGCTGATGCCCGTAGTCAGTCGAGCCTCAATCGTGCCCGCCGGAATATGTCCGTTGGGCGGCGTGATGGGAAGCGGCTTGGTCGCCTTGGAGTCGGGCAGGGTCAACGGCGCGGTCAGTTCGACATCGAACTGCGTCCCCGACCAGATGTCCTGGGGATGGTAGGGAAGCTGGTTATAGAGAAAGCGCAGCGCCCACTCCGCCTTGTGGTGATGTTGGTGGATATGCAGCATACTTTTGACGCTCTGGATTTTTGCATGGATGGGGGCGTAAATGCGCTGCCAGAGCGAGGGTTTTTTCTTTTGCGCGGCCATGTGAACCACGCCTGCCGTGCGTTCAATGGCCTTGCTGTTGAGCGGAACGCGGGTGCCATTGGGCAACTGGATGGAGTTGAAGGCCAGTTCCGGTGTCTTGAGCGGAGTTACATCTCCATTGAGCAAGGCCCAGGTGCGCGTACTCTTGTGAACCGGAGCAAGATGCACAATCTTGCCGTAGATGGGTGTGTGGGCCGGCAGAAGCACATGGTCGGAGATGTAGACCGGATCAAGCAAATATCCCGCCACCGGAGCATTGAGTCGCATCCGGTATCGATGATCCACCTGAACGCGAAGAGGCAGGCCTGCGGGCAACGTTGCGATGGGAGCGGATTTTGTGGGCGGCATCCGGGGTGTGGGTGTTGGCGCGGGCGTTGGCGAGGAAGTGGGCGGGAGAGAAAGAACAGGCGTGGCCCGCTGCAAGGCGGAGAGCGTAGTTGCGCTGATCCACAGGCAGGCAAAGACAACCGCGACCTTGGATGGTAGGTGGCAAAACAAGTGGCGCATACCTCTCGAAAGAAGCTGAATCCAAAAATTTGGAGTCAATCAGATGCAGGAACCAGCGCGTGTTGGTTGGATGAAGGCAAGCAGGCGACAGGTTTCCTGCTTCATTTAGACGGCTGGGAGTGGAATCCGTCTACGCGGATCCACGGCGATGCGTGAAAATTGCCCCGGAGCAAATGGCGGCTGGATTACTTCTCTTCATCAAAAAGGTGGGCATCCTCGCCGTAGTCCATCCTGTCCATGTCGGACTCCAGCGCGGCATAGTCGGCATCGGTATAACGATTGGCGGCGGATAGCGCCTCGCTGGCCTCGTCGATATCTGCGGGGATGGTTCCCTCCTGCACATCTTCCTCGATGAGCAGGAAGCGGCGGATATAGCGCAAGGGGTCTTCGGTGATGGCCATTTGTCGCAGATGATAGCGCCAGACGCCAACCTGCGCGGTGCGTCGGGTATGCCCGCGTCGCTGGACGGTGATGACATGGCCGTTCTTGGTGACGCGGGTGTAGCTGGAAGTGGGTACGACATAGGTTAGCTTGCTGCCCGGTTTCCAGAAGGACTGGGCAAACTCGTGGGAGAAGAGCAGGCTGTAATAGCGTCGCTCGCTCGCCAGGGTTGTGATGGCATCCTCAAAGCTCGTCCACGGAAGCGCCAGACGGAGGGCATACCATTTGCGAAACTCGAAGCCGTTTGCTTTCGCCTGACGAACCAGGGCGCGGAGCAGATCAGAGCGTGTCATTCTTTACTCGCTAGCAAATTAGAGTCAAGACGCCAGGGCGGATGAACCGATCCTGAAGGCTGAGATATTTATACGCTGCATGTCGTACAGGCATCCAAGACACTACCGTGCATAACGGCACCAGTGTATCCCACCATTAGGTGGAAATTTTTGTGGACTGCCCTTGCATGGATGAGAGCGGCAACGGAAACTGGAGATGTGCGTCCCAAGCCTTCATCCCACGCCAAGGAGTTGCATGGAAATTCGGATACTCGAAAGCTGTAACAAGCGGGCTTCCTCTGGCGCGGGTTGGCGCCGTCGCAGTGGAAGTGTCATGGCGATGCTGTTTCTATTTTTTATTTCATTGGCAGCGCTGTGCGCTTCCCAGCCGATGTTTGCTGTTGTTACCGCTCCCAATGGCACGCACACGGATGCGTTGAATCTGACGCCGGAGGTTCAGGATGCCTATCGACATTTTTACAATCTGGATTATGCCGGAGCGTTGCCGCGCTTTCAAAAAATTCAAAAGGAACATCCCGACGATCCCATCAGCACGGTCTACGTGCTGAACACCACGGTCTTTCGCGAGCTGTATCGGTTGGGATTACTGGATACCACGCTCTACGTGAATGATGGTTTTTTGTCGGGGAAGCATCCGGTTGTTGAGGACATGCAAGTACGCAAGCAGGTGGATACGCTTGCGGCGCAGGCCATTCGCATCGCCAACGCGCAACTCAAGGCAAATCCCAAGGATGTGGATGCGATGTTTGCCCGTGGCTATGCGCGCAGCATACGCGCCACCTACATGGCGATGGTGGAGGAGAGCAATCTTCCGGCGCTGGCGCTGGCGTTGTCGGCGCGCCGAAATCAGGAGGAGGTTCTGCGACTGGATCCAAAATATACCGATGCCAAGCTGGTGGTGGGCGTGCATGAGTATGTTGTGGGTTCGCTGCCGCTGCCGCTCAAGTTGATGGCGGGACTGGTGGGCATCAGCGGGTCGGTTTCCAAGGGGCTGGATTATTTGCGCGATGACGGCAAGAACGGCATCATCACGGCGACCGGAGCCAGCACGTCGCTGGCGCTGTTTCTGCGGCGCGAGGCGCAATATCCAGAGGCCATTACCGTTGTGCAGGGGTTGGTGGCGCGGTATCCGCGCGATTTTCTCTTTCACCTCGAATATGCCAATTTGCTTAAAGATTCCGGCCAGGGGCCACCTTCGATTGCCGCATACCGCGCGATTCTGCAATTTGCCGCCACGCCAGGATATTTTCCCAACGCGCATTGGGAGATGGCTTGGTACGGGCTGGGCGAGGCGTTGCGCGGTCAGCGCGATATTGCCGATGCCGCCGTAGCCTATCAGAAGGCTGCAATGCAGCCGACGGTTTCCTTGCTGCTAAAGCGCCGCGCGTTGCTGGCCGCCGGGGAGATGGAGGATTTGCTGCATCAGCGCGCCAGGGCGCAGGAGGAATATGCTGCGGTCATCGCCCTGGGGGGTGACACCAGCGAAGTGGATCGGGCGCGAAAATACCAGCATTCTCCATATCGGGGAAAGTGAAGCGCGCCATCCCAATCCTGAAAACAATGTAGAAGCGCCCATTTTGATCGTGCAACAATGGGGGGTGGGGATATCTCTCTTGCAGATGGAACGAGACGAAGCGCTGCTGTTTTACACCTTTATGGGGACTGGCCCGGATGTCGTTCTGGTTCATCCCACGCCGGTGCATCACGCCTTCTGGCTGCCGGTGGCGGAGCGACTGGCGGATCGCTATCGACTGCTGCTGCTCGATCTGCGCGGACATGGCCAGTCGGAACTGGGCACTGGCCCGATGACCATTGCGAAGCTGGCGCGGGATGTCCACGCCATTTTGGAGACGGAAGGGATCAGGAGCGCAGCCTTTGTTGGCTGCTCCATTGGCGGCTATCTGCTCTATGAATACTGGCGGCGATATCCAAAAGAAATGGCCGCGATGGCGTTGATCTGCGGCAAGCCGCAGCCGGATGCGGATGCGAATCGCGAGCGCCGCCACCAATGGATGCGCGATGCGCGCAAGCCCGGCGGTCTGGAGAAATTTTTCGATCAAGTGGCAGACACGCTGGTGGGGCCAACCTGCATCCATCGTCACCCGGAACGCCGCGCCGCCGCGCGCGCCATGATGCGCGCGATGTCGCTGGAAGCGATGCTGGCGGTGCAGCAGGGCTTGATGCTGCGGCCCGATTCCGTGCCCACGCTGGCGACGATCTGCGTGCCGACCTGCGTGATTGCGGGAGGGGAAGATAAGAGCGGCACGCCGGAGGAGATGCGTGTTCTCGCTGATACCGTGCCGGGCGCGGAGTTCCACCTGCTGGAGGATGCCGGGCACTACGCGCCCCTGGAGCAGCCGGAGAATGTGGCGAGAATTCTCGGCAGCTTTCTGGATCGAAACTACGGCAATGCCAGCGACAATCCAAGGACGACGGGATGAATCCAGTGATTCCAGCAAGAAAGATTCCAGCAAGAAATTTTCAGTATCGCGGAAAACAAGAAACAGACTTGGCGTGCGAAGGCGTGTCTTTGGCCCGCTTGGCGCGTGTCTATGGCACGCCGCTCTATGTGTACTCCGCAACCGCCATTCGCGAGCGGGTACAGATGTTCAACGAGGCGTTTGCGGGCGTGCGCCATGCGCTCTGCTATTCGATCAAGGCCAACTCCAATCTCTCCATTTTGCGCTTGCTGGCGGGCATGGGAGTGGGCTTTGACATTGTTTCTGGCGGGGAACTGGAGCGCGCGCGACGGGCGGCGAAAAAATCCTTGCGGCGCATCGTCTTTTCCGGCGTTGGGAAAACAGCGGCGGAGATGGATGCGGCTCTGGCCGCCGACATTTTGATGTTCAACGTGGAAAGCGCGGCGGAGATGGAGTTGCTGGAGGCGCGGGCGCGACATTTGCGCCAGCGCGCTCCGATGGCGCTGCGGGTAAATCCCGATGTTTTTGCCGAAACGCATCCTTATATCTCTACGGGCCTGCATGAGCATAAATTTGGCGTGGCAATGGCGGAGGCGCGGGCGTTATATCGGCGCGCAGCGCGCAGCAAGCACCTGCTGCCCGTGGGAATCAGTGTGCATATTGGCTCGCAAATTCAAAATGCGGCTCCGTTTGGACAGGCATTGCAGCGGGTGAGGGAACTGGTGGCGGATCTTGCAGCGGAGGGGATTCGCCTCCAATACATCGACGCGGGCGGAGGACTGGGCATCTCCTACAAACTGGAGGAGCCGTTCGATCCTTCGACCTTGCTGGAACGATATGCCCACGCCATGCGTTCGGCGCTGGGAGATTTTGACGGCGAACTACTGCTGGAGCCAGGAAGATTTCTCATCGCGCAGGCTGGCGCGCTGGTGGCCCAGGTGCTTTACGTTAAGAAAAATGGCAGCAAGACCTTTGTTGTTACCGATGCTGGAATGAACGATCTGATTCGTCCGGCCCTGTATCAGGCGCACCACGCCATTGTGCCGCTGCGCCGCAACCCGAAGAATCAGGCGACTGTGGTCGATGTGGTTGGCCCGGTCTGCGAGAGCGGAGATTTTTTTGCCCGCGACCGCGCCATGCCGGAACTTGTCGCCGGGGATGGAGTGGCGATTCTCGATGCCGGAGCTTATGGCATGTCGCTCAGTTCCAATTACAACTCGCGCCCCCGCGCAGCCGAGGTGCTGGTGGATGGAAGTCGGCACACGTTGATTCGCCGTCGAGAGACGATGCGCGACCTGCTGGCAGCGGAGATGTTACTGCGGTAGAAGCGTAGGGCCAGACAGGGCTGCCGAAGGCGAGAGGGAATGGGCAGCAGATGGAATGGATGGAGTGGCGGCGTATTCGCCTTCATCCTGCTTGGGGCCGAGGCCGAGCTTGATGAGCGCTCGCGCATCTGGAGTGATCCTGGTTTGCCAGCCATTGTCGGCCTGGAACTTTTGCATTGCGGTCTGGGTTCGCGTGTCCCAACCTCCGGTGGCCGCGCCCTGTAGGTAATGCTCACGAATCAGGGCTTCTTGAATCTCCGTTGCCCGCTGCGGAGTCATGACGCGCTGGCCCCGGATTTTATGGGTTTTTCTGTAGTGATGATGCAGCGTTCTGTAGTGGTGATGCAGTGTTTTGTGGCCCGCCGTCGCCCGACGACGCACACGAGTTGCGGCAGCAGGCAGACAAACTGCCAGCAGAAGAGCCATCGCGCAGATTGCTCTGCCGACTTGTGTGCGCGATCCCCACATACCCTGCAATATAAGCGTATTTTCATTGAGTTGCAATCGGGAAATACCGTGCAACCGTGGAATGCGTGGCAAACAAAAAGCAGACTGGCATCGAAGATTCTCGATCCCAGCCTGCTTTCTGTTTGCCTCGTCTTCAAAACCACGCCGATTTATGGCATGGTGCCGCCAACATAGGTGTTGGCGTGGGACTTATCCCGTGGATCGGTGACCATGAAGACAATGTCATCACCAGGTTTCAGCGCATCCACAATGCTTTGGAACTGGGAGACATTGGCGACAGGTTTCCGGTTGACCTGCAAGATGACCTGGCCCGGTCGGAGTTGTTGCAGTTCGTCGGCAAACGATCCCGGACGGATGCTGTCGATCAGCACGCCGCCGGAGATGCCAAGTTTACTGGCCATATCGGAGGGAATATCGCGCACGCCCATGCCCAATTTCCCTTGGCTGCTGCTTACTCCACCCGGCCCGGATCCCTGGTCGCCATTGCTGAGGGCGGCCATCATCTTGGCGCGATCCGCGATGGTTACGGTGGTGGTTTTATGCTCCCCGTTGCGGAGATAGCCGATTTTTGCCGTTGAACCAGGCTTGCGTCCAGCGATATCACTGATGAGATCATCGCCGTTTTTGATCTCGCGTCCATCAATCGTGGTAATGATGTCGCCGGGTTTCAGGCCCGCTTCCGCAGCCGGGAATCCCGGTTGGACGGAGCTGATGATGACCCCATTTTTGAAGCCGTAGACGCGAGCCACGGCGCTGGACATGGCCTGCTCCGGCTGGAAGGTAATGCCGATGGAGCCGCGAATCACTTTATGCTCCGGCCCGATGAGCTGGTTGTAGGTGTCGATGACGGTGTTGGAGGGCATGGCGAAGCCGATGCCCTGATTGCCAGCCGACTGGGTATAAATGGCCGTGTTGACGCCAATAACCTGTCCAGCCATATTGACCAGCGGCCCGCCGGAGTTGCCGGGATTGATGGCTGCATCCGTCTGGATGAAATGCTGGAACTCGCCCGATGTGCCCGGCTCAATGGAGCGATTTTTCGACGAGATAATGCCTGCGGTCACGGTCTGTTGCAGCCCGAAGGGACTGCCAACGGCCAGAACCCAGTCGCCAATCTGTGCGCTCTGGGAGTTGCCCATCTTCACGGTAGGCAGGGGATTCTTGGCATCGATCTTGATGACGGCAATGTCGGTGGCCTTGTCGGTGCCGATCAATGTCGCCGGACGTCCGGGATCGCCTTCTGGATCGGTCGCCAGGCGGACAAAAATTTTGTCGGCCTTGTCAATGACATGGTTGTTGGTGATGATGTAGCCGCGTGGATCGACGATAAATCCGGAACCCAGAGATTCGCGCACGCCACCACCCTGGCCTTCGCCGCCGTCATCGCCACCAGGCCCCATATCCTGACCGCCCTGATCCCCCTGATCTCCGGGGCCATTCGGTTCGCCGAAGAAGCGGTTGAAGAAATCCTGGAAATTGTCTTGTCCCTGCCCATCGCCGCTGCCTGGGCCACGATGGCGAAGGTTGGCTTTGGGAATGGACTCCGTGTTGATGTTGACCACAGCGGGGCCAACTTCTTTGGCAATCTGCGAGAAAGCTGTGGACAGAGTCACGGGATTGGGAATCTGCAAGGGGGTCGCGTCCGAGGAGTTGGCTGGCGACTCCTTGCCGTGGACACCATGTGCCATCACGGAACCAAGCAAAATCCCAGCGGAGAGCGTGGCAAGAATGGTGAAGGTAAACGTAAGGCGGCGAGAGCGGAGCCGTGCAAACAATGCGTTCATATCGTGATCTAACCTCTTATTTTCAGACATCGTGGAGGACGGTTGGTTTGGCAACTGCAAAAAACAGTATACCCGCCAACGGACGCTCCGGGGGCGCACAGGCACCTCGCGTGTCCGTCAGGGGTATAGACGTAGGATGAGGCGAAAGCGTTTCCATGAACAGAAAGAAAGATGGGAGATTTATTCGGGATATTTGATCTGCACCAGGAACAGACCGGAAGCGGGCGCGGTTGGCCCGGCCTGCGAGCGATCACGCGCGGCGAGAATGACAGGGATCGATTCTGGCTGAAATCGTCCACATCCCACTGCGAGAAACGTGCCTACCAGATTGCGCACCATGTGATGCAGAAATCCATTGCCGCGCACCGTATACCGGAGCAGGCTGGGAGTGTCGCTGTCCGCGATGGCGTCCTGTGACCAGTTGGATTCGTAAAGTATGCGGATATTGGTGTTAGCGGGCGGCTTGGCGCTGTCGGCGCGGGTTGCGAGATCGGGATCGGTGGCGGCGAAGGATGTGAAATCGTGCTCGCCGAGAACGGCGCGCGCGGCCTGCCGCATGGCGGCCAGATCAAGCGGCCAGGGGGAGACATGCGCGTACCGCGCGAGAAATGGAGGACAGACTGCGCCCGATGCGGCGGGAAAGATGCGGTATTGATAGGTTTTTTCCATCGCGCTGTGGCGCGCATGGAAGTCCGGCGGAACCGGTTCGGCTGCGAGCACGCGCAGCGGCGCAGGAAGTACGCGATTCAAGGCGCGCATCAGGTTGGACGCGGGAATCGGGGCCAGCAGCGAAAAACTGGCCACCTGACCGAGCGCATGAACGCCAGCATCGGTGCGCCCGGAGCCTTGCGGCAGTACCCGCTCGCCGGTGATGCGCGCGATGGCATCGGACAGCGCGCCCTGGAGTGTGGGCAATCCGGGCTGTATCTGCCAGCCGTGAAAATCCGTTCCGTCGTAGGCGAGCGTGAGTTTCCAGTGGGTGGACATGGCGGCTGAGGAAAATAGCAGCGCGATATACTCGCTATGTCTGACTATACGTGAGCCGAACCCCGCCAGAAAGCACAGCAAGCGACGCTGTTTTTAGGATTTCGGAAACTTGGCGACAGGTGGCTGCGTCTTAAAAGGGAGAACATTCCAACGGGAGCGCGGGTTGCATCAAGTTGGGTTGCATTGAACATTGAGGAAGGGTCAAAGCGTGAAAATTCAGAACCTGCAAGGTGGACTGGCTGTGGGGTTGTTGTTGCTGAGTACATGGACTCCATTGGTGACTCCCTTGGCGAGCGCGCAAGCGCAGAATGGCGCGGCAGCAGCGCAGGTGCCGAATGCTCCCGTGGCGGCAACGGCGACCTTGTCCACCACCGCTCCATCCATTCCAACCACGCCCTATGCAATGCGTCCAACGGGTCACGATTATTCGCAGAGCAAGCGGCAGTGGATCAATCCAATCGCGCAATATACGCAGACGACGGTTCCTGCGCCGAGCTTCGCCAACTCGCCGCGCCTCGATGACCTGTATCGCAATGGGAAGATTTATCTCAGCCTGGACGATGCGATTTTGCTGGCGCTGCAAAATAATTACGACATTGCCATCGCCCGATACAACCTGGACATTGCAGACACCGATCTGCTGCGCGCTCGCTCCGGTCTGTCCTTTTTGGGCGTCAATAACGGCCTGTTGACGGGCACGCTGGGCGGCAGCACTTCGCCAGTCTTCAGTGCCTCTCCTGCAGGAGCGGGCGCGGGCGCGAACAGCACCACTGCGACGACCAATGTTTCAACGGTGCAGACCGCAGGCGCAGCGGGCGGTGGCCCCGGCGGTACTTCGGTTGGCGCGGGCGGCGGGGCCTCCGGGCCATCCGGCATCAACGAAACCACGCTGGGCGCAGGCCCGCTGGTCACTCCGCTGGAGCCATTGGATCCCAGCGTGACCGGAAATGTTCAACTGGCGCGCGCCTATTTCCCGCAATCCTCCAGCTTTCATACCAATTCCTTTACCCTGAATCAGAATACGGACACGTACAATTTTGGTTACACGCAGGGCTTTCTTCCCGGAGAAACGCTGGCTGTGACCTTTGACAACTCGCGCATCACCAGCAACAGCATCTTCAATTTTTATAGTCCGACCATCAACACCTCCTTCAACGCGCAGATCACGCAACATCTGCTGCAAGGCTTTGGGCAGACGGTAAATGGACGCTACATCGCCATCACCAAAAACAACCGCAGGATTACGGATTCTTCTTTCCGCGCGCAGTTGCTCTACACCATCGACCAGATTGAGAACATCTACTGGGGACTGGTGGGCGCGTATGAGGATGAGCAGGCCAAGGAAGGCGCGCTGCGGCAGTCGATGCAGTTGGCCTCCGACGATCAGAAGCAGTTGCAGATTGGCACGTTGGCCCCGCTGGACGTGGTGAATGCGAATGCTGGCGTGGCCAGCGACAGACAGGCGCTGATCGCTTCGCAGACCAAGCTGCAATATCAGGAACTCATCATCAAACAGGCGATTGCCCGCAATCTGGACGATCCCATCTTCGCCGCCGCTCCGGTGATTCCCACGGATCGCGTTTCCCTGATGCAGACGCAGGAGGAAGAGAAGCCGGTGGAGGCGTTGGTGCAGGAGGCCTACGCGAACAGTCCGGCGATTGAGCAGGCGCAGTTGGGACTCAAGAATCAGGAAATCACGCTGAAGTCGGTGAGGAATGCGCTGCTGCCGCAGTTGGACATCTACGGTTTTTATGGAGCCTCCGGTCTGGCCGGAGCGCAAAGTCCGTTCATCAACTGCGCCGGCCCCTTCAAGCTCTGCGCGGGAACGCCGGGGTCGCAGATTGGCTACAGCACGGCGTTTCAGAATTTATTTAACAGCAGCGGCTCCAACAAGGGCGCGGGCATCAATCTGACACTGCCGCTGCGCAATCGGCAGGCCCAGGCGCAGCAGGCGCGCGCGGAGTTGGAGTATCGCCAGTCGCAGATGCGCCTGCAACAGATGTATGTGCAGATTCGGATGAACGTCATCAATCAGCTTTACGCATTGCAGAATGATCGGGCAACCGTGCAGTCGGCGGAGGCGTCGCTGGAATATGCCCGGCAAAGCCTGGATGCCGAGCAGAAGAAGTATCGGCTGGGAGCATCCACCACGGCCAACGTGCTGTTGCAAATGCGCAGCCTGGAGGCGGCGCAGGATAACAAGATTGCCGCGCAGACGACCTATGCCGTGGATCGCGCCGCGTTGTCGCAGTTGGTGGCCGACACGCTGGACAAATATGGCATTTACATTACCGAGGCGGCCACGGGCAAGATACAGCACGCGCCGCAGGTTCCTGGCCTCGAAGCTCCCAAGCCGGAGCCACTGCCGCAGCCGCTGCATCCGGGCGAAGCGCCGCCAGCGTCGGGATCGTCTATTCAGCAATAAAAATGACTCGTTGTGAAGGAAACTTTTTTCATTTCTAAACAAAACAACACCGATCCCACCCTTGGCTACGCCAAGGATGGCGCACCCGGAGAGGAGAATCCTCGCCTCGTCCATCATGCTCTCATCAAAAACGAAGAGTCATTCTGAACGACCACCGGGAGTGAAGCCTGCCCTGAGCGAGCCGCAGGCGAGTCGAATGGGAATCCAGAGAGTCCGCGCCGCATCGACAAAGCCATCACCGTCTGGATTCTTCGCTTCGCTCAGAATGACTCGTCGCGGGAGAGACATCCTTCATTTCCAAACAAAACAACACGGCCATTTGAACTGAAAACGCTTTAGCTGGCGAAGAGTCGTTCCTGCGCTGCATCTTTCACCTTGCGGCGCGTGCCGACGCCGATGACCGCCATGATCTGCAAGGCTTCCAGCGCGTTGCGCGGAACAAAGACGCGCTGTGTATTGGAACGAGTATCGGGCGGCGTTATCTGAATGCCTTCCGGGTCGAGTAGCGAGAGGTCGTTGTTGGCCATGCCTTCCAGTTGATCGCCATCGCGGAAGTGCAGGCGCACCCAGAGACCCGCCATGCGTGGTCGCGTGCTGAAGGCGCGTCGCGCAAGCCGTTCTGGATTGGCCGGGTCGTTGGGAAAAAAATCGCGGACGAAACAGACCATCTTAATTTCGCGCAGCATAAGTTCCGTGACCTTGCCTGTCGGATCGAGCAATTCCAGTCGTCCATCGCGCGCAAAGCCCTGCGGCTCCACGTATCCGGAGAGCCAGTCGCGGCTGAATTTGCGGACGATCACTTTTTTTCTGCTCGACATGGATATGTTCGTCTTGTGGACTCAGATATGGGGCTTCAACTCTGGATTGTCGCATGAAGCAGGGGCGAAGCCGCGCCCATTGTTTACTTTAGTGGAAAATATTGTGATTCTATGGTATGGTTAGGCTATTGCAATGCGGTCGAAAGACGCATATCTATATGGAAAGAATGGCGTTAACGGCTTAAGTTTTGCGCCGTTCTCGTCTTCCCGCACAGGGCATGCCTGATTATACTCACCTGCTGGAAACCAGACTGACTATCGACCAGAAGCAAGCGCTCAACGCAGTGACGGAGATTGCGCGCGCGCACACGATGACGGTCTACCTGACCGGCGGAGCGGTGCGCGATATCGTGAGCGGGTCTTCTGTGCGCGACCTCGATGTTTCGGTTCAGGGAAATGCGCTCAAATTACGCAAGGATTTAGAGAAGTCCGGCTTTGTGTTGGCCGGGGAGCATGAACCTTCCCGCACGCTCTTCGCATATTTTCATCGCCACGCCCGGCTGGAGATTTCCAGCACCCGAACGGAGCATTTTGCCAAGCCCGGACGCGCCGAGTACAAATCGGCTGGCATTCTGGACGATCTGCGCCGCCGGGATTTTACCGCCAATGCAATGGCGCTTTCGTTGAACGAAGGCTCCTACGGCCTGCTGCTTGATCCGCTCAATGGCACGGCGGACATCCAGTCGCAGCACCTCCGTCTGGTCAGCAATTATGGATTTCTCGATGATCCCATCCGTCTGGCGCGGGCCACGCGCTTTCTGGCTCGTACCGGCTGGAGCATGGAGGAGCGCACCAAGGTTCGCTATGGCAATGCCAAATCGGAAGGCGTGATTGAGTCCATCTCGGCCTATCAGCGTGGCTATGAACTTGAAGAGCTTGCCTATGAGGAAGATGCGCTGGTTGTACTCCGGGCGCTGGAATCTGAAGGCTGGATGAAGCATCTCTTTCCCGCCTGGACGCACCATAGCGTCGATGCTGCCGGATTGCAACGGCTGCATGAGAAGCTGGTGCAGCTTTTGATGGCGGGCCTGCATCCTGATGCCGCCGCCGCCGCCTTTACGCAACTCACGGCCAAGATGTCATCCTCCAATCTGGGCGCGCTCAAGCGGCTCTTTCCGCGTCGCGGCCTGTTGCAGGATGTTGCCTCGCTGGAGCGCGATGCCAAAGAATTTTCCAAGCGCCTGCTGTCCAAGGAAACGGCCAAGCCCTCGCAGACGTGGAAGCTCTTCCATAATGCAAAGCCGGAGGCCGTGCTGTGGCTCTTCTTCACCGGCAAGGGAGCCGCGCTTCAGGCCCGGTTCGACAACTTCTTTACCAAATGGACGGAGGCGCGGCAGAAGATTCCCTACGCCATTCTGCAGGAGATGCGCATCAAGCCGGAACTGGAAGGCTACGCCGATGTGCTGGACAAGACGACCTTTGCCTTTATGGATGGCGAATTGACCTCCGAGGAGACCATCCGCAAATTTCTGGAGCCATTCTCTCCGCCCGCGCCTCCTCCGCCGGTTATTATTCGCCGTCCGCGTGCCGTCAAGCGCGTCGTGGAGCCGAAGCCAAAGAAGAAGTCCGCTAAGGCTCTTAAGGCCGAAGAGGCCGCTGCCGCAGCGTTGGCGCTTGGTTCCGTGGCGGCGGAGGCTACGACTGCACAGCCCGCAACCGCGAAAAAAACCGAAGCCAAACCTGCGATCAAGTCGGAAGCCAAATCTCCGGCGAAGGCTCCCGCCAAAGCTGGCGCGAAGGTTCCTGTAAAGTCTGAGGCCAAGCCTGCCGTTGCTGTCACAAAAAAGAAGAAGTCCGTCGCCGCTCCCGCGAAAAAATCTGTTGTGGCCAAGCCGAATGCCAAGGTTGCGGCGAAACCGAAATCTGGGTCTGCAAAACCAGTCTCTGCCAGGGCGGTAAAGAAAGTTGCGCCCGCCAAACCTGCGCACAAAAAGCCTGTGGCCAAGCCAGCGAAAAAATCTGCCAGCAGAAAGCCCGTAGACAAGAACAAAAAAGCAAAGGCCGCGCCAAAGCCAGCAGCTAAGCCGACGAAACAACCATCCAAGCCAGTGGCCAAACCAGCCGCCAAGCCGAAGAAGGCTGCGTCCAAACTTGCCAAGCCCGGCAAGCCCGGCAAGAAAAAATAAGCTCGCTAGGCGAGATTCCGCGTTCTCTACGGAGTTTCGCCCCTGTTTTCCTCAGTCCAGCCCGCACTCTTCCGCGAACACGCCTTCTGCAAAGAATAGAATCAAGCCAGAAGCATGGCTGAATTTACCCATCTCCATCTGCACACCGATTACTCGCTGCTCGACGGGGCCTGCGATATTGAGAAGCTGGTCGCCCACGTAAAAGGGATGGGCCAGAAGGCCGTCGCCATGACGGATCACGGCAACATCTATGGGGCCGTTCATCTTTTTGATGCTGCCAAAAAGCATGACATCAAACCCATTCTTGGCTGCGAACTCTACGTCTGCAAAAAGGAAGATCATCGCGCCGATCCGCAGGGCGACGAGTACAACCACCTGCTTGTCATCGCGGAAAATGAAGAGGGCTATCGCAATCTTGTCCGCATTACCTCAGAAGCGTCGCTGCACGGTTTCTATCGCAAGCCGCGCATCAGCAAAAAGTTTTTGGCCGAGCACGCCAAGGGACTGATTGGCTTCTCTGGCTGTCTTGCCGGAGAGCTTTGCCAGAACCTGATGCAGGGCAACTACGACTCCGCTCGTGCCTCCGCCAAGCAGTATCAGGATATTTTTGGTCGCGGAAATTTCTTTTTGGAGATTCAGGATCAAGGCCTCGAACAGGAAAAAAAGATTCATGCCGATCTGTTTCGTTTGGAGAAAGACCTCGACATTCCTCTGGTCGCCACCAACGACAGCCATTACATTCACCATGACGACCACCACGCGCACGACGTGTTGCTCTGCGTGCAAACCGGAGCGTCTGTCCACGATGCCAAGCGCTTCCGCTTTGATGGCGACCAGTTCTATGTGAAATCCGCCGAGGAGATGGAGCAGGTTTTCTCGCACGCGCCGGAGGTGGTGGCGCGCACCATGCAGTTTGCCGAGCGCTGCAACATGAAGCTCAGCAAGATCGCCAATTCGTTTCCTCAGTTTGATGTGCCGCCCGGCTTCACCATTGACAGCTATTTTGAGAAGGTCAGTCGCGAAGGTTTTCGCCATCGTTTGGAAACGTCGGTGCAACATCTCCGCAATACCGGCCATTTGCGCCACACGACGGAAGAATACGAACAACGGTTGCAACGTGAGATCGATTGCATCCAGCAGATGAAATTTTCCGGGTACTTCCTCATCGTGTGGGATTTCATCCGCTACGCGAAGGAGCAGGATATTCCAGTGGGGCCAGGCCGTGGTTCGGCAACCGGCTCCCTGGTCGCGTATGCCCTGGGCATCACGGACATTGATCCGTTGCAGGCAAGCCTGCTGTTTGAGCGTTTTCTGAATCCCGAACGTGTCTCCATGCCGGATATCGATATCGATTTCTGCATGAATCGCCGCGGCGAAGTCATTGACTATGTCACCCGCAAGTATGGTCGCGAGCAAGTCGCGCAGATCATCACCTTCAACACAATGGCGGCCAAGGCTGCCGTTAAGGATGTTGGTCGCGCCCTCGACATGCCCTATGGCGAGGTCGATAAGATTGCCAAAATGATTCCGGCCACCATCGGGATCACGCTGGAAAAGGCGATTGCCGAGTCGGAGCCACTCCAGCAGTTGTATGAGAACGATCCGCAGATTCGCGAGCTGCTCGACACTGCCCGCAAGCTGGAGGGGCTGGCGCGTGGCGCGGGCGTTCACGCTGCCGGGGTCGTGATTGCGCCGGAGCCGCTCACCAATCTGGTTCCGCTCAGCCGCAGCAAAAACGACGAAATCGTCACCGCCTATGACATGAAATCCATCGAGAAAATCGGGCTGCTCAAGATGGATTTTCTTGGCCTGACGGCGCTGACCGTGATTCACGAGGCGCTTCGGCTCATATTCGTCAATCGCGGGATTCAGGTCGATATGGAGACGATTCCGCTTGAGGACAAGCAGACCTACTCCCAGGTATTTCACCGCGCGCTGACCTCTGGAGTGTTTCAGTTTGAATCCGATGGTATGCGCGATGTGCTGCGCCGCTACAAGCCAGAGACGGTCGCCGACCTTACGGCGTTGAATGCGCTGTATCGACCAGGGCCGATGCAGATGATCGACGACTTTGTTGAGCGTAAGTGGGGTCGCAAGCAGGTTCAATATGAACTTCCAGAGCTGGAAGCGCTGTTGAGCGAAACGCTCGGCGTGATTGTGTATCAGGAACAGGTGATGCAGATTGCCAATGTGCTGGCAGGCTACTCGCTCGGAGAGGCCGACCTGCTGCGCCGCGCAATGGGAAAAAAAGACCCCGTAGAGATGGCCAAGCAGCGCAACCGTTTTGTGCAGGGAGCGCTCGAACGAAAATTTCCGCAGAAAACGATCGACCACATCTTCGACCAGATGGAACGCTTTGCCGGCTATGGATTCAACAAGTCGCACTCGGCGGCCTATGCGTTGCTGGCCTATCACACGGCTTATTTGAAGACGCACTATCCGGTGGAGTTTATGGCCGCGCTGCTTACCTCCGAGACCAGCAAGCCGGAGAATGTGGTCAAGTACATCAAGGAATGTCGCGAGATGGGTATCGCCGTCGAGCCGCCCGATGTGCTGACCAGCAACTCCGACTTTACGCCCAACGGCAGCGCCATCCGCTTCGGACTGGCGGCCATCAAGAACGTTGGCCGCAATGCCATCGAGTCCATTCTTGATGCCCGCAAAATCGCGCAGCAGGAGCAGCGTCCCTTCGCCTCGCTCTTCGATTTTTGCGAGCGCATTGACCTGCGCCTTTTGAACAAGCGCGTGCTGGAGTCGCTCATTAAATCGGGAGCCTTCGACAGCTTTGGCCCACGCGCCGCGCTCGCCGCCGCCGTGGATAAAGCGATGGAGCGCGCGCAGAAATCGCAGCGCGACAACGCCGCCGGACAGCATGGATTGTTTGGCCTCTTCAACGACGGCCCGGCGACGGCGGCAGCTAATCAAGACGCGCTCCCGCAGGTTCCTGACTGGGAAGAACCTGTGCGTTTGCAAAACGAGAAAGAAGTTCTCGGATTTTATGTTTCCGGCCATCCGATGGACAAATATGCGGAAAAACTTCGCAATCTTCCCGGCGTTGTGGACGCGCAAAAAGCGCTGGAGATGACACCCGTTGCCAGCTCTGGCCGCCGCGATCAGCAGAATGAAAATGAAATCTCCGTTGCCGGAATTCTTACTGGCGTGCGCGTGGCCAAGTCGCGCAAAGGCGACCTCTACGCGCAGGGCACGCTGGAAGACCTGACGGGCAAGATTGACCTGATCTGTTTTCCTGAAGCGTACAAAAAGCTGGCCGAGAAATTGAAGATGGAAGTCCCGGTGCTGGTTCGCGGCGTGCTGCGCGGCGAAGAGGACAGCGAGCCGAAGCTGGCTCTCTCCAGCATTACGGCGCTGGAAGACGTGAAGGTCAAACTACCCGGCAGCCTACGCATCCGCGTGGCGATGGAACGCGCCACAGAAGGAACGCTCACCCAACTCCACGCTCTGATTGTGGCTACGCCCGGCCCCGGAAAGTTGCTGCTCGATCTCGAACAGAAGGACGAATTTCTTGTGGTGCTGGAACCTGCTGGCTTCGCCGTCGCCGCCGACAAAGCCTTTGTCGAGCGCGTCGAGGAGTTGGTCGGGGCTGGTTCCGTCCGCGTGATCGAGTAGGGATGCATCCGGGTGCCCTATCCTTCGCGCCTTTGCGAAGGGTGGCATGACGCGCTGCTCTCCTCGAAAAATTCATTTTCGTGGAAGGAGTCATTCTGAGGAGCAATGCGACGAAGAATCCAGAGAATCCACGCTAGCCTATGTCAGCCTGATATCTATATCCTGCTTCTGGATTGCAAAGGGAGAACAGCCATGAATCGCCCCAAAATTATCTTGGATACTAATATCTGTAGCGATGTGGTGAACGGAGTCATTTCGCCAGATGAGTGGAAGCGAGTACGCCAACATATCAACGCGCATTATCGCTATTGGATTTCTTTCATCACTTTAAAAGAGCTATGCGGAAGGCTTGCCAAAGGTAAGGATGAGTTCTTTGAGGAAAATAAAAAACCACTGCGCGTCTTGTATGAACCAGCCAAAATAGAATTCTTGGCTTATCCAGTGACATTCGCACTCCGTACTGTGCTCGGAGTAGACGTTTCACGACGCTTTGATAGAAAATATGCACGCACAGAAGAAGAATTTTATGAGCTTATTTACAAGGTTGTTCTTCGTGCATCAAGTAAAAGACAGCTTAAAGTTCTAGGGGTTCCTAATCCCAATAGCAGACCAAAAATAATTACATTTGACCTTGACCATTTCGATTCTCACGAAGATGGCCCCCAAAAGACATTCGCTGAACGCTTTAAAAAAATCCGGGAGGGAAAGGTCAAAAACCCAACGCCGCGCATGATTGTTGAAGGGTTATTGGAGGATTTGCCAAGTGACTGCGTTCGGACAGGGGATATTCCCACTCCTACGGCAGAAAACTACGAGAAATTGGAGCACTCGCTAGACGCTGCCTGTAAGCACATATGCAATGTTGCTGGTTTAATGAAAGATGGAAACTACGACATCTCCAAGCCGAAGAACGAAAACAACTGGGGAGACTCAATGCAGCTTTTCTACCTCTGCGATGAATCTATGCACTTTTTGACAGCGGATAAAGGTTTTCACAACAACACACAAGGTAGTCCCCAGCAATCTCGTATATTGCTTTACAAAGATTTCGTTCAATCCTTTTGATCGCGCCTACTCAACCTTACGCAGCCTGCAGCCGGGTGCCGGGTACCCCATTCTTCGCGCTTTTGCGAAGGATGGGATGATGCGCTGCTCTCCTCGAAGAATTTATTCCCTCTGTGTACTATCTCCAGAATTCTTTCATCGTGCCCTCTTGTTTGTGCGCATCTAACTAAAAGTAGCCAGTAGCGGACATCATCGAGGTAGACCATGAAACTTCATCGAAACATCGCCTTCCAGGCAGCACTGTTGCCTGTGTTGATCGCAGGAGCGCACGCGCAGACTGCAACCACCCCAAACAGCACGACGACTACGACCACCACGCAGAATGCAACGCCGCAGCCAGCCCCGGCGTCTCCGATTGCCCAGACTCCGCTGACTTCAGCACAAGGCATGACCAAGGCTAATTCCGAGAAACAGCAGGCAGCGGAACTGAAGCGTCAGGCGAAGTACAACAAAAAAGCCGCCAGGAATCGCGAAAACGCAATCAAGGATAAGCAGAAGGCAGCAGCAAGCCGTACCAAGGCCCAGCAGGAGCAGAATCAAGCTATTGTTGAGCACGATAAGGCTGCGGAGAATCAGCAACGGGCGACTCCACAACCACAACCGTAGCCAGGATTATGCGATCTGGCTGGATGCCCTTATTCCAGATGCCCCATCCTTGATTCGCAAGGGTGGGGGGGGGAGTGTGCCCGGCGTGCTTGGCTGTGTGCTGGCAGAAAATTTCTTCCTCTCCCCACTCCCCCCAGTTGTGTTGCGCTGCTCGTATCCATAGAATCAAAGATTCAGGAACCGAGATGGAGATTTCCGCAGCACAAGCCAACGAAGCGCCAGCCGAGACGACAACCCTCGCCTGGCAGAAGACGGAGCTGGCGCGTCATCCACAGCGGCCTCATCCGATGGATTTTATTGCCAACCTCTTTACCGACCGCAGCGAGATTCACGGCGACCGCGCCTTTGGCGATGATGCCGCTGTGACCTGCCTGATGGCGCGCTTTCACGGTGAAGAAGTGCTGGTGATCGCCAACCTCAAAGGCCGCACCACCAAGGAAAAAGTTCAGCGCAACTTTGGCATGCCCAATCCAGAGGGCTATCGCAAAGCTCTCCGCACAATGAAGATTGCCGAGAAATTTGGTCGTCCCATCTTTACGTTCATCGACCTTGCCGGCGCCAATGCAGGTCTGGGAGCCGAGGAGCGCGGCCAGGCCGAGGCCATTGCCCACAATCTGCGCGAGATGTCGCGGCTGCGCGTGCCCACCATCGCCACCATTACCGGCGAAGGCGGCTCCGGCGGCGCGCTTGCCATTGCCGTGACGGATCGCGTTTTTATTCTGGAGAATGCGGCCTACTCCGTCATTTCTCCCGAAGCCTGCGCGTCGATTATGTGGCGCGATGCCAGCAAACGCGCTCTTGCGGCAGAGGCGCTGCGTACAACTGCGGATGACGTGTACCGTCTCGGCTGCGTGGATGCCATTGTGCCGGAGCCGGAGGGCGGCGCGCACACCCAACCCGCTCTGGCGGCGGAGATGCTCGGCAAAATTCTGCGACAGAGCCTGAGCGATTTACAGCAGCTTTCCATCGAAGAGTTGATCGCGCAGCGGCAGAAAAAATTCCGCAACATGGCGCAGTTTTACACCTCCTGACCCCACAGAAAATAGGCGGCACACACATAGATGGCAGGTTTGCGGCGCAGCGATGGACGAATCGGGATCGATGCCCACTGTTGCCATGTCTGCGAGGCGGACGCATGAGTCTCTTTCGCGGGTCGGGACGGGGTCGTGTGCTTGCGCGCTTCGTGCTGGCCGTTGCCTTCTTCATTGTCGCGCAATTTCTGGCCGATCAAGCCGCGCAGGGCTTCAGCGTGGGGATCGCGCTCCCACTGGTACGCAATACATTTCTTCTTTTTCTGGAGATCATAGGCTTTGGCTATATGGGGCTGGCCTTTGACGGCACGCGCCAGCCGCTCCGCGCAATGGGTTTTGTGCGGCGGCCTGGCCAACGCTTTGGGCGGTTGCGCGAGTTTGCCCTGGGCGCGGCTCTGGGCTGGGGCATGATGGTGGCCGTCGCTCTGGTGTTGGCGCTCGCTGGCATTTTGTATGTGCATTTCTCGTGGGGGCCGCGCGCTTTTTTGCTTCTGGCGATGCAGTTGGGGGTTCTCGCCACAGGCGCGCTGGCCAGTGAGGTTGCCTTGCGCGGCTACCCCTTTCAAAAACTCATTGAAGCCTTTGGCTCCTTCACGGCCACGGTCATGGCCTGCATCTTTTTCGGACTGCTGCGCATGGAATCTCCCGGCGCGGGGACAGCGGGCATCTGGGTCAGCGGGATTGCCGCATTGCTGCTCTCGCTGGCGTATCTGCGTACACGCGCCCTGTGGCTGCCCTGGGGGATTCACTTTGCATGGCTGGCCAGCATGGGCGCTCTCTTTGGCCTGCCAATGGCGGGCAACACCGCCGCCGCAACTATAGTGCAGACCGACACCTACGGCCCGCGCTGGATGACCGGCGGAGACTACGGCCCGGAGGCGGGATGGCTGGCCTTTCTGGCGCTGCTGGTCGGCGTGTTTGTGCTGCTGCGCGTCACGCGGGAGTTGTCATGGAGGGTGAATCAGCCGGAGTTGCAGCCGGCAGGCATCCCGGTTGACATTCCGCATCCTGCGCCCGCATCGTCCGCCGCGCCCGCATCGCCCGCTGCCGTTGCGCCGTCCCTTGTGCAGATTGCGCCGACCAACAAAACTGAGAATCGCTGAACTGTTCCGAGGCGACCATCTTCATGTAAACTTGTCTTGCAGACGGCTTCGCAGTTGCCGCAGTCCAGCGAATCCCCACAGTGGATGAACGCATTCCTCACGCGGCACTCCTCGCGCGCGCCGGAGTTGCGTGATTCCTGCGGGATTGCAGGGACAGAGATATTTTTTCAGGAGATTGTTTGTATGGCCAAGATTGCCAAGACCGGTGACCGCAAAAAAGTGATGGACACCACCAAGAGCACCGATTGCCCCAAGTGCGCCAAGCCCACCCGCATCGTCAAGCGCGTCAAGGATCGCGAGCGTGGCACGCCGGGCGGCATGTACATCTCCTGCTCGGCCTGTGAGTTCTTCGAGAAGCTGTAGGCTGAATTTACCCTGTGACCCGGACTCGCCGGATGCCCCACATGCGCCGCGTTTTTTGCGGCGCATGTGGGAGAGTCGTGGAATCGTTTCCGTTTTGAGGATATACAGTCAGGAGTTTCCCCATTCAAGCCAAAAGAAGGCCTGAACGGGCCACCCGCCACCCGCCTAAAGTCGCGTTCAACTGAAAATGGAGTTTGTGGACATGGAAGAAAAAGATCAGGTCGCTTCCGACGTTTCGCCTGAGGAGTGGGTCGCAGAAGTTCTCCGATTGTCCAAAGAACCTGACGAATCCGAAATCTACGTTCGAGTGCTATTTCCTGGCGGTGAAATCGTTGCCAGTGGGTTCCGACCCTTGGCAGATGCACAAACGATTCAAATTCCCCTACAGCGACAATCGCCTTCGGGTTTAGGTAGTGCCGCCCTACGACTTTCCCTGCCAAGATTGGAGGAAGGCTGGTATCGGAAGGCTCTGAGCGAAACAGGCGAAATCTTCTTATCTGTGGCTTATCCGGCATGTGGAATGACAATTCCCGCGAGGGTGGAACTTCAGATTGCCACGAATCTGGACTTTTTAGACCTCGTAACGAACGTAGCTCAGATGCAGTGAGAGAGATTGGTGTAGACATAGATTCTCTCCAGCGCTAATATGCGTCTAGAGAGTCGCGTCTTAAGAGATAATCAGCCCCGCCCTGGCAGGCGGGGTTTTTCTATTTGCTGGCTTAATTGTCTGGCTGATTCAGAATCTTCGCTATAGGAAAATTTTAGGCAATGGCCTGTGGCTTCTTTTTCCTGTGGAAAGTTTTTGGAACCCGTGGTTCCATAAGACAGGAGCATGAGTTTAGGACTATGACCGATCAAGAAAAGAAGTTGCACCGCGCAAAGCTGCTCATTGAAATCGAAGATGCCGAACGCGACCTTGCGTTTTCCCAAGATCAGGCAATCGCCCTCGCGGAAAGACTTGAGAAGATCGCTGACAAATTGAGAGGCAATGCCGAACTGCAACCCAATCCCCTTGACTTTAGCCCAGAGGGAGATGTGGCAAACCGGCTGACACCCGACCAAATTTCCGAATTCCCGGTCTTGCAGATGGTAGCCGCCGTCGTCGAAGAACTAAAAAGATCGCGTCAGACCGTGTTAAATCTCCGAAAGCGGATGGATAAACTCACAGCCGCCGCAATTTTCTAAAACCGCGATAGTTGGCATAGCACAACGCAACTAACGGGACAGCAAGAATCGAGAGGTTAAGGATTCCAGTACACCATTCACTTGCATAGGCTTCAATGCAACGCCAGCGATCCCAATAAATCCAAATCGTTGCCAGTAATCCAAAACCAATCCCGACCCCCACCCACGAGATGCCTGGAAAGATAGCATCGAGTCCTTTGGTAACGATAATTGCCAGCAATACAACCTGTAGAACAAAAGCAACAGCTACATGTATCCATGCGTGGTATCCGCCGTGATCCATTTCTCGGTATTCGCCAGCCGAGTCTCCGATGACCGTGGGAATCCTGCGTGGCTTGGGGCGTGGGCGATGAGCACCCCAGTTAAACTGCTTAACGGAAATATGACGGCGCAGCATCTCGGCTCTCAGAATCTTCCGCGCTTCAGGAGTGAGATCTTTTACATTGTCGGCGACCTGACGAAGTTCCGTTTCGGACATCTCCGCATAACGTTCAACCAGAGAGGCCATCGCTCATTTCCCCTTTTTGCTGCTCCAGCGGGCTTTCGCGGCCTTGACTGCAACCTTGCGGCGCTGTTTTCCTTGGTCATGGTCACGAGACGACAGGTGGCCCATTTAAGCCTTCTTTTGGCTTGAGTGGGGAAGAAGTTCCGGCTTTATTGCGTGGCCGATTGGGCGGAGTGATCTGCAATCCACTTCTTCACCCGCGCTCGCGCCAGGGCAAGTTTGGCCGGGGTTAGGTGACTGGCCGCCTGATTCCGCCATTTGTTCACATCGGCCTGCGCGACCCGTTCAGGCTTGCCGGATGCCGCAAGGGCGTACCAGAAGTAGGCTTCTGCGTTGTCCTTTGGCACGCCGTGGCCGAACTGGTACGCATTGCCAAGGTATAACTGCGCGTCGGCATTGCCTTGATCGGCGGCCTTGCGGAACCAGGTCGCTCCCTGCGTATAATCCTGCGGCACGCCGTGGCCGAGGGCATACACCAGACCAAGGTTGTATTGCGCCACGGCATTGCCCTGATCGGCAGCTTTGCGATACCAGGCTATTGCCTGCGCAGGGTCCTTCGGCACGCCCTGGCCGAGGTCATAAGCCACGCCAAGGTTGTACTGCGCGTCGGCATTGCCCTGATCGGCAGCCTTGCGGTACCAGGTCACCGCCTGCGCAGAATCCTGCGGCACGCCGTGGCCGAGGGCATACGCCAACCCCAGGCTGTATTGCGCCACGGCACTGCCTTGATCGGCGGCTTTGCGGTACCAGACCACGGCCTGCGCGGAATCCTGCGGCGCGCCGTGGCCGAGATCATAAGCCACGCCAAGGTTGTATTGCGCATCGGCATCGCCCTGCTCGGCAGCCTTGCGCCACCAGACTACGGCCTGGGCATCGTCCGGCGGCACGCCCTGGCTCCCCTGAACGTACAACGCGCCAAGACTGTCTTGCGCCTGAGCATCGCCCTGCTCGGCAGCTTTGCGCCACCAGACTACCGTTTGCGTGGCATCCTGCGGTACGCCGTGGCCCTGAAGGTATAGATTGCCAAGGCTGTATTGCGCATAGCTATCGCCTTGATCGGCAGCCTTGCGCCACCAGATTGCTGCCTGGGCATCGTCCGGCGGCATGCCCTGTCCCTGGTCATACATCCAGCCCAGGCCGGTTTGCGCCTTGACATTGCCTTGCTCGGCGGCCTTGCGATACCAGGCCGCAGCCTGCGCATAATCCTGCGGCACGCCGTGGCCCTGATAGTATGCCAGGCCAAGGCTGAATTGCGCCCAGGCATCGCCCAGCCCGGCTTGTCTCTTGAGCGTGTCGATGTCGTTCTGGGCCATCGCCGCGAAGGCCAGACTCAGGACGACCAACGCAACGGAAAACATTTTTGCAACGAAGCGGGACGCGGGCATAATCCACCTCCAAAGGGTTTAAGGAAAGATCACAACTAAAATTACTGTGCCTGCAAGTCTACAACAATGTGCCGCATCGGGTTTGGCCGCGCCATTCGTCGTATTCGTGGGAGGGGGTGTCTAGCCGCGTGGTTCGGCGTACTGCTCCACGCGACGCAGTAATTCCAGCTTGCGGGATGGGGGAAGGAAGCTGGCCTCAATGGAATTGCCAGCAAGCTCGCGCAGATGTTCCAGTGTCAGGCCAAAGCTGCGATGCGCCAGCAGATATTCCTCCTGCAAATTGCTGCCGAAGATCGCCGGATCGTCCGAGTTCAGCGTGACCATCAGGCCGCTGTCAAAGTATTGGCGCGCGGGATGCTCCTCCAACCGCGTGCAGCAGCCAGTGCGCAGGTTGCTGGTGATGCAAATCTCCAAAGGAATCTGCTTTTTTGTCAGTACGTCTATTAACTCGGCATCGTGTTGTGCGCTCAGCGCGTGGCCCAGCCGCTCGGCTCCGATGTTGATGGCCGACCAGATGCTCTCCGCGCCGACGGCTTCTCCTGCATGAGCCGTTAGCCGTAGACCGTTGTCGCGTGCCTCACGATAGAGGTCGCGAAAAGCGTTCGCCCCGGTCTGGCGCTCATCGCCGCCGATGCCAATGGCCACAATGGAGGGATGATGGTTCCTCATCTCGGCAGCCTTGCGAAAGACGCGCGCGGCCTCCTCTGGGCCAAAGTGTCGCACCGCGTCGAAGACCCAGAGCAGCGAGATGCCAAACTCGCGCTCGCCGCGCTCGCGCCCGCGCTCCATGCCGACAAAGAGAGGCTCAAACTCCATCTTGCGCCAGTAGTACACCACGCCGACCGAGACATAAACCTCGGCATGAACCACTCCTTGCTGATGCAGGTCGCGCAGCATGGCATAGGTGATTAGCTCGTAATCTTCCGGTGTGCGCAGTCGCTCGGTCACGGCTTTGAAGGCCATCAGAAATCCGGTGAAGTCGGCGTACTGATATAGCGCCTGCGCGGTTTCCAAAGTGAGCGGATGGGCATCGTGACGTTGACTCAGCGTCACCAGAGTTTCCGGGGCAATCGTGCCCTCCAGATGCAGATGCAGCTCGGCCTTGGGAAGGTTACGAATCCAGGCGACCACGTCAATCTGTTTTTTTTCTGGCATCCGCAAGCCTATTGAGCGCGTGGTGAAAATTCGCTGCGATGACGACTGTAAAAATAATAGATCGCCAATCCGATGGCCAGCCAGACGAAGAAACGAATCCAGGTAAGCATCGGCAATCCCATCATCAGCAATATGCAAAAGCATACGCTGAGCAGCGGAAAAATGGGGCCACCGGGACAACGAAAGGCGCGTGGGCGATCCGGGTCTTTATAGCGCAGGATGAGAACTCCAAGGGAGACCAGCACAAACGCGAAGAGCGTGCCAATGTTCGACAGATCGGCAAAGGTGCCAATGTCGAGCAACCCGGCGGGCAATGCGACGACAAGGCCCGCTGTCCAGGTGGCTGCCGCAGGCGTGCGAAAACGCGGATGCACGCGGCTGAAGATGGAAGGCAGCAGACGATCCCGCGACATGGCGAACCAGACGCGGGTCTGGCCAATCTGAAACACCAGAATGGAGGAGACCATGCCCACCAACGCGCCCAGCAACACCGCCAGATGCGTCCAGTGCAGCAGCTTGCTGCCGTTGTGCAGGTAGAGCCGATGCAGCGTGTTCACCACGGGAGCGGCATCGTCCATAAACAGCGGCCAGTGGATGATTCCGGTGAGCACCACGGCGACGCCGACGTACAGCACGGTGCAAACGACCAGCGTGGCCAGAATTCCAATGGGTACGTCGCGCTGCGGATTTTTGCATTCCTCCGCTGCGGTGGAAACGGAGTCGAAGCCGATGTAGGTGAAGAAAATAATCGACCCGCCAGTCAGCACGCCCGACCATCCGTTGGGAGCGTAGGGATGCCAGTTCGATGAGTGAATGAAATGCGATCCAACCAGCACGAACAACAGAATCGCGCCGATCTTGAGCAGCACCATGATGTTGTTGGTCTCGGCGGACTCGCGAATGCCGCGCACCAGAACAACCGTCAGCAGCAGCACAATAAAAAATGCGGGAAGATTGAAGCCGAAGTGCCATCCCGGCGCATAGAGCGCGTGCCCTTGCAAATCCTGTAGGCCGCTCGGCAGATACGCCGGAGAAATCCAACGCAGCGCTGGATGCAGGCCCAGCCAGTCCATCAGATCGACAACATGCGCGGCAAAGCCCACGCTGACGGCCATGTTGGAGAAGGCATATTCCAGAATCAAATCCCAGCCGATGATCCAGGCGATCAACTCGCCCATCGTGGCGTAGGTGTAGGTGTACGCGCTGCCCGCGATGGGAATCATGGAGGCCATTTCTGCGTAGCACAGCCCGGTGAAGGCGCACACAAAAGCCACCAGCACCAGCGAGACTGCCAATGCTGGGCCGGCTCCGGGACGACCCAGCAGCGCCGTGTGATGCACGAGGAAATCGAGCATCGGCGTGTTCAAAACGGATGGCGCGGAGAAGTGCTGCCCTGCGATGGCCGTGCCGATCACGGTAAAGATGCCCGACCCGATGACCGCGCCAACGCCAAGCGCCGTCAGCGAGACCGGGCCGAGCGTCTTCCGCAGGCGATGGTCGGGATGCTCCGATTGGGAGATCAGCGCGTCGATGGATTTGGTGGCGAAAATCTGCTTGGGCAGAACACCGTCTCCTGTTGACACAATGGAAGCCAGAAATGAGTCACTCTGGATTCTTCGCTCCTGCTGGTTACGCCAACAAAATTTTGCTAGCGTTTGCCCAATGCGCGCGCGGCCTTCTTCACCTTGGCTTTGTTGGAGCCGCGTGGTTCGGTGCGCTTTGCTTTGGGAGCAGCCTTTTTCCGGGCTGCGCGTTTTACCTGTTTGCGTTCTGCTTTATTTTCGATTTTCTTTGTATTTGCCATAATCCTTTTCGTTTCCTATTGCGCGTATGCGTGAGCATTGCCGCGCATTCTGTAAATATCGACGTGGTTTGCAGCGTGGCGATTTGCATGGCGGAAGGCGCGGTTACACGCGCTCCAGTTGCGCAAATTTCTCCACCAGCTTTTTTATGCCGAATCTCTGAAATTGTACCGTAATCTTTGCATTCTCTCCGTCGCCCTCGCGATGGAAGACGGTTCCTTCTCCATATTTCGGATGGCGAACGCGCTGGCCATTGCGAAATCCTGTGCTGCCAGCGGCCTCTGGCGCGGGGAGTTTGGATCGCGCGCTCTTCTCTCCACGAGCGCCGAAAAACTGCGCAATGTTGTCGATGGAGTTGCCGCCCGATGCTGCCGCATTCTGCGCCGCAGGCTTGTTCGATCTTCGCGTGGCGTTGGAGCCGGAGGGTCGCGCGCTCTGATCTTCATCCTCGTAATTCCAATGCGGCTTCGTCGCTGCGCCCGCATCTGCGCTGTCGCGCTGCCTACGGCTGTAGCCGCTGTGGTGGCCGCCTCCATAACCGCCCGGATTGCTGGTCGGTTGTGTACTCACGCTCAGGTCTTCGATCAAATGCTGCGGAATCTCCGCCAGGAAGCGCGATGGAGTCGAGTGCTCCGGCATTTCGTTTCCATAGCGACGACGAAAACGGGCGCGTGTCAGAAGCAGGGAATCCATCGCGCGCGTCATGCCCACGTAGCAAAGGCGGCGCTCCTCTTCCAGCCCGTTGGTGTCGTTAAAAGTGCGCGAGTGCGGGAAAAGACCCTCCTCCATTCCGGTTAAAAAGACCAGCGGAAACTCCAGTCCCTTGGCTGCGTGCAGCGTCATCAGCGTTACGCGCGCCTCCGGGTTGTACTGGTCGGTGTCGCTGACCAGCGCGGCGTGATCCAGAAATTCCGTCAGCGTTTCGCCACGCTCCTGCGCGTCCTGCGCGGCGTTGACTAATTCGCGTAAATTTTCGATGCGCGAGGTCGCCTCCGGCGTGGCCTCTTCTTCCAGCGCTCGTATATAGCCGCTGCGGTCGATGAGGAACTTGATCAACTCCGGCAGTGTGGCGGCATCGCCGGGTTGTCGAAAGGCTGGCTTCTCGGTATCGGCAGGCGCGTCGTCCGATGGCTTGGTTGGAGAATTTCGTCCTGCGGATTGCTTGGCCGCGAAGGGAGAAAGTTGGGCGGGAGAAAATTCCGCAGGAGAAAATGTTGTTGCCGAGACGTCTTCCGTCGTGCCCATGCTGCCAAAGTCGAAGCTGACGTCCGCGCTCGCGCTCGCTTCGGAGGTAGCTTCTGGTGCAGCCTCGGCAGCAATGTCGCCCGCCAGCTTGTCGGCAAATCCCGGCCCCAGCAGCGCGCGCGCATCTTCGATCATGCGACGAAATCCATCCAGCGCCAGCAGCGTGCGCGTTGGGAGCAGACGCTCGCGGATCGCCGCATGAATGGCGGCCCAGGTGCTCGTCCCGGTCTCCAGCGCCAGCCGCTCCAGCGTCTCCACCGTAGTTTTTCCAATGCCGCGTGTTGGAGTGTTGATGGTGCGTTGCAGCGCGACGGAATCGTTCGTATTTTGCACCAGCTTCAGGTAGCTCAGCAGGTCTTTGATCTCGGCGCGGTCGTAAAACGAAAATCCTCCCACCATTGAGTAGGCAATTCCGTAGCGACGCAAACCCTCTTCCACCAGGCGCGATTGCGAGTTGGTTCGATAGAGTACGGCGATGCGCGGAAGTTCCTCGGCGTTTCCGGTTTCGCGAATATATTTCTGAATGGTGTCGGCGATAAAAAGCGCCTCGCCTTCGCCGTCCAGCGCCTCATAGTAGCCGACCTGCGCGCCGCCGGGGCGCGTCGTCCAAAGAGATTTTCCTTTGCGCTGAAGATTGTTCGCAACCACGCCCGCTGCCGCTTCCAGAATCACTTGCGTCGAGCGATAATTCTGCTCCAGTCGGATGATGTTGCTCTGCGGAAAGTCCTTCTCAAACTCCAAAATGTTGCGGATGTCGGCTCCGCGCCAGGAGTAGATGCTCTGATCCTCGTCGCCGACGACGCAGACATTTTTTCCTTCTCCGGCCAGCAGCTTCATCAACTCATATTGCGGGCGGTTGGTGTCCTGATACTCGTCGATCAGCAAATAACGATAGCGTCGATTGTAAGCCGCGCGTACCTCGGCGCTGACGCTCAACAGGCGAACGCCCTCCAGCAGCAGATCGTCAAAATCCAGCGCGTTGGCGCGCTCCAACTCCTTGGAATACTGCTCGTAGATGTGCGCGATGCGCTCGGTTTTTGGGTCTGCCGATTGCAGATACATCTCCTGCGGATCAAGCATGTGATTCTTCGCCCAGGAGATGCGCGAGAGCACCTGTCGCGGCGGTAGTTGCTTGTCGTCCAGCCCCATGCGCTTCATCGCCTGCTTGATGATGGCCTGCTGATCGTTCTCGTCGTAGATGACAAAATCGCGCGTTCGTCCGCGACCGTTCACGCGCAGCGCTTCGATGTCGCGCCGCAGCAGGCGCACGCAAAAGGAGTGGAACGTAGCCATCATCGGTCGCGCCAGACTGCCATGCTCCAGCAACCGCTCGACGCGCTCGGCCATTTCTTTTGAGGCTTTATTGGTGAAGGTAACGGCGAGGATGGAATCCGGCGCAACACCGCGCTCCTGAATCAGATAGGCAATGCGATAGGTGATGACGCGCGTCTTCCCAGAGCCGGCGCCTGCCAGAATCAACAGCGGGCCATCAACGGTTTCCACGGCAGCTCGCTGCTGCGGATTTAATTTGTCAAGGGGCAGTGCCATGCAGCGAAAAAACTCCCTCCCCGCACGCAGTTTTCCGCGCCGGGCCTACCCCTTCAGTGTACCGGGTATGTTTCGACACACTGTAGCATTCGGGTGCCCCATGTCTCGTTTTTGAGACATGGGAATCACAAGACCCGCCCACTCAAGCCAGAAGCGGGCTTGAATGGGGCACCTGGCGACGTATTACTCTGAACCGTTCGGCTAACTCAGAGCGCCGAAAGATGCCATGAATTCAGAAATCGCTCCATCAAGTCTTTCAATTACATATTTTTCATCGGATGTATAGTAAATGCCTTTGAGTCGAAAGCGCATGTACCTATAAACAGCACTGAAGAACCCGAATCGAAATAACCGCTTTCTTGCATTTCGCACTGCGGAATGAAGCTTCTTATCTGCCTGATTAAAGTTTGACTCAGCTAGTTCCAAGAGTCTGACATTCGCCTGTACGTCAGTTTGAATAGACGTGTTTTTTTCATTGGCAAGTCGAAATTGATCACAGAGGCGATTTATTTCATTTGCTTTTTTATGAGCCATCACGCTAGATGTCGCAATGCAAACCACGACGCCTGCCGCTGGTAGAAGAATATGGCCGATTGCCATACCACCGCCGCCTGTGGCGAGTGACCCGCCGCCGAATTGGGCCCAACCTGCATTGCTCGCGGCAATGCCATGTAATCCTGCTATGGACGCGCCTGTAGAAGCAGTTCCTGCGAACTGCACCCCCTGCCATGCTGTTATCGCAGCCAAGGTTCCGGCTCCGCATCCGGTGGCGATTATCCTATCTAGTTGCTTGTTGGATATATGTTGGTTGTTCTTGCGGATAGGTGGGGCCAATAGTCCCGGACGAAGTGACGAGGAGGGTAGGGACTGAGATGTCGAAAGGGTTCCCATACATGTTGGAAAGAGAATTCTTCGAGCTCGCCTAAGGTTGCGCTTCGTACGGGCAAATTTAGATCGTAGACGAGAAATGCTGGCACGAATTTTTACATTTCCCATCTCGATTCGTGAAAGAAGCGTCGCATAGCGATTCTGCTCTAATTGCAGATTAGCTTTCGCTGCCTCAACGCGAGAAGCGCCGCCAAATGTAACGACATTTTGTACACCCTTCCAAAATCCCATAGGCAACGTATACAACATAAAACGCTAAGATTCAAAAATAACTGTTGGCGGGTGCCCCTCGATAAGGACGAAGGCAATGTCAAGGCACAGTTTTGCTGTGCGCTGCGGCTGCATCGCTATCGTAGCTAGAGAGGTTGAGGATCAGAGCCGGGTGCCCCATTCAAGCCGGTGTTTGGCTTGAGTGGGGTCGAAGAATCCAGAGAATCTCCGCGCTGCACTTTCGCCGCTTGGACGGCGAGTCCTCCCGCGTTATTCTTAAAGATACATGCATCCCCAACGAAACATTTGCGTCTATTGTGGGTCGAACGATGGCAGGCGTCCAGAGTACCGTGCTGCCGCTGTGGAACTGGGCGCTGCGATGGCGCAGGCCGACGTGGGATTGGTCTACGGCGGCGCATGTGTCGGGCTGATGGGCGCTGTTGCGGATGCGGCGCTGGACGCAGGCGGACGCGCCATAGGCTTTATTCCGCGCCAGTTGATGGAGAGGGAAGTGGCGCATCGGGGACTCACGGAGTTGCGCGTCGTCGAAACCATGCACGAGCGCAAGCATGGGATGGCCGCGCTTGCCGATGCTTTTATCGCGCTGCCCGGCGGATACGGCACGCTGGATGAATTGTGCGAAATTCTTGGATGGGCGCAGCTTGGAATTCACTCCAAGCCTGTTGTGTTGCTGAATGTCGGCGGATATTACGATCCTCTGCTGACCATGCTGGATCGCGCCGTGGCCGAGGGATTTCTGAAGCCGCAGCATCGGCGCTCCGCGCTGCAAGCGCCAATCGTAGATGTCGCGCTGCAAAAAATTCAGGCTGCGTGGGACATGGCGGCGCAGGGCCGTTAAGGAACCCCTGCACAAGTACCGAGCGTTCCCTCAGCGGCTAAAGCCGCATTGCAATGCTTGGACTTACGGCGGGACTAAAGTCCCGCCCCTTCAAAACGCTGACTTGTGCAGAGCTTCCTCAATAGGCTGGCTTCTTTATACACGCCTCGCACTGGCACATGCGGCGCAGATACTCCCAGGAAAAAATGCCGCTGTGGTGGCCGTCATTCCAATCAAAGCTGATGGCGTAGCGTCCTACAGGAGAGACCTTCACTGGCTGCGCCGGAGCCTTATACATCGGCAGTAGATTCGCAGGCTGCGGCTTGGGAACTCCAGGCTGGCGATTCTCTTGCTCGCGTTCCTCATTGCAGGTGGCGCAGGGGCAGGCATCGCGCAGCCAGGCAAAGCTCCAATGGCTGGTATGCCCGTCTTTCCAGTCGATCTCGACACCGGTGCCTTCGCTCTTTCGCACGCGCACATGTTGAGGGTCAGTGGCTTCGCGGGGCAAATCTTTTTCTTCTGCCGCTGCTTTGCGCGCGGCCTCTTCGCTGACAAAGCGGATGCCTTCGTGGCTCATATCTTATTTTTACGCCTTGGGAGATCGTAACGCAGTTTTAACAGCAAGATGGCCAACGAGAGAACCAGCGTGGCCGCGTTAGCTTCAATCACGGGTCGGGAGTGGATGCGTATTCCGTAGATCAACCATAGCAATACGCCGAATGAGAAACATAGGAACATGCCCAGCGATATGTCTGCCGCGCTTTTGCGCCGCCACACACGCGCCAACTGCGGAACAAAGGCAATTGTCGTGCAAATGGCCGCCACGGTGCCGATGATCTCCGTTATGTGTTGCGCGAGGGTCATCTGTAGACCTTCCAGAAAAAGTATGTCGTTACGATGCAGCCCATCAGGATCACCAGCGCTCGCAACCAACGAGGCTGACGCCTGCGTACCGTCCGCGCGCATACATATCCGCCCACGCTGGCTGCCAGCATCATCAGCAAAGCGTAATGCCACACGACCGCGCCGTAGATCACGAACGTAATTGAGGCGACACCGTTGGACACGCTGGTGATGACCGTCTTCAGCGCATTGATCTCATGCACGCTTTCCACGCCAGCGACGCTCAGCACGCCCATAATCAGCAGGCCCGCCCCCGCGCCAAAAAATCCAATATACAAGCAGACAACAAAGATGCCGACAGGCAGCAGGATACGCGCCATTCGGCGCAATCCCGTGGGATGAGCGTGTGGATGCGCTGCCTGTAGGAATCTCTGTTGCAGCGATGGCCCGATCGCAAACAAGATCGTTGCGAGCAGCAGCAGCCACGGCACCAGATGCAGAAATTGTTTCTGCCGCGTTGTCATTAAAATTCGCGCGCCGATCACGCCTCCGGCGAACGCGGCCAGCAGCAAGGGAACGAGCATGGAATGGTGACGTCGCAGCTCTTCGCGATATGCGGTGGCGGAGGTGAATTGCCCCGGCAGCAACGCGACCGTGTTTGTTGCATTCGCCTGTTTCGGCAACACGCCCGCTTGTAGCAGGGCGGGAAAGGAGAGCAGCGAACCGCCGCCAGCAACGGCATTGATGGCTCCGGCCACAAGCGCGGCAGCGGCCAGCCCAAGAGAGCGCATAAAGAGAAAAGGCATTCACCTTTATTGTAGTGGGTGCGCGAGGACTCGCTCGCATCAACCATGATCCAAGTGCCGATGCGCATCCGAATTTCACGAGAAATTTATGTTGGAAGAATCGATGCGCCTGCGTCATCGAGAATCGGCATCTCCGGCGTGGCGGCCAGCAGCGCTTGCGTATAGGCTGACTGCGGCTGTTCGCAGATTTGCTGCCAGCCACCTTGTTCCACCACGCGTCCTTGTCGCAGCACCACAATCTGATCGGAGAGGTAGCGTGCCAGCGGCATGGAGTGCGTGATGAAGAGATAGGTCAGATGAAACTCGCGTTGCAGGCGTTGCAGCAGCGTGATGATCTGCGCTGCCACGCTGACATCAAGCGCGGAGACTGGCTCATCCAGCACGACAAACTCCGGTTGCAGAATCAGCGCGCGCGCAATGTTGATGCGCTGCCGCTGTCCGCCGGAAAATTCATGTGGGTAACGCGCCAGGGCGGAGCCATCCATGCCGACCGCGCGCAGCATGGCGGAGACGCGCTCCCGGCGCGCAGATCGAGTTGTCACATCCGCAGTATGGATGTCCAGCGGCTCGCCCACAATTTGCTCCACGCGCATGCGGGGATTCAGCGCGGCGTAGGGGTCTTGAAAGACAATCTGCATGTGTTGGCGCAGTTCCCGCATCTGCCGATGCGAGGCTGCCCGCAGGTCTGCGTCATGGAAGCGGATCGTCCCTGAATCCGGTTCGATCAGCCGCAGCAGCATTCGCGCCACTGTGCTTTTGCCGGAGCCAGATTCGCCAATCAATCCCAGTGTCTGCCCGCGTTCAATTTGAAACGAAACGTAATCGACAACGGTGCTGCGCTGTCGCGTACCCGCTCCAGCGTAACTCTTCGTTAGACCTTCGATCTCGACCAACGGCATGTTCGCATCCTAGCACTGCGGCGTGCGTCACTGCGGAGCGCGCACAGTGGCTTGGCAGTTCTCGCGTTCCAGCAGCGCTTCCACGCGGCCTTGAATTTCATCTCGAATCTCGCGTACCTCTTCGAGAGGCAAATGCTTTGGATCGCGTAGCGGCCAATCTTCGCGCCGCATTCCGGGCACGACCGGGCAGGCATCGCCGCAGCCCATTGTGATGAGAAGTTGCGCGTCCTGTGCCAGCGCATCGGTCAGCTTTTGCGGCTTGCACGCGCTCAGATCAATGCCCACTTCCCGCATCGCCGTCACAACGATGGGATGAACAAATTCTCCCGGAGCAGTCCCGGCGGAAACTGCGCGCGCGCATTGCGGATCAGAAAGCTGGTTGAAAAATGCCGCTGCCATTTGTGAGCGGCCTGCGTTGTGTACGCAGGCAAAAATTATCTTCTTCATATCGTTTGTACCGTTTTTTTTCTTTGCATAAAATAGCGTTTTTGCAGCCATAGAGAGACGTTTACCAGGCCGATGAGCGCGGGAACCTCCACCAATGGGCCGATCACGCCGACAAATGCCTCGCCGGAGTTCAAGCCAAAAACGGCGACTGCAACGGCGATGGCCAACTCAAAATTATTGCTGGAGGCGGTGAATGCAAGCGTGGCGGTTTTGGAGTAATCCGCGCCCAGACTGTGGCCCATCCAGAAGCTCACCAGAAACATCACGGCAAAATAAATGACCAGTGGCACCGCGATGCGTAGCACGTCGAACGGGAGACGCACAATCATGTCTCCCTTCAGGCTGAACATGACAACGATGGTAAACAGCAAGGCGATCAGCGTCAGTGGACTGATGCGCGGCAGAAAATGCGTTTGATACCACGCCTCGTTTTTGCAGCGCAAAAAAATGAAGCGCGTCAACATTCCCGCCAGAAAGGGAATGCCCAGGTAGAGAAATACGCTCTTGGCGATTTGCTCCATGCCCACATGCACAGCCGATGTCTGCAAGCCGAACCATCCTGGCATCACCGTGAGAAAGACCCAGGCGTAGACGCTGTAGAAGAGCACCTGGAAGATGCTGTTGAAGGCCACCAGTCCCGCAGCGTAGTCCGTATCGCCTGCGGCCAGATCGTTCCAAACGAGCACCATTGCGATGCAGCGGGCCAGGCCGATCAGGATCAGACCGCGCATGTAGGCCGGCTCGCCACGCAGAAAGATCAACGCCAGCGCAAACATCAGCAGCGGCCCGATAACCCAGTTCTGCGCGAGCGATAGCGCCAGCACCTTGCGATTGCGAAAGACCTCATGCAGCTTTTCGTAGCGCACTTTGGCCAGCGGTGGGTACATCATCACGATCAAGCCAATGGCGATGGGCAGGTTGGTCGTCCCGTGCTGAAAGCGCTGGATAAACGTGGCCGTGCCGGGAACAAAATGTCCCAGCGCGACACCTGCGGCCATCGCAAGAAAAATCCAAAGCGTCAGATAGCGATCCAGAAACGAAAGATGAGCGCGTGGGAGTGGCACGCAGACTTTCCCTTGAAATGCGGCGGGATTCGACATGGTTATCGCGCCTCCATACGCGGGGATGATGTGCGCGTTAAGGCCGAGAGAGCCATTGGCGGCGGCGCGCCCTGAATGGAAACAAACTTCTCCGGCTTGCAGCAGGCGCGGGCCAAACGCGCTTGATCCGCCTGCATTGCCTTGTCCTCGCGCAGCCAGGACAGCACTTCCCGCAGTACGCGGCGGCCAGCGGCGTCCTGCGGCTCGGTGATTCGGTAGTGCATCCATTTCCCTTCGCGCCGCGCTGCCACAATTCCGGCGCGCCGCAGATAAGCCAGATGACGCGAAATTTTCGGCTGGCTCTCTCCGGTCACTTCAATGAAATAGCAAACGCAGATTTCCTGGCCCGTCATCAGATTCAGCAGGCGGAGCCGCGTTCGATCCGCAAGAGCGCGAAAGAGGCTGTCCATTGCAAACGGTTTTTGACGACCTGTCATGTTCGTAGAATACATTTGCATAAGCGTATGTGTCCAGTATAATGTATATGTCTGTACGAATATGTTTATGCCCACGTACACGAGGTGAAGAAAATGCAGGAAAACATACTTGAAGCCGTCCGTTCCAAATATGCAGATATTGCCCGGAGTACGTTGTCCAGCGAACACGTTGGGGTCAAAGCGGTTGCCGAGGCATTTGGCTACGATGCCGCAGAACTGGCTGCGATTCCCGCCCGCGCCAACATGGGCCTTTCCTGTGGCAATCCCACGGCGATGGCCTCCTTGCGTCCAGGAGAAGTGGTGCTGGATTTAGGTTCCGGCGGCGGTTTGGATGTGTTCCTTGCGGCCAACAAGGTCGGCCTGCAGGGCAGGGCCATCGGCATCGACATGACAGAGGAGATGATTGAGCGGGCGCGGAAAAATGCGGTGGATGGCGGCTATACCAATGTTGCGTTTTACCTGTCCACCATCGACAATATCCCGCTGCCGGACGCATCGGTCGATTGCGTTCTCAGCAACTGTGTCCTGAATCTTGCGCCAGACAAGTCTGCGGTCTTTCGGGAAATTGCGCGCGTTCTCAAGCCCGGAGGCAGGCTGGCCGCCAGTGATATTGCGCTGAAAGAGGGACACGCCTTGCCCGCTGAAGTTGCTTCGAGTGTGGCGGCCTATGTTGGATGTATCGCCGGGGCCATTTCCATCGACAGGTATCGTGACAGTCTGTTGGCCGCAGGCTTTCAGCATGTCGCGATTGTGGATAGTGGCGCCGATCTGAATCTCTGGACCAAGCAGGAAAACCAGTCAGGCTGCGGTTCATCGCAGGGAACGACAGGCGCGTCGGGCTGTTGCTCTTCGGGTGCAACAGGGAATGCGTCGGGAGAAAAGCGGCAGTTGGGAGAACTGCTGATGCAATATGACATCAACAAAATTGCGGCCAGCGTCAGGGTGTATGCGGTGAAACCATAAAAGACGCGCTTAAATTTTGCGCATGTTTATATCAAGCCATTTGGTTTATATTCAAGGGGCTTGAGTGATAACTGAATACGGAGGCTCAATCTTGATGAACTGCCGCAGAAAACAATCCTTATGTCAGCGCTTCTTTGCCATTCGACTGCCTGTGCTTGCTTTGCCCCTCATGTTTGCAACTACGTGTTTCGCGGCGCAGCGGAGAATCGACTGGACACTGCCTCCCGGCACGGCCATCCCAGTTGAATTCACACGCACCATCAAAGCAGACAAGGCGAGGGCCGAGGATCAGGTTAAGGCTGAGACGATGCAGGTTGTCCATCTCGGACAAGGGCACGATTTGCCCAAAGGGTCAATTGTTCTGGGGCAGGTCATCACGGCGCGTCCACTACGCGGGGATGTCGATCCCTCGATACTCGCATTCAAGTTTGATCGGATCGTTACCCGCGCCGGTGTTCTCCATGTTCATCTCTATGTGCGTGCCCTCGCAAATGTTGATGATTCAAGTGCGGCCAGTGTGCCCACGCCTCCATCCGACATGAATCTTTCCGACTCCCGCACTCTGATTGACGGAGACCAGGTGATACCTTCCGAACGTAAAATCTACTCGTCGGAAGACAAGGAGGGGCCTGTGCTTGGCGAGAACCTGAAAGACGGCGTATTCGAGCGCCTGCGACCCGCATTGGCTGTAAACCAGGGGAAACAACTCCTCTGCGATGGGACAGCAACGGAGCAGTCCGTAGCCATTTATTCAGGAAGCGCATGTGGGCTTTACGGTTTCGGTACCGCCTATCTCGCGCACCGGGGGAAACGAAATCAAGGAGTCGTTGAAATGGATGCCAGGTATTTTACGGTCAGGCTTTATTCGCAGAGTACGGCTTTGCTTCAGGTTGCGCCGAATTCAGATGCTTCCAAGCCGTAAATATAACCGCTGTCCTTGCGCTTGGTAACGCTCGCCAACATGGGAGTGGCCTCTCACTGGCGGATGCGTGAAGCCTTCACAAGCCAACTCGATTCAATTGTTCGGGAGGTTGAGAGATTTTGGAGTTCACACGACGACTGTTTCCGGTGATGGCTGGCATCTGCTTCTTGGCCGGGTTTCTCATCGAATCTACTCATCCTGCCCTTGCATCTCCTGCCACGTTTGTTACAGCGCTGCCCGTAGCCGAGAACCAGATATTGTCTCGTTTTAATTGGGATCCTACTTTTAGTAGCCAAGACCTCACCAGCTTCCAGTTTCCTTTTGATCTTGCCTATGGCTTGGATGCGCGCTGGACGATCTTTACCACATTTAATCCCGTATATAACTCCATGCAGACGCAAACACCCTCTGGCCGGAGCAACATTAGCTCCGGCGGTTTTGGAGACACGCTTGTGTTTGCGCGGTACACATTATTTAGCCGCGACACGCCAAAATCTACCTTGCGCCTTGCTCCCGTGGCAGGGTTAGATTTTCCCAGCGGAGACAATACACTCCGCGATTCCAATGGATTCCTGCCCGCACCGATGCAAACTGGCTCCGGTAGCGTTGCTCCTTATGGAGGTATGGCATTTGGCTGGAACGGCCCAGCGTATGGGCTTGCCGCAGACAGTACCTTTCTCCACAATCCGATTACAAACACGGGCATCAACCCTGGCGACCAATTTCGCGCTGATGCGCAGGGAGAGGTGCGGCTATATCCCAGAACCCTGCCAGAAATTGGCCTGCCAAAGGAGCTATGGGTGTCCATCGAAGAGAATTACTACCATAATTCTCTTTCGCACATTAGTGGTCAGGTCTTGCCTGGGTCTGGCGGCCAGAGCTTTTATCAGGATGTCGTCCTTGAATTTGCAACCTTGCATTACGAGGTCGGCGCAGGCATACAGCTTCCGGTTGTACAGGATTTGAATAGCTCAAGCTATGCGCGGGAAAAGCGCCAACTGTTATTTTTTACCGAATACTATTTCTCCGGTTTCAAAAGGCGCAAACAATGATGGCCAGCAGGTGGAATCGACATCGCATCCTCGCGCTCGTGGTGCTCCTCAGCGTGCCCTGTGCTGCCGCCCCCCTAAGATCGCAACCCTTGCAGGATGCGTCCTGGCAACGTGTCACAGCGCACCTGAATGGGGTGTTTTCTCCCCGCGGATTCTTCAATATCCTGGTCAGGCTCTACTCATTGCCGAGCTTGAAGAGCGCGCAGTTCAACCTGCGGCAGTCATCGGTCGTTTTGGATTTTCCACCGGGTACATCCCCCGTGACAAGCGGTCAGATTCAGCGGATTGAGAAGGATGCCGGGTATCGTCCCGGTCAAGTCGAAATCCAACGAATCCCGGCACGCAGTTTTGCGGAGAATGGGCCGGGATGGACAAAGATCAAGCATCCACAGTCGAAACATGCAGTTATCCGGTGGTTGAAACAAAACTTCTAGCGGACAATTTGCCTGAAAGGACACAGGCGCGCGCAGGCTGCTGTGTGCGGATCGTGTGTACAGCAGAATCGGAACAGGGCACAATAACGTAGAGGGAAACATCGTGCGCACTGTCATTACAGCCGCCCAGCTTCTTACGCCAGAGACCTGCGTGGCGCGCCCCGTCGTTGTGGTGGAAGATGGGAAGATCGCCAGCATTCAATCGGCGGAGGCCGCGCCCATGCCTGCGGCAGAGCGGCATCTGGACTACGCTGACTCTATTCTCGCGCCTGCATTTTTTGATGTTCATACGCATGGCGCGCGCGGGCGCGATGTTATGGAAGCCTCTACAGATGCGCTGGATACCATCGGTCTATTTCTGGCCTCGCGTGGCGTGGGGTCATATTTTCCTTCCACCGTGACCGCTTCTGAGGAGGAAATTTTGCGCGCTCTGGATGGCTTGGCGCAGCAGGTGGAGCGCGTCGATCATCCTGGAGCCAGGCCGGTGGGCATTCATCTGGAAGGGCCGTTTCTCTCCTGCGAGCAACGCGGTGTGCATCCTCCGCAGGACTTGCAAGCTCCCACCATTGAACTTTTCGAGCGATTTTTTCAGGCGGCGCGTGGTCATATCGCGTTGGTGACGGTCGCGCCGGAGCTTCCCGGCGCAGTGGAGATGATCGAGTACGCGACACGCAAGGGCGTGCGCATCAGCATGGGGCACAGTAATGCGCGCGCGCAGGCTGCGCTGGCCGGGATTGCTGCTGGAGCGTGCAGCGCGACACACACCTTCAACGCGATGCGACCCATCAGCCATCGTGACCCAGGCGTGTTGGACGTGGTGCTGGATCGCGAGGATTTGTTCGCCGAGATTATCTGCGACAAGATTCATGTGAACCCCAGCGCGGTGCGCCTTTTCTGGAAGGCCAAAGGGCCGCAGCGCAGCATTCTGATTACGGATGCCACCAGCGCGACGGGAATGCCCAATGGCAATTACCGTCTGGGATCGTTTGAGATTACGCTTGTCGATGGAACCTGCCTGCTCAACGGCGGTCTGGCTGGAAGCGCGCTCACGCTGGATCGGGCACTGCAAAATTTTATGGAATGTACCCAGTGCGGCTTGCAGGCCGCGCTCCGCTGCATGACAGCGAATCCGGCAGCCATGACTGGCCTGGAGAAAAAAATTGGCCATCTGCAAGTGGGAATGTCTGCGGACATTACCGTTCTTGCCGCCAGCGGAGCAGTGCAAGCCACGATTCTTCGCGGAGTTCCCGCGCAGATCCCTTGATTATGGCGTAGAAAATTTCTTCCACTGGCGCGCCCGCCACAGCGCTCCCATCGCCGCATCCACGGGTTCGAGGTGGAGGGTGACTTCAGGGAAGGTGTGTCGCACGGTTGCCACGAACGTATTCCGCACCTGTGGAATTTTTCCGAGCACGCTTCCTGTAAAAGCCAGTTGCAGTGGTATCTCCGCCGGGGCAGCAGAAGCGCGCACTTTCTCCAGCGCATGGGCGGCGATTTCGCCCAGTTTCCTTCCAGCTTTTTCCAGCACGGCAAGCGCAACCGCGTCCCCGGCGTTCGCGCACTCGGCGACGACGGGAGCCAATTGCGAAAAATCCGGGCCAGGCACGAGATTTCCCCTATCGATCAACTCCGCGTGTGTGGATATCCGCCACTGATGGAGAATGGCAGGCAGCAGTCGCGTGTCGATATTGTGATCGTTGGCGTACAGCACCGCACGCACGGCTTCTATCCCAATCCAATATCCCGAGCCTTCGTCGGACAGCATTGGCCCCCATCCTCCAAAATGAAAGATTGCGCCATTCTGCGCGCGTCCCACGACAATGGAACCCGTTCCGGCAACTACCAGCACTCCTGGCTCGCCGAAAAATGCTCCATCCAACGCGATCTCCTCATCGCCACAGATCAGGATTTTTCCGTTGAGTTGCGCCTGAAGCGCATTGCGCGTCCATTGCTCCACACGCGGCACGATAACGCCAGCCATCCCGACGCAGGCGCAAACAATATCGCCCATGCGCGCGCCAGATTGCTGCGAAATATCGCGCAGCAGAGCGGCAAGATTCGCCGCAGCCTCCGCCTCGCTTACGCGCATCACTTTGATGGAGCCAGCCGTGGCTCTGGCCAGGACGGTATGCTCATCTGCGATGATTCCGGTTGTTTTTGTTCCGCCTGCGTCAATACCGAGGTAATAGCTCATAAAAAATAGGCAATCCAAAATAGGAATAGGCAATGCATGAGGGGCTTGCCGCGTAGGCTTTCCCTGACCATACGATTCAAGGGTTCTTTCGGGTACGGCGTTACAGGTGGTGTCTCACCGAATATACTGCATTTGGATCGCTCCAACTATATGTACCGCTTTCTTTGGATTGATTTTATCTGCCGAGGTGTTTTGCATGTTGCTTTCCATATATCGGCGTTATGCCATTTGCCTGCTTTGCGTTCTGCTGCTTTTTTCCCAGAGATTATTTTCGCAGGCCGCAACACAGGCCGCAACGACCCCCATTCATCAAGAAGAGAGCCAACTGCCGCTGGTTCCAATGCCAAGGGAGATTCAGGCGCTTGGAACCTTGCCATTGCGAGAGGGGATCGCGATCCGGTCTTCGCGCAATGCGGAGGATGAATTTGCCGCGCGAACTTTGGCGGATGCGTTCCGTCAGCGCGGAGTCGTCTGTCGCGTGCAGGGCACAGCAAAGGTGTCCATCGTGTTGCTTCGGCTGAACACAAAAATGGCTTCGGTCATTCTTGCGCGTCGGCATCTTAAATTTGCGTCGGAGATGCGAGACGAAGGATATATTCTCGTCGGCGAAGGGAGGACGCTCTACGACATTGCCGCCACCTCTGCTGGAATCTTTTATGGCGCGCAGACCATTCGACAATTACTCGCGGAGCGGGGTGGACAGCCTGCGCTACAAAAAGTGATCGTTCGGGATTGGCCGGCGATGAAGTATCGCGGACTGGATGATGATCTTTCGCGTGGCCCCATGCCAACGTTGGAGTATCAAAAAAAACAGATTCGGACGCTGGCGGCGTACAAGGTAAATCTCTATTCGCCTTACTTTGAGAACACGCTGCAATACGCCTCCAACCCGCTGCCAGCGCCGCCCGGAGGCGCGATGACCCGCGCCGATGTTGCGGAGCTTGTCCGGTACGCGCAGCAATATCACATCACCATCATTCCAGATCAGGAGGCCTTCGGGCATCTGCACCATGCGCTGCTCTATGAGCAATACTCCAAGCTGGCGGAGACGCCGCATGGCAGCGTGCTGGCTCCGGGACAGCCGGGATCGCTGAAGTTGATCGACCAGTGGTTTACGGAAATTGCACAGATGTTTCCCGGCCCGTTCCTCCACATTGGAGCGGATGAGACCTTTGAGTTGGGCGCGGGGCAGACGCAGCAGACCGTGGCGCAACAGGGATTGGGCAAGGTCTACATCGACTTTCTCCGCCAGATTGACACCACATTGCAGCCCTTGCACAAGCGGCTGCTTTTCTGGGGCGACATCGCCATGCAATCTCCTGAATTGGTGAAGATGCTGCCCAAAGATATGATCGCCGTTGCGTGGTGGTACAGACCGCAGGATGCCGGATACGATTCCTGGATCAAGCCGTTTACCGATGCGGGCATGGAGACCTGGGTTGCGCCCGGCGTCAGCAACTGGAACAAGGTTTATCCAAACAATGATGCGGCGCTGCGCAACATTCAGCGCTTTGTGGCGGATGGACAACGACTGGGGGCCACCGGCGAACTCAACACCGTATGGAATGACGATGGCGAAGGTCTCTTTGCGCAGGATTGGTACGGCGTTCTGTTTGGAGCGGCGGCGGGCTGGCAGCAGGGAAGCAGCAACATCCCGCAGTTCGAGCAGAGCTATGGACAGGTCTTCCACAACGATGTCAGTGGCGCTGTCAATCAGGCGCAGTTGGAGTTGATCGCGGATTACCAGATGTTAAATAACGCCGATCTGGGAGCGGGCACCAACGAACTTTTCTGGGTCGATCCCTGGAGCAAAGAAGGGCGGCAGGATTCCGCAAAGCTGCTCCCCATTGCGCATGATCTGCGCCTTCACGCGGAGAATGCCATTGTTCTGATCGAGCAGGCGCGCGCAGAAAAAGGCATTCAGAATGTTGGCGCGCTGGATGCAATGGAACTGGGAGCGCGACGCATGGATTTTATCGGACAAAAATTTCAGGAATCACAGGAAATGCTTGACACGTATGACCGCATATATGCGGAACAAAAAGATCCAAGCAAGCGGGGAGACTTGTATCTTCTGGCCAAAACGATCTCTGGCACGGATGGGCGGTGTCAGGACATGCGCGATGGCTACGGTTTGATTCGCGATCTGTATCAGGCAGCCTGGCTCAAGGAGAATCGCCCATATTGGCTGGATAACATGCTCGCCCGCTACGACATGAATATGCAGCTATGGATTCAGCGCGGCATTCTCTTTCAGACAGCCAGGCATCAGTTCTCCCAGACGGGAACTTTCCCCAGCGCAAAGGAGCTTGGACTTCCAGCTTTGACTCCGGCAGCAGCGGGAACATCTGCAACGCAGACTCCGTAATTCATATTGGATTGTCCGCGCTGTAGGCAGCGCGCAGAAAAAACCGCTCCGCGAAGATTTTCGCGGAGCGGTTTTTCTTTGCGCTTATGCGCCGGGTTGTGCGCGAACGGTTTAGTACATGCCGTCCATGCCGTGCCCGCCGCCTGCCGGAGCGGCTTCTTTCTTCTCCGGGATGTCGGCAACCATCGCTTCTGTCGTCAGCATCAGGCCAGCGATGGAAGCTGCGTTGAGCAACGCTGTGCGCGTTACCTTGGTGGGGTCGATGACGCCAGCTTGAACCAGGTCCTCGAACTTGTTCGTTGCCGCGTTGTAGCCATAGTGGGCATCCTTGCTCTCCAGAATCTTGCCCACAACCACAGCGCCTTCTTCGCCGGCATTGCCAACGATCTGGCGCAGCGGCTCTTCAATGGCGCGGCGAACGATCTGAGCGCCGATCTTCTCGTCGCCTTCGAGGGTCTGAATCAACGCCTCGACATCCTTCGCGCTGCGAACCAGAGCCACGCCACCGCCGGGGACAATGCCTTCCTCGACTGCGGCGCGGGTTGCGTGCATCGCATCTTCCACGCGGGCTTTCTTTTCCTTCATTTCGGTTTCGGTGGCAGCGCCGACCTTGATGACAGCAACGCCGCCGACCAGCTTGGCCAACCGCTCCTGTAACTTCTCGCGGTCGTAGTCACTGGTGGTCTTCTCAATCTGATTGCGAATTTCCTTGACGCGGCCTTGAATGTCTTCCGTCTTGCCTGCGCCATCGACGATGGTGGTGTTGTCCTTGTCGATGGTGACGCGCTTGGCGCGGCCCAGGTCTTCCAGCTTCACGTTCTCCAGCTTGATGCCCAGGTCTTCAGTGATGGCGCGTCCGCCCGTCAGCTTGGCAATGTCTTCCAGCATGGCCTTGCGGCGATCGCCAAAGCCCGGAGCCTTGACAGCGGCCACGTTCAGCGTGCCGCGCAGCTTGTTGACCACCAGCGTGGCCAGCGCTTCGCCATCGACATCCTCTGCGATGATGACCAGCGGCTTGGCGTTGCGGGCAACCTGCTCCAACAAGGGCAGCAGGTCTTTCATGCTGCTGATCTTCTTTTCGTGGATCAGGATGTAGGCATCTTCCAGCGCGACTTCCATGCGGTCGGGATCGGTGACGAAGTAGGGCGACAGATAGCCGCGATCAAACTGCATTCCGTCCACGGTCTCCAGATGGGTCTGCATCGTCTTCGACTCTTCGACGGTGATGACGCCATCCTTGCCAACCTTCTCCATCGCCTGCGCGATGATCTGGCCGATTTCATGGTCGCCATTGGCGGAAATCGTTCCCACCTGGGCAATCATGCCGCCAGAGACGGGCTTGGAGAACTTGCCGAGCGCGCCGGTGTGCTCAAACGTACCTTCCTTGTCGCGCTTGCCGACAATCTTTTCGACGGCCTTGTCGATGCCGCGCTTGAGCGCCATCGGGTTGGCTCCAGCGGCCACGGTCTTGACGCCCTCGCGGTAGATGGCCTGCGCCAGCACCGTCGCGGTGGTCGTACCATCCCCGGCCACGTCGGAGGTCTTCGAGGCCACTTCGCGCACCATCTGCGCGCCCATGTTTTCGAGCGAATCCTTCAGCTCGATCTCTTTTGCGACCGTTACGCCGTCCTTGGTGATGGTCGGCGAGCCGAACTTCTTTTCAATAACGACATTGCGACCCTTGGGGCCGAGTGTCACCTTTACGGCATCCGCCAGCGTGTTCACGCCGCGCAGAATTGCCTGACGGGAATCTTCTCCGTGCAAAATTTGCTTTGCCATTTCGTATCTCCTCAAACGCAATCGTGCTGAAATTTTTGATGCCAAAATGTTGGCGGCTTCGTTGCCAAACTTTGGCGCAGAAACAACGGACAGCGAAAGGGCCGTCCGCTTACTTCTTGGCCAGAATCCCCAGAACTTCCTCTTCCCGCATGATGAGGAACTCCTCACCGTCAATCTTGATCTCGTTGCCGGAATACTTGCCGAACAGGATATGGTCGCCCGCCTTTACATCCAGCGGAAACACCTTGCCCTCATCGTTGGACTTGCCCTTGCCGACGGCGATCACTTCGCCTTCCTGTGGCTTTTCCTTGGCGGAGTCGGGAATGATGATGCCGCCCCGAACCGTCTCGCCCTCTTCCACGCGCCGAACCAGAATGCGGTCATGCAGTGGGGTTAAAGATGTGGTTGCACTTGTTTTTGCAGTTGCCATAACGTACCTTCTCCTTAGTTCCTTGGTTGCTTGCAGATGGCAGACGCGCCGTTGGCGTGTCTGCGAACTTGTTGGTGGAAACAGAACCTGCTGGAATGGCCGGGATACAGCGACCTTGGCAGTCCTGCCATCTGAGTGCTAGAGTACGCGGCGGCAGGGAGGATTGTCAAGCCGCGCCGATAAAATTTTAGTTAATCTCGCTCACATTTCCTTCAATTATTGTATCTGTTTGAGTTCGCTCCCTGCGCCACCGCCCACAAACGAACTGAGAAGTTGCCCGATGCTGCGAATGCAACGGCGGTTCATTGGCTTGGCTTATGTCGGCCGGGGCGGTCACCAGTTCAGTATGAAAATATGCGCGGTACATTTGCAGGAAATTCTTTGGGGAGCGACGACAGGATGGTAACGCACTCGTCAGCGTCCTCGATGGCATCCTTCAGCTCTTCTGGCAGTTGGTTAAAATGATCTCTATAGTCGGCCTTTACGCGACGACGTTTCATCCGTGGACCCAGAATCGAAAGGCGAAGACATCCGGCATGATTATTCCGGGAATATAGCTCCCAAAGAAGATCGTGGCTGCTGCCAACTGCGTCAAATTTATTTCGGTAGCCGTTCGCTTCTGCGCGCATCTTTGCAAGGTTGAACGCCGAGTAATACGACCGGCTGACAGCCGAACGCAAAGACGCTTCATCCGTTGTTGCTGCCGCGAGTGTCTTGGCCAACGCCAAGTAGGAATGCCAGTCGAATGCCATCAGATCAACTCGTAATCGAAGACAATCCTTCCCGCAGACTTTTTCAGGTTACTCATCAGCCACGATTCATCGAAGCTATTCAAGGCGTTGCGGGATTCAGCGCGTCCTCCCCTCCACCTTGCTAGGGCGTAAATGACACGCGGTGAGCCATCCTCTTGCATAATTTCGAGCGCGAGTGGCGTTTCTTCTCCGAACGCTTTCTTCATGTGAGGTGCCGCCTCAAGTAGCACAGACGCTAAGCCGCGGTGGTTCCTCAAGAAGTCTTCCACGGCCTCAGCGTTGTTAAAAATAAATCTACTCTTGAGAATATCGAGCGAATTTTGGAATTCCGTATCAACGAAAAGGATTTGATGCTCCATATCCTTGAAAATGGAAGTTCCCGCCCATGCTCCACGAACGAGTTCAGGCAGAAACCATAAGCCGCGCGATCTGGTAATTAGATCCGGCGGTCCCCAATTATTGCTCGATGTCTGGTTATCTATCTGGCCGTTCATGGCAGTTCTTCCTCAACACCTATTAGAGCAAAAATCTGATCTTCATCCCTCTTCAACTGCTGTGCCACTTCAATAAAGGTCGCAGTGCCTTCGAATTCACGCTCCATGCGGATGAACAAGCCATTTGCTACTTGGGCGGAGCCATCAACCGTTAAGCGTCTCTTGTCCCATTTAACGATTGCCGCAAGGGCTTTAATCGATGTTGAATCGAGGGTTGTAAAGGGAGCCGGAGAGAGAGGCCTCAACAATTCGATGAATGGTAGAGTTTTCGGTTGCAGGTGCAGGGCGATGGCGGTCTTAAGAGTCCCCGCCTCAACCGCGCCGATCTCAACGAGCGTCTTCCATCCGGCGTTCAGGATTTCGGTGGTTTCTTCGGCTGTATCCCATCCCGCATCGTCGCGGATGAGCTTGCATGACGCGGCACCGAAGAAGAACGATGTCCGTTTTAGAGGCAGCTTAAACTTGACGCCCTGTTCGGAAGGTTTGCCTTCTTGCAGGACTTCCACATCATCGACTTTGATATCCCACTGTTTAAATACCCTGAAAAGCTGATCGACTACCTTCGCTCGATCCACCAAGAGCTTCATGCTTGGATTGGCGTATTCGATCACAATCTCCACTATTGCAATCGGGATGCTGACCAGCTCTGGCATTATTTCTCCGTCCTCATATTCTAACTGTATATCGGCAGAGGGGCATTCATCCATAGGTGTTAGGCCAAGCCTCAATATTCCCGTGCGAATATAAGGCGAAATTGTAAGTCTGGTGCCGCATTCAAGCCCGCTGTTGGCTTGAGTGGGCCGTTCTCTCGGAAACGGATTGCCCGCGCATCCTTTTCTGCCTTGTGGTAGTGGCCAATTGGAAAGACCCTCCCTCAGGGGCTAAAGCCCAATGGTTTGTTGCAGGAGTACCGGACGGGCTGAAGCCCGTCCCTTTCACAACACAAGCTGCATTCCTTCACAACACAAGCTGCATTCCTTTCACAACACAAGCTGCATTCCTTTCACAACACAAGCTGCATTCCTTCACAACAACGAAGTACCCAGGGATTCCTTCAACAAGTCCGTCTTTGAAGGGGCGGGACTTTAGTCCCGCCGTACATGCCTGAAATGAGGGCGAGGCTCCAGCCCCTGAGGGACAGCATTAAGGCTGAACCAGATTTTCCCTGCACGCAAACTCACCCACAACCCAGACATAGGGGATGGCCCCCCGTGCGGTAAACTGTCCTCATGCGTTTTCTGCGTAGTCTCTCGATTCTCGGTCTCGTGTTTGCCTTGGTCGCGCCGCTCTCCGCGCAACTGCCGCGTGGGCGCAAGTACAAGGAGCCGCCGCCGACGGCGCACATTGAAGTGACGGTGATTCGGGCCTCCAACGGCAAGCCCATTCACAATGCCGCTGTCGTCTTTCATCCCACCAAGAACGACAAAAATGAAGGCAACATGGAGGTGAAGACCAACGAGGAGGGTAAAACTTCGCTCGACATGATTCCCATTGGCTCCTCCGTGCTGTTGCAGGTGATTGCGGATGGCTACCGCACCTTTGGGCAGGTCTACAAAATCGACGGGGACAGCAAGACCATTCTGGTGAAGATGGAGTTGCCGGAGAATCAATACTCCACGTTCAAGGCGGGCAGTAAGGCGGACAATGCGCATACAAACGCCCCGCAGACGCAGATGGGCCAGGCCGCTCCTACAGACAGCCCGTTGCTGGCACCGCCAGCGCCATCGAAAAAAGGTCACTAATTGTGGTGGCTCAATAGGTTATTCCCTTCGAGGCCGGAGCGGCTGATGGGAGGAGACTGGCCCAGACTAGCATGGGGACGATGCCAGTTGTAGAGATGCAGCCAGGAGTTTAGCTCCTGGCTGCGTTC
>JAJZIJ010000040.1 GCA_021810625.1 Acidobacteriota bacterium
AGCTAAGTCGGGCATTCTTATGAATGTCCATTCGATCTTCTCCTTTGAAACAGATTGCTCGTCACAATCAGCTTCTCCGGTTCAGTTCGAATGGACAACCTCTTGAAAGATCACAGGTGCCCCAGGTTTCGATTCTGAAACCTGGGAATTTCAGATTCTTCCGAATCTATAAGCCTGCCAGCGCGAGCCTTTGGCGCACGATCTCCTCGGAGCGCGCGGTGACTTGCTCAAACGTCATCCCGGTGGAGTCCAGCAGAATCGCATCCGGCGCCGGCTCCAGTGGCGAAGCGGCGCGGCTGCGATCCCGCGCATCGCGCTCACGCAGCGCCATAAGGACTGATTCCTCCGTCACTGTCGGCGGCACAGGGCCGCCTTGCAGAAAGCGCCGCTGCCCACGCACCTCCGGGGCGGCATCCAGAAAGATTTTCACCTCGGCATTGGGGAAGACCTTGGTGCCAATGTCGCGGCCCTCCATCACCACGCCGCCATTTGCGCCCAGCGTGCGCTGCTGCGCCACCATCCACTGCCGCACCTGCGGATGCACGCTCACCTGCGAGGCTCCCTCGGCAACATCGCGCTCGCGCACGCGCCGCGTGACATCGTGCCCGTCAAGCAGAACGCGATTGCCCTCCGATTGCGGCTGCAACTCAATGGTGGTGGTGGCGAACAGGGCGGAGAGCGCAGCCTCATCCTCGAAGCCAATGTCGGATTCGATGGCCTTGAGCGCCAGCGCGCGATACATCGCTCCGCTCTCCAGATTCAGCAATCCGAAACGCCGCGCCAGATGCGCCGCCAGCGTGCTCTTGCCCGCTCCGGCAGGGCCGTCGATGGCGACCACCGGAAGCCGCCGCTGCGTGGGCGCGTCGGGCTGCGCGATGTTGGATTGCGGCGTATTGGATTCGATCTCAGTCACGCTTCTTCCGCTTGGGGTGCATCGGCTTGGCCCAGAATGGCTCCTTGCGAGGCGTGTCTGCCTGTGGAGCCTTCGATGCGCCCGATGCCGATGCGCCCGATTTTTCTTCCCTCACCTTACCGGAGGTCGCCTTGCCTGCGCCAGCTTTCTTGCCCGCTCCAAACCTGGAGGGAGATTTTCCCTCGCGCTTCCAGCGCGGCTTTGGCCCGGCTTGCAAAGCATTGGGAGCCTTCTGCCGCCGATCCTGCATCCGGTCTTGCGGCGGCCCATCGCGGCGGACAAATTTTCGATCTCCACCCGGTTTTCGGTCGCCACTTGGTCGCTGATTGCCGATGGGTCGCCGCGCGCCGTCTGGCTTGTCGCCACGCTGCTCCCGGTTGACCTGTCCGTCGGTCGCAGAAGCGTCGCGTCGCGGGCCTGGCTTCGCATCCCAACGCTTCGGCAATGGACGCTTTGGATAGGAACTCTTTGCAGAAGGGCGCTCCTGCGTGGTTCCATCCTTGGGTGGAAATGGTTTTGCCTTGGGCGGAAATGGTTTTGAAGGAAAAGATTTTTGCGAAAAAGGCCTGGCCCCAAATCCTGGGCGGCTGCCGGGACGAGTGGGCCGAAAGGCTGGCCTTTCTCCCGACGCTGCTGGACGCGCTGTGGAACGTGGCGCATCTGGATGAGACGCATTCGGATAGCTTCGCTGCGGCCTATCGTGAGCGCCCCGCTGCTGCGCATCGGACGAGGGAAAGGGCTTCGCCGCAGGAAACTTCTTCGCGGAAGAAAATTTCTTTGCGGGAGAAAATGGCTTTGCCGCAGAGAATTTCTTCGCTGCAAACGAGCCTGCCGCCGGGCGTTCTGGCCGAGGCGCTGGACGCTCTGAACGCGCAAACTTTTCTGGCCGCGCCGACCTTTCTGGTCGATTTGAATATACTGGTCGATCTGACTTCTCTGGACGCGAGCGCGGCTCCCACTTACGGATCGGGCCACGCGCCGGGCGCGCCGTAGAATCATTTTCGTTCGCAAAAATGGTTGGCTCGCTCAAGTCCACCAGCAACTCCGCTGGCAGACCATCCTTCAGATGCAGCAGCATTCCGCCTTCATAGGGAATGCGGCCCAACTGCCGCGTCGCCGTCAGGCCATGCACCATTTCGCGGGTTTTGGATTGACTGGCCAATGGAGAAAGAAACGCAACAATCTCCGCATCGGAGGCGGCCAGCACCGCGCTCAGGTACAGCGACAGGATGCCCGACAACGCCGCTGACTGGCCCATCCCCGCGCCGATGGAGACCTGTTTGGGATATTTCCGCGACAGTAACTCCCAGATTGGCGGAGTGGATTCGCCCGCACCGTCTACCTGCAACTGCGGAACCACGCGCAGATGCCCCCAGAGTTCGCACAAGGCGCGCAGAACAGCAGCCTCGGTCATCTCATTGCCCAAAGCGCGTTGCAGCACGCTGAGCGTCTGCGGGCCGTTGCGCTCAATCTGCTGCCAGCAATGCAGCGCCAGATGCGAGACTCTGCCCTGGCCGATCTGCGCGGGCGGAGCCTTCCAATCGCGATCCCCGCGCATGGCGTAGAGGAACGGCAGCGCTTCCAGCGTCGCCACAAAATCCGGCTGCTCTCCGGGCGGCGAAAGCAGCAACAGTGGCACTGCGGCCTTGGCCTGTACCAGCCGCGCCAGCAGCGATTGCAAGCTGGCCCGCTCCGCAAATGTGGGCTGCGGCAGCGGCTTGCCAAGAAAGGCCTCCAGCAGCGTGGGCGTGGGGGGATGGCCCGGCAGAAGAAGCGGTGCCAGTGGACAGAATCCCACGGTCTCCAGCCACGCCTGCGCGTCTTCCAGCGTGAGTCGCGCATTACCGTCCTGGCTCCAACGCTGGAGCCGTGCTGTTTGTACTTGCTGCTGATTCAACGAGACCCTCTTCTATTGACTACCGAATACCTGAAAGCTAAATACGCTGAAATGCGCGCTGGATGTCTTTCAAAGAATATCGCAACGCAATGGGACGACCATGCGGACAGCTTGTTGGATGCTCTGTTTTTGCCAGTTCCGCCAGCAGCCACTCCATTTTGGTCGCCTCCAGCGGCGTGTTGATTTTGATGGCCGCATGGCAGGCAATGGAAGCCGCAATGCGCGCGCGCAGCGTCTCCAGATTGGCCGCCTGCTCTTCGCGCTCGGTCTGCTCCAGAACCTCCTGCACCATGCGCTCCAGTTCCCGACCCTCCAGCCCCACCGGCGCTGCCTTGACGGCCAGCGTGCGCGGCCCGAACGGCTCCGCCTCAAAGCCATTGCGCTCCAGTTCCTCGGCAATGGCGGCAAAGAGCGGCATCTGCTCCGGCTTCAGATCAATCAGAACGGGCATCAGCAGCCGCTGGCGCTGCACCTGCTCCACCTGCCGCTCGCGCAGAATCTTCTCAAATAAAACGCGCTCATGCGCCACATGCTGATCGACGATCCAGAGACCTTCTGCATTCACCGCCAAAATAAAAGAATCGCGCAACTGCCCCAGAGCGCGCAGGCTGTCCAACGAGTGCAGCGTCGCGCCGGAAGCATTTTCCGTATCCGCATTTGTCGCATCCGCATCCAATGCGCTCGCCGCGTTCGCCGCATCTTCCGCCTCGATTGGCTGCGCGACAAAGGACATTGCCTGCTCCTGCTGCGGCGGCGGCACGGAAGCCGCAGGAGAAAAATACTCCGCGTCCGCGCGCGTTGGAATCACGTCCGAATCGCGCCATCGCGCCTCCGGCGGCATTCCATCCTTCTCCGGTGGCCCCGGCATGGGAGAAACGTCGGGCACCAGCGCGGGCGTCATCACCGGATTGCTGGTGAGCGCCGTCAAAAAGCTGGCCGCTGGCCGCGCCTTCACCATTACGTTACGCACGCTGTCCCGAACAAAATCGTGAATGAAACTCTGCTGCCGAAAGCGCACCTCCGTCTTTGCCGGATGGACGTTGACATCCACCTCCTCCGGCGGCATCTCCAGAAACAGCAGGACGACGGGAAACGAGGTTGGCGGCAGAATGTTTCGATAGGCCTCGGTGATGGCGTGTTGCATCAGGCGGTCACGAATCAGGCGGCGGTTCACAAAAAAATAGATCGAGTTGCGATTCAGCTTTTGCATCTCCGGGCGGGAAACAAAGCCGTGCAGCCGCAAGGCTCCCGGCGCTTGTGGCTGCCAATCCGGTTCGCGCTTCCACGGCGGCGGCTCTGGAATCCCCGCATGGGCAAAGCTCGTCTCTGCCGCGATCGGCACCAGTTGCTCCAGCACCTCGGAGCCAAAAACCTGATAGACGCGCTCGGAAATCTTCTGCACTGGCGGCGCTTGCAGCAGCGCGTTCGCCGTGCTGTGCAACTCGAAGTGTTTTTCTGGATGCGCCAGCGCGTAGTGCGTCACCAGCGCGGCAATATGCGAAAGCTCGGTCTGCTCGGACTTCAAAAATTTTCGGCGCGCCGGAGTGTTGAAAAATAAATCGCGAATCACAAATGTCGCGCCCGGAGGCATGGCGACATCCGCCGTGCGCAGAATCTTTCCGCCTGCAATCTCCAACTCCATGCCCACTGGCTCCTCGGCGGAGCGAGTGGTCAGATGGACGCGCGCGACCGAGGCAATCGACGGCAGCGCCTCCCCGCGAAAGCCGAGCGTGGCCAGGCTCAGCAAGTCGTCGCTGGAACGAATTTTGGAGGTGGCGTGGCGCTCAAAAGCCAGCAGCGCATCGTCGCGCAACATGCCGCAGCCGTCGTCTTCGATGCGGATAAGCTTGCGTCCGCCCGCCTCCACATCCACGCGAATGCGGTTGGCCCCGGCATCCAATGCGTTCTCCAGCAGCTCCTTGACAACGGAGGCGGGACGCTCGACTACCTCGCCTGCGGCGATCTGATTGGCGACCTGGTCGGAGAGAATGCGGATGCGGCCCATTAGATTTCATTGTAGGCCGCATTCGCATCGGTTGAGTTTGGTTTGTGGCCCAACTGCGCTCTAGGATCGCCGCTTTTTGGCAGGCGCTGCCGATTTTCCGCGCTGCGCTGATCCTGCGCGTTTTACTCCCTTGGATTTTGCCCTTCCGCTTTCATCCTTTGCGTTGGAGGTTTCGTCGCGATCTCCCACCAGATGCAAGCGCATAAAGTTGGTCGAACCCGTCTTGGTTCGGGTTCCGGCAATAATCCCCAGGATTTCCTTCCGCTGCACAAATCCGGATTCCTCTAACAGCCGCTCCGCCGTGTCCACCATTTGCTCCGTCGTCTTCAGCTTTGGGCAGTGGATGGGATACACGCCCCAGAGCAGCATCATGCGGTGAATCACCGCCTGCACGTTGCTGAGCGCAAAGATTCGCGGCCCTGGATGATACTTCGAGAGCAGCCGCGCCGTGGTTCCCGTCTCCGTAAAAACAGCGATGGCGCTCACGTTCAAGTCCTCCGCCGCATGAGACATGGATTCGCAGATCGTCTCCGCAATCGACAACAGGCCACAGGCAGTATGCGGATGCCGTAACCCCTCCTGCCGCACCTCATTGCGAATCTGCTGCTCCGTCTCGGTGACAATCTTGGCCATCATGGCGACGGCCTGGACGGGATATTTCCCCGCAGCGCTTTCTGCCGACAGCATCACGGCATCCGTGCCGTCGTAGATGGCATTGGCTACATCGCTGGCCTCGGCGCGGGTGGGCCGTGGATTTTCAATCATCGACTCCAGCATCTGCGTGGCCGTAATCACTGGCTTGCGGTGCGCGGCAGCGCGGCGGATGATGTGCTTTTGAATGGCAGGAACCTTCTCCGGCGGAACCTCCACGCCCAGATCGCCGCGCGCCACCATCACGCCGTCCGCCACCTCCAGAATGCTCTCCAGATGCTCTATGGCCTGCGGCTTTTCCAGCTTGGCGATGATCCAGGTATCTGCGCCCAGCGCTGTCACGCGCTGCTTCACCAAACGAACATCCTCCGCCGTGCGGACAAAGGAAACGGCCACCATATCGACCGCCTGCCCAATCGCAAATTCAAGATCCTCTTCATCCTTTTCCGTCAGCGAGGGGACGCGCACAGCAATACCCGGCAAATTGATGCCCTTGTTTTCCCCCAACATGCCGCCGTTGACAACATCGCACTCCACATCACCGCCGCGCACGCCGCGCACGCGCAATTCAATCAGGCCATCGGCAAGCAGGATGCGGGAGCCTTTCTCCAGATTCTCGGCCAGGGTTTTGAAGGTGGTGCCAATCACGGAAGCGGTGCCCACAACATCGCGGGAGGTAATGGTCAACCGCTGTCCGCCCTGGAGCAGCACGGGCGTGTGATCCTTCAACTTTCCGGTACGAATCTTTGGCCCCTGCAGATCGGCCAGGATACAGACTGGCTTGCCGACCTCCTCCGCCACCTTGCGCACCATCTGAATCAGCTTGGCTTTTTCCGGGTGCGTGCCGTGGGAGAAATTCAGTCGGGCGATGTCCAATCCGGCGAGTACAAGCTCTCGAAATACGGTTTCGTTGTTGCTGACTGGGCCGAGCGTGGCCACGATCTTCGCCCTGCGAACGGCCGCCGCAGAGTTTTCATCGGAAAGCATAGAGTACATTCTGTCTCCAGGGAGTTGGAATCTTTCGGATCGAGCACCTAGCGGTCATTGTACCGGGTTGGAGAGGGTCGAAGACGTTTTCGGAAAAACTTCCGCGTTGAATTCCGCCCCAATCATCACGCTAATCAAAATGATATACAGCCAGATCAGCAACGCCACGCCCGCGCCCAGCGAGCCATAGACCTGCGCATAATTGGCGTGCCGCGTCACATACCAGCCAAAGATCAGCGTGGAGGGAAACCACAGCACCGTTGCCAGCACCGCTCCCGGCATCACGCAACGCCAGGACTGCGTGCGTGGCGTGCCCGTGTGATAGATGGTCGCAATCACGGCAATGCTGGTGGTCATGGCCAGCAGCCACCGCGTCGCGCGCCACAACAGCAGCACATAGCTGCGTAGATCGTGCCCCGACAAATGGATCATCCACAGTTCAATCTGATGACCAAACACGACGAAGAGCGAGGCCAGCATCAGCGGAAACAGCGACAGCGGCACCAGCAGCAGCGCAATGGCGCGTTGATGCCAGAAGCTCCACAGACCAATCGGCAACTTGTAGGCGCGGCGCGAGCATTCCATCAAGGTCGCCATCACGCTGCTGGCCGCCCACACGCTGACGATGGAGGCGGAAAACAACAAATGCATCGACCGACTATGCGCCCCCTGAAAGTAGGCCAGAAGCACCGGCGGCACCTCTGGCGGAAACATCTGATAGAGCAGTTCGCGCACTTCGGCGCGCATAAACTCCGCCCCAGGCATAATCGCCACCAGCGTCGCCGTCACCAAAATGGCTGGGAACACCGTAAAAATCGCGGAGTACGCCGCAGCCTTGGACATCATGATGATGTCATCGGAAAGGCTGTTCCAAAGCGCCCGCCGTAAATGTGCCAGCCAACATAACATACCAAGGGAAGACTAAATGAAGTCGAGCGCAGACACCATAGCAATCTGCCCGCCGTAAAAGTGGCGCGATGTATTCTTTACAAAATGGACGCGACGCGGGCAACCGATCCTGCATCGCGCTTCAATGGAAAAGACATGGCACAGTGGATTCGCTTTCCCGAACACGCGCGCGCAGCCATTGCGGAAAGGGATGGCTCAATCCTGCTGGAGACCTCTCGCTTTGATCCCTCGAATACGCACAGCTATCTTTTCCTGCATCCTGTCCGCGTGATCTCCGCGTATACCCTGGATGGAGTCGCGCAGGTCTTTTCCCAGATAGAAGAAGCGCTTGCCAAGGGCTTCCACGTCGCAGGCTTTTTCTCCTACGAATGTGGATATCACTTCGAGAATTTTGCCGACTTCCAACCCGGCTCGCAGGGGCTTCCGCTGGCATGGTTTGGAGTCTATGAGAAGCCGCTGATCTTCGATCACGCGCAGGGGCGTTTTCAGGGAGACGCCCCGATCCTCCCGCCGGAGCTACCCTCTGTTGCGCGGAGTCCACAGAAACATACGCGCCCGATTGCAGACAGCGTGGCCCTCGAAATTTCACGCGATGCCTATTGCGCCAGCATTTTGAAGATCAAAGAGTACCTCGCGGCAGGCGATACCTATCAGGTCAATTTCACCGACCGGGTATCGCTCCACGCGCAGCATCCGGCATCCGCCGTGTTTGCATCCCTGTTGCAGCATCAATCCGTCGCCTACAGCGCATGGCTGAACGTGGCGGGCCATCACATTCTCTCCTTCTCGCCGGAATTATTTTTCAGGGTCGATGCGGGAAAGATCGTAACCCGACCCATGAAGGGAACCATGCCTCGCGGATTGGATTTGAACGAAGATGCGCAGGCGGCCCTTCGGCTGCAAAACGATGAGAAAAATCGCAGCGAACACGTCATGATCGTGGACATGCTTCGCAACGATCTGGGCCGCATCTGCGCGATGGGCAGCGTGCAGGTGGAGGACATCTTTTCCATCGAGCGCTATGAAACGCTGCTGCAAATGACCTCTACTGTATCGGGAATGCTTCGACCGGAAATCCGCTACTCCGATATTTTTCGCAGCCTGTTTCCGAGCGGCTCCGTTACCGGCGCTCCGAAGATTCGCACCATGCAGATCATCCGGGAGATGGAGCGAAATCCGCGTGGCGTTTACACCGGAGCCATCGGGTATATCTCCCCCGGCGGCACATCCGTTTTCAATGTGTCAATTCGCACGTTGGTCATGCAGAATGGCAGCATCCAGATGGGAGTCGGCGGAGGGATTGTTGCCGACTCCGATCCCGACGAGGAACATCGCGAATGCCTGCTCAAGGCATCCTTCCTCACCCGCGCCCACCAGGATTTTCAGCTCCTGGAAACGATGCTTTGGGAAAAGGATTTTTGTTTCCTCTCCGCGCATCTGGATCGACTGGAATCGTCGGCCTCCTATTTTAATTTTTCCTTTGACCGCGAGGCTGTTCTCTCGCGCCTGCGCGAGGTCGCGGGCGCATTCGCTCCCAACGGACGGTACCGGGTTCGGCTGCTGTTGGATGCAAGCGGGAGCGTCACCATCGACCCTTCTGAACTTCGCATGGAAAGTCCCACCGTCCGGGTTCGGCTGTCGGCGGAACACACCTCTTCCGCCGATGTATTTCTTCGCCACAAAACCACGCGCCGCCAGATGTACGATCAGCAGTATGCCGCCGCGCGCGCCGACGGCTTCGACGAAGCACTCTTCACCAACGAAATCGGCGAAGTCACCGAGGGCGCCATCAGCAATCTTTTTATCGAGCGAGCCAGAAAGCTGCTGACGCCCCCACTCGCCTGTGGTGTGCTGCCCGGAATCTTTCGCCGCCACCTGCTGGAAACTCGCGCAACCGCAGAAGAACACATCCTGACCGTTGAGGATTTGAAAACTGCGGAGGCCGTGTTTCTTTGCAACTCCGTTCGCGGCATTCGCAAGGTGGAATCCCTCTGCCTTGATCCCACACACGCGCTACGATAGAGAATCGGAACCTGCGAAGCAAAGACTCCTCTGTCCATGCCCATGCTGCCTGCCATCTCGTCGCCGCTGCACAACACCAGCGCGGAAACCCTGGAGTTCCCACGCCTGCTTGCGCTGGTGGCTGGCTACGCCACCACGGAGATTGGAAGCGCATGGATACAGGCGTTGCGACCCTCTGCCGATGCTGTCTGGGCGCAGCGCGAGCAGCGCCATGTACAGGAGGTTCGCCGCCTGCTGACTGCGGGTGGCAGCTTTGACTTCCACGGACTCTTCGATCCAGCGCCATCCCTGGAGCAAGCCTCCGTTCCCGGAGCCACGCTGGAGATTGGAGAGATTCGCGCGCTGGCAACACTGGTGGAGCGCCTCGCAGCCTGGCAGCAAACTCTCATCGCAACGCCGGAAGGTTTGGCCGGGCAGCTTGCTGGCATTCGTCAACTTTCCGCGCCGCTGCTGGAGAGCGGCTTCACGCAATTGTTGCGCGCGTTGGAAGGAAAATTCGAGCCGGATGGATCGATTGCCGACTCCGCCTCGCCGGAGTTGGCCCGCATTCGCCGCCAGATGGAGCGCCAGCAGCGGAACATTGAAGAGAGTCTGCGCGCCACACTGCGGCGCATGGGCGAAAGCGGCTCGGCGCAGGAGGACTGGATCACCGTTCGCGGTGAGCGCTTCGTTGTCCCCGTGAAGGCAGAATGGAAGCGGCGCATTCCCGGCGTGGTGCATGGAGCCAGCTCCAGCGGGCAGACCGTCTTTGTCGAGCCGCTGGAGACCATCGAGCAAAATAACGAGTTGCAACGGCTGCTCGAAGAGGAGCAGGCGGAGATGCAGCGGATTCTGGCCGAGATCACCCGCGCCTTTGCCGCGCACGCGCAGGCTATTGCTGTCGGGGCCGCCATTCTCGCCGAGGTCGAATCGCTCTTTGCGCGGGCGCGCTTTGCCGTGGAGTTTGCCTGCGTCGCTCCCGAATTTTCTTCCCCCGCAGAAACACCTCCTCGGCTGGAACTTTGCGCGGCACGGCATCCGCTCCTGGAAAAACGTCTTCGCGCCTCCGGCGGTGCCATTGTTCCGCTTGATCTTGCGCTGGAGGATGCCGCCCGGCAGTTGGTTGTGAGCGGCCCCAACACTGGCGGCAAGACCGTTGCGCTCAAAACCGTCGGCCTGCTGGCGCTGATGGCGCAGGCGGGCATTCCCGTCCCCGCAGAAACGGCGCGGCTGCCGCTCTTCGATGCCGTGTTGGCCGACATTGGCGACGCGCAATCCATTGAGCAAAATCTCTCCACTTTTTCCGCGCACATCACGCGGCTGGATGCGATTGCGCGTCAGGCGACGGATGCGTCTCTTGTCCTGCTCGACGAGCTTGGTTCGGCCACCGACCCCGAAGAGGGCGCAGCTCTGGCCGCAGCCTTTGCGGAACATTTTGTGCGTCGGCGAGCCTGGTGTTTGATCTCTACGCACCATACTTCCCTCAAGGTGTATGCGGCAAACACGCCGGGCGTGCAGAATGCCTCCGCAGGCTTCAACGAAGAGACGCTCGCGCCCACCTATCGGATTCGCGTCGGCGTTCCCGGCGCTTCAGCAGGCATCAACATCGCGCAACGGCTGGGCCTGGACGCAACCATCCTCGCCAATGCGCGGCAGCGACTAGGCAGCCAGACGGAGCAGGTCGCGCAATTTTTAGACCGCCTGCACGCGGATATTTTGGCCGTCACCGAAGAACGCCGTCATCTGCAATTGCGGGAGCAGGAAGTTACGCGCGAGCGCAATCGTCTGGAAGTGGAAGGCCGCAAGGAGCAAAAGCAGCAGGCGCGCGCGCTGGAAGACAAGATGACCTCCCTGCTGAAGGAGATGGAATATCAGGTGAAAGAAATGCTGCGGGGTATTGAGAATCGCAGCCTGCAACAAAAGGTCGGCAAGGAGGCCGAACGCCGCATGGCGCAGTTACGCCGCGAGTTTCGTGAGCAGTTCGACATGACCGTGGTCGCGCATCAAACCGGCGCGGACAAAGGCGATGTTCACGCGCAAACGCACATTGTTCGCGAGGTGCATGTGGGCGACACGGTCAAGCTGCGGTCGTTGGGCAAGCCGGTTGTTGTGCAACGACAGATGGATGCCGACACGTTTGAAGCCACGGCTGGAGCGATGAAGATGCGCGTTCGCCGCGACGACATTGCCGAGGTTCTCGTCTCTGCGTCGGCACAGCGATTGTCCAATTCTTCTCCACTGCAAACAGCGCGGAGCAAAGGCATCCGCGTTTCTCTCGCCCGTGCAGAGAGCGCAGTTTCAATGGAGATCAACGTGATTGGCCAAACCGTGGACGAGGCAACCGACGCAATAGAAAAATTTCTCGACCGCGCCTTCCTCGACGGACTGCCCAGCGTTCGCGTGGTGCATGGCAGCGGCATGGGAGTTCTACGTAAGGCGCTGCGCGCATATCTGGAACGTCATCCGCATGTTGCTTCGATTCAGGAGCCATCGCAGAACGAAGGCGGCGCTGGCGCGACCATCGTTGAATTGCGCCAGTAATTTTCGCTTCCATTGCGTCGCATCAAATCCGCATCGGCATCAAAATATAGCGGTATTTGAAATCGTCGCTGGTATCTTCTGGCCGCATCTGCCCTGCCGATTGCGCGTCTTTGAACTCCAGGCGCACCTCGCTGGCGTGGCTGACCGCCTTCAGAAAATCCACCATGTACACAGAGTTGAAGCCCACCACCAGCGGATCGTTGCTGTACGGCGTTTCGATGGTGTCCTCCGACTCGCCCGCGTCCGTGGAAGAGGAGGAAATTTTCAACTCGTTTTGCTCAAAGCGCATCTTGATGGCACCGGAGCGCTCATCGGCAAACTGCGCCACGCGCTGAATGCAACCCATCAACTCCTCCGTGCGCACGATGACGAACTTGTTGTTGTCTCGCGGCAGAACCGCTTCGTAATTGGGAAATTGTCCGGTCAGTTTGCGCGAGGTCAACAGGCATCCGCCAATGCGGAAGTAGAGCGTCTGCTCGTCATCGGCAAAATCGAGAAACTCGGCATCAGAGGCGGACAGCAGGGATTGCAGTTCACTCAACGCCTTGCGCGGAATCAAAACCTTCTTTTCTCCGCTAACATTGAGCGTCTCGCCCGTCTTTTCAATGTGCGCCAGACGGTGTCCGTCCGTTGCAACCAGAATCATGCCTCCGTCTTTCAGTGTCAGCAGCGCGCCGTTCAATGTATAGCGTGATTCCTCGTTCGCGATGGCGAAGATGGTTTTGTTAATCATAGCGCGCAGAGACGCGCTGGAAAGGCGAATGGCGGATGCCTCTGGAAATTGCGGCACCTGTGGGAAATTTGCCCGCGCCATGCCAACCATCTTGGTATTCGACCGCCCCATGCGAATCTGCACCCAATGGTTCTCCATCAGTTTGATGTTGATCTCGCCCTCTGGCAGCAGCTTGATGTAGTCGTAGAGTTTGCGCGCAGGGACAGTGCAGGCTCCGGCCTTTTTTACCTTGGCCTCACAAGAGGTGCGGATGCTTTGATCGAGATCTGTGGCTGTAATGGTCAGGCGGCCATCCTGTGCTTCCAATAAAAAATTTGACAGGATGGGGATCGTGGTTTTTCTCTCAACCACGCCCTGGGTTGCGGTTAATTCTCGCAGCAACTGCTGCCGATTTACACTGATTTCCATCTCGGTGCTCTCGACCATTGGCTTCTCCGTATCTACTTCGAGGCTTGGCATGTGGATTGTATACCCTCTCAACTTTGTACACTATTGGGTAAATTTTTATTCAACACTGCACAGCGTTGGTTTCATTGTAGAGATAAATTGCAATAAAAGAATAGAAATAAACAAGGAAAAGTTGAGTGTAAAGAGGAAAAAGATTCTTTTGTGGTGGGCTGTGACCGCGACGCTTTTTATCTCTCAAAAATAAAAAGAAATACTTCTAGTAGTCGTAGTCGATGCCTGAGGAAATTTGGATATTCCAGACAAGTGTTTATTTGGGGTAAAGATAGTCAGGGTAGAGGATTTAGAAAAAGGGGAGTTTTGATTCAGGGAAATAGGGAGAATTGGCAGTAGACTTTATTCCCAAAGAGACACCGTCCATAGATACCCAGAAGATGCACATCCTCTCCTCATGCTCCCCTGTGGAGGAAATAGGCGGTATGTGTAAAGGCCATTCAAAAGCGCACAAGATATAGGTTTTTCCATTCCTAAAAATACACAAAGATGAAGAATTATTGGAATTTCCCTACATCCATTCCACTCTCGCTTAGAATTGAAACCATGTCCTACACTGCGGCTGTCGAGCGTTTATATGCTTTGGGGCAGGAGCTTACGCTTGCGTCCGGCGGAGCGGTGGGCACGATTTCCGGCAAGGATTCTCCACATACGCGGCGCAAGTTCAATCTGGATCAAATGCGCCTGCTGGCGGCAGCTCTGGGTCATCCAGAGCGCGCATTTCCCAGTGTGCTGATTGCGGGCACCAACGGCAAAGGTTCGACGGCGGCGATGTTGTCCAGCATCCTGCGCGCGGCTGGCCATCGCGTGGGACTCTACACCTCTCCACATCTGTCGCGGGTGAATGAGCGCATCCAGATCAACGGCGTGGAAATCTCCGACGACGATTTTGCGCGGCTCTACTTCCGCGTGGATGAGGTTGGCTCCGCGTTGGTGACAGCGGGCAGACTCCCCCATCCGCCCAGCTTTTTTGAGGCGATTACGACGCTTGCTTTTCTTTATTTTTCCGAACAGCAGGTGGAGCTTGCCGTACTCGAAGTTGGCCTGGGCGGACGGCTGGACGCGACCAACATTGTCGAGCCGCTGCTCTCGGTTATTACGGATATTTCCATTGACCACACGGAATGGCTGGGGCCGACACTAACCGAGATTACGCGGGAGAAGGCGGGCATCCTGCGACGGCATGGCGTTCTGGTCGCGCTGTCGCAGCATCCAGAGGCCAACCAAGTGCTGGGCGAAGTGGCGATGGAGTTGGGCGTGACCGGCATCAACGCCGCCGAATACCTGCCGCCCCACAATGCACGCGCCTGGGGCGCGGCTTACCCCGTAAACGTGCTTGGCGAGACGGTCGAACTCGCGCCGCCGCTGGCGGGAACACATCAACATCGCAATGTGGCGCTGGCTGTGGCCGCCGCCGTGGAATTATGTAACCGTCATGGTTACAAATTAAGCGCAGAGGCCGTGGCGACCGGGGTTCGCGCAACGCGCTGGCCTGCCCGGTTGGAGCGATTTTCCCTGGGAACCGGACAGGCAGGGGCGCTGCTCCCGGAAGTCTTGCTGGATGTGGCGCACAACCCAGCCGGAGCCTGGACACTGCGCTCGGCTCTGAACGCCGATCCAAAATCTGGGCCGCGCACGCTGGTCTTTGGCTGTATGCAGGACAAGGCCTATGCGGAAATGGCGCAGATTCTTTTTCCCATTTTCGATCATGTGGTGGTTACGCCTGTTGATTCGCCGCGCACCAGCCACGCGGAGGATTTGCTCGCCGTGACCGAGGCCGTTGGCGTGCCCGCGACTGCGGCAGATACGGCGCTGGACGCGCTGCGGCTGGCGCTGAAGCGGACACCCCCGGAGGGTCAGGTGGTCTGTGCAGGCTCCATCTATCTGGCCGGGCCGCTGCGGGTTTGGTTGCAAGAACAGATGCAGGAAGCGTTGCAAGCGCGCCAAGCAGGTTCCAACCCGCGATGAGACCACCACTACAATCTCCGGCACAAACCACGGAAGCCACGGCTGTCCTCACGGGAGATTCAGTCAGCGCACCGCCCCCACCATTGCGCTCCAGCGCCTGGGTGCGTTGGTTCAGTCATCTGCTGCTGGCTCCGCTGTTTGGTTTGGCGACCATCGCCTTTGGCAGTGTGGCGCTGCTAGCCTCTTTGGTCGATGCGACGGGCCGCTGGCAGCACCGGATTGCGCGGGTCTGGGGTAGCGCGGTGCTGCGCATCAGCCTGTCGCCGATTCGTGTGATTGGCGCGGAAAATCTCGACAAGAATCAGGCCGCCGTTTATGCCGTCAACCACTTGTCCTACATGGATACGCCCGTGGTCTTCAGCAAATTACCCTTTCAATTTCGCATTCTGGCTCGGCACGATCTCTTCCGCATCCCATTTATTGGCTGGTATTTGCGCCGCTCTGGGCAAATCCCCGTGGACAGCAGCCATATACGATCCAGCCTTTCCAGCCTGAATCGAAGCGTGCAGGTGCTCAAGCAGGGAATGCCGCTGGTGATCTTTCCCGAAGGCGGTCGTTCGCCGAATGGACGCCTGCAATCTTTCTTAAGTGGCGTTGCCTTCATCGCCATTCGCGCACAGGTGCCCGTGGTGCCGATGGCTCTGGTGGGAACCTACGAATTGATGCCCATGCACACCTATCACCTGCGCCCGCATCCACTCTATCTTGTTGTAGGTAAAGCTATTTCAACGACAGAATACACAACCAAGACCGCCGACACCCTGACGCGGCGCATCCACGACGAGATTGCCAGCATGTACCAAAAATATACGGAGTTGCCGCCGCAAGAGGCTCAGATTCCGTAGCTCGAACCAGGAAAGCTAGAATCAAGAAAACAGCCAGAGCCAGGAAAATATGCGCCCACGTATCGCCATTCCGCTGCCAACCAGCACCAACCCGGAGTACAACGCTCGCGCCTGGCCTCAATATGCGGCGGCGGTTGCGCGTTTCGGCGGCGAGCCGATTGAGGTCTCCTGGATGCTTCCATCCGCCGAGATCGCGCGCTTGGTCGGCACCTGTCAGGGAATTTTGCTGCCGGGGAGTCCGGCGGACGTAAATCCCCACAAGTACGGAGCCGAGCCGGAGCCAGAGACCGCTGCTGCCGATCCAGCCCGCGAAAATGTGGACGAGCTGCTGTTGCAGGACGCGCACAATCTGCATCGACCGCTGCTCTGCATCTGCTACGGAATGCAGTCGTTGAATGTGTGGCGGACGGGAACACTGGTGCAGGATGTCCTGCCCGTGCCAGTGAATCATAAGGCTCCGCGTGGGGTCGCTGTGGCGCATTCCGTTGCGGTGGCTCCAGAGTCCATGCTGGCGGCCATGCTGGAATCGGCCAGCGATGTGGAGCATACGGCGGATACGCTCCGGCTTCCTGTCAACTCCAGCCATCACCAGGCCGTGGGCATTGCAGGAGACGGCCTGCGCGTGGTGGCGCGCTGCCCGCAGGATGGCGTGGTGGAGGCCGTCGAAGGGGAGCAAGCAGGCGGCGAACAGGCAGGCGGCGAGCAGCCCGGACATTTCATCCTGGGATTGCAATGGCATCCAGAGCGCACTTTGGAAGAGAGTGCCGCTTCCCGCGCGATCTTTGCCCATTTTCTACAGGTTGCGCGGGCATGGCAGCCCCGCGCCATTCGCGAATCTCTGGGATAAACAGGGAGACCGGAAGACTTCTTGAAAACAACCAGCAGAACATCGGAACCTGTGACCCCAGAACAACTTGTGGCTTGGGCAGGCCCAGCCGTATTCGCTGCGCCGTCCCTTCCGGCCAACCTGTGGGAGCAACTTGCAGCCTACGTGGATCTGCTGTACCGATGGAATCAGCGGATGAACCTGACTGCCGTGCGCCAGCCGCAGGAGTTGGCGCAGGTACACTTGGCGGAGTGTCTGCGCTGTGCCCAGCTTTTGCCGCCGGGAATTGCCACGCTGCTGGATTTTGGTTCTGGCGCGGGCCTGCCGGGAATCCCGATTCAGTTGGCGCGACCAGAGATTTCCGTGACGCTGGCGGAGTCGCAATTGAAAAAAGCGACGTTTTTGCGTGAGGCGGCGCGTGTTCTGGGCTTGCAGCAGACCACGGTTTACGCAGGGCGGGTGGAAGCGATGCCTGCCGCGCAGACATTTGACGCAGTCACGCTTCGCGCCGTGGATCAGATGGACAAGGCACTGCCCGCAGCGGCGCAGCGCGTAGCTCGTGGAGGATGGTGCGCGGTGTTGACCACGGCGGCACAGGCTCCGGCGGTTCGCGCTCTTTTGCCGGGGCCGACGTGGCAGGAGCGGGAGAGCCTTCCGGGATCGACGCAGCGCGTGGTGCTTCTGGGGCAGAGGATGGCGTGAAGGCCGCGCGATGTTCCACGTGGAACACGAACGCGGAACATCGGCACAGGCGGGAACCCATTTCCTCCTTGCAGCATGTTCCACGTGGAACACGAACTCAGAAAAGCACAAAAGTTTTCCACGGAAACAGTTTTTTTGAGGGGCATTTCGCAGTCTGTCCATAGGCGGATAACCCTTGCAGAAGGGGAGCTTGCATTGGTTTCCCAATATGCCCGCAGATTTATTCCACAGATTTTCACGAAAATGCACAGTAAATCAGCATTGCCGTCATCCCATTCGTTCGGTACTCTACTTGCCAGTCCATGCGAAAGACTCTTGCCGTCGTCAATCAAAAAGGTGGGGTGGGCAAAACCACCACTGCCATCAACCTCGCTGCCGCTTTTGCGCTGGAGGGGTTGCAGTGTCTGCTCATTGACTGCGACCCGCAGGCCAACACTACGGGCGGCTTGGGCTTTCAGCGGGATGCAGATCGCCACTCCGTCTACGATCTACTGCTGGGCAATGCGACAGCGGAGGAGATCGCTTTGGAGACGGGCGTGGAGCGCCTACGGCTGATTCCCAGCAGCAAGCATCTGATCGGTGCCAATATCGAGCTGGTACCGGCCAAAGATCGCGCTTTTCGACTCAAGGAAGCCATTCAAGGGGTTCGGCAGGCCTACGACTGGATTGTGCTCGATTGTCCTCCAGCGCTCGATCTGTTGACTCTAAATGCGTTAGTGGCTACAGATTCGCTACTGATCCCCATGCAGGCCGAGTATTTTGCCTTGGAAGGCGTTAGCGAGCTGGTGAGCACGCTGGAGCGCGTCCGCGACTCGCTCCATCCCGATCTGACGATTGAGGGCGTGGTGCTGACCATGTATGACGAGCGCACCAATCTTGCCCAGCAAGTGACGGAAAATCTGCGGAACTTCTTTGGCGAGAAGCTGTTGAAGACCACGATTCCGCGCAATATCCGCGTGGCCGAAGCTCCCAGCCACGGTATGCCAGTGCAAATCTACGATGCCCGCTCCCGTGGCGCGGAGAGCTACATGGAACTGGCCCGCGAGATTCTCCATCGGAACCATGTCGAGAGTCCACGCGAAAAGGAGCGCAAGGCTGCCGCCGCGCGCAACAAAGGAGTCGAGGTTCGTTTCTGGCCGTACACCTGATATTCAATTTGGAGGTTGATCCAATGTCTACACCCACCCCAACGCAAGTCCCAGCGGTTGACAAAGATGCCAGCAAGCGTCGCGCCCTTGGCAAAGGGCTGGAGTCGCTGCTGCCCAGCCGTCCCGCAGGGGCGACCGCCCAGCCTGCATCCGCGCTGGCTCCGCCGACCGAGTCCGGCAAGCCGCGCGAAATTTCCGTCGAATTGGTGGATCGCAACCCCTACCAAACACGCAGCAAAGTGGACGCAGCCCAGCTAGAGGAGCTATCCCGCTCCATTGCCGCGACCGGAGTGGTTCAGCCCATTGTGGTGCGTCCGCTGTCCAATGGCCGCTTCCAGTTGATTGCGGGCGAACGGCGCTGGCTGGCCTCGCAGAAGGCGGGCAAGACCACCGTTCCGGCGATTCTGCGGCAGGTCTCCGACGAGCAGGCGATGGAGATGACCATCGTCGAGAACCTGCAACGCGCCGACCTGAATGCGATGGAGCAGGCTCGCGCCTACGAACGCCTGAGCCGCGACTTCAAAATGACGCAGGAACAAATGGCGCAGCGCACAGGAAAAGATCGCGCCACCATAGCGAACTTCTTACGCTTGTTGCGTTTGCCGATTGAGGTTCAGGGCAAAGTCGAAGCGGGCGAGTTGAGCTTTGGCCATGCGCGCACGTTGCTGGCGCTGGAGGCTCCAGAGGCCATCCTGAAGGCGGCGAGAAAGATTACGGCGCTGGCTATGTCTGTTCGCCAAACGGAGACCTACATCCAGGGTCTGATTAACCCAGAAAAACGCAGCAATAAAGGCGAAGACAAGGCGAATTTGCAGCCGCAAGACCCGAATGTCCGGGAAGCGCAGGATCGTCTGCAACGTGCGCTGGGCCTGAAGGTTCGCGTGGAGGACAAGCGCGGCAAGGGCCGCGTGGTGATTGAATACTCCGGGCTGGAGGATTTTGACGCGCTGATGGCGGCCATCGCCGGGGAGTAAGGCAGAGCGCGTTGCAAAGTTTGTCATTCTGAACGAAGCGTAGCGGAGTGAAGAATCCAGAGAATACTGGCGCAACAGACGAAGCATCGACCACAGAATAACTCTCTTAAAATTGATCTAGGAAATTTAATCCATGAAGATTCCTCAAGCGCTTTTTCGCTATCGTGACGGGCTGATTGTTGCCATTCTGCTGCTGGGATTTTGGGCACCGCTGGATCGAATGGGCGGGCAGCATCCTTCTTCCACCTGGCTGGTTTTGTCGGGTCTGTTGGCGCAGCATCATCTGCTGCCCATCGAGGATGCCAGCATCGCTGTGACGACGCTGGCCACGCTGCTGGCGCTGGCTGCGGCCATCCTTCGCACCTGGGGCGCGGCGTATCTGGGCAGTGGCGTTGCGAAGGCCACCGCGCTGCATGGGGAGCGAATCGTTGCTGACGGGCCGTATCGCTACATGCGCAATCCGCTCTACCTTGGCGTGGAGCTGCATGTGCTGGCGCTGACGATCCTGATGCCACCGGGCGGAGCCGTGTTTGTGCTGGTTGCCATCCCGCTGCTGCTGGCCGTGCTGATCCATGCGGAGGAGCAATATCTGGCAGCGGAGAAGGGCGAGTCCTATCGCGCCTATACGCGCCAGGTGCCGCGCATCTTGCCAAGATTGTTTCCGCGCATCGCTTCTGGCGGCGCATCTCCGCGCTGGGGGCAGGCGCTGCTGGGGGAAATGTACATGTGGGGCGTGGCGCTTACCTACGCCGCGCTGGGGTATCGCTACAACGCGCTGCTGCTGGCGCAGGGGGTTGTGATCTTCTATGGCGTGTCTCTTGTGGTGCGCGCATTCTCGCCCAAACCCTGACGACGCATGGAGCGAACGCCGCAGATTACAAAGGCAACCGCGTAGGGGTGTCATCAAAAGGCAGGGACGCTTACGGGCTTATCCCTCTTCCATTCGCCTCGATCGCCGCTCATCCCGTAAAATCATTTGTTTGGGTCGGGCGAATCCGGCGCGGCTTGAATCTCATCTTTCGCAACGAAACGGAGCATTCCCTTGGCAGAGACGATTTACGACGTAGCCATCATCGGCGGCGGCCCCGCTGGATATACCGCAGCCATCCGCGCCGGGCAGTACGGCCTGAAGGTCGCCCTGATTGAAAAAGAGAGCAAGCTGGGCGGCACCTGCCTGCACTGGGGCTGCATCCCCACCAAGTCGCTGCTCTTTAACGCCGAGGTCTACGACCATCTGAAGCATGCCAAGGAGTACGGCATCGAAGGTCTGGGCGAAGGCAAGCTGAACTGGGCGACCATTCTGAAGCGCAAGAATGACATCGTTCTCAAGCACGCCAAGGGTCTTGATTTTCTGATGAAGAAGAACAAGGTCAACACCTTTGAAGGTCGCGGGCGATTGACTGGCGCGGCTAAGGACGGCATTTACACCGTTGAGGTCAACACCGAGGGCGGTGGCGGCTCCGATGGCGAGCGCAGCTTTTTGAAGGCGAAGAATGTCATCGTTGCCACTGGCTCCGATGCGAAGATGCTGCCCGGCATGGAGCCGGATTCGCGCATCCTGACCAATATGGAAATCCTCTCCATGACGGCGATTCCAAAATCGCTGGTGGTGATTGGCGCAGGCGCGGTGGGCGTGGAGTTTGGCTCCATCTTCAAGAGCTTTGGCGCGGAGATCACCATTGTCGAGTACCTGCCCCGCGTGGTGCCCAACGAAGATGAGGACGTGAGCAAGGAGCTGAATCGGCTGCTCCGCAAGCGCGGCATTGACGTTCACACGGGCGCGAAGGTGGACAAGGTGGAGAAGACCAAGGATGGCGTCAAGGTGAGCTTTACTGGCTCCGACGGCAAGCAGAACGTGAAGGAGGCCGAGAAGGTGCTGGTGGCCGTGGGTCGCGCGCCGCGCACCGAAAATGTCGGCTTGGAAAAAACGAAGATTAAGCCGGAGCGGGGCTTTATCAAAGTCAACGAATGGATGGAGACCGAAGAGCCGGGCGTCTACGCAATTGGCGACGTTGTGGCCGGGCTGCCGCAACTGGCGCATGTGGGCGCAATGGCGGGCATGGTGGTCGCAGCCAAGCTGGCGGGGAAATATGCCCGACCCATGCGGCGCGAGCGCATTCCAGCCTGCACGTATTGTGAGCCGCAGATTGGCAGCGTCGGCCTGACCGAGGCCGCAGCCAAGGAAAAAGGCTACACGGTCAAGGTCGGCAAGTTTCCCTTCACGGCCAACTCCAAAGCCTCGATTGTGGATTCGCACGATGGCTTTGTGAAGATCGTCGCCGACGCAAAATATGGCGAGATTCTTGGCGTTCATATTATCGGCCCGCAGGCCACGGAGCTGATCGCCGAGGCGGTCACAGCGATGGAATTAGAGGCGACGATTGACGAGATGATGTTCACCATCCACGCGCATCCCACGCTGGCCGAAGCCATGTTGGATGCCTATGGCAGCGTCGATGGCATGGCCATCAACATGTAGTTGTTCTCAACAACAGGAAACAAGGCCCGGCGCAAGCTGGGCCTTGTTTCTCTTACACTGTATTTATGACTCCGCAAACATGGAATGCGACCGACTATGCGGCACATGGCCGTTTTGTTTCCGATCTGGGCGGAGCGATTCTGGGCTGGCTCCAACCTGTGTCGGGAGAGGAAATTCTTGACATCGGTTGTGGGGATGGCGCACTGACGGAGCAGATTGCGCAATCCGGTGCCAAGGTACAGGGCATCGATATTTCTACATCTATGGTGGAGGGGGCGCAAAAACGTGGTCTGCAAGCTGTGGTGATGGATGCGACGCAGATGCCATTCGAGCGCAAGTTTGATGCTGTGTTTTCAAACGCAGCGCTGCACTGGATTCACGATCAGCCCGCGTTGTTGCGTAATGTAGCGCAATCCCTGAAACCGAATGGCCGTTTTGTTGCCGAAATGGGTGGGCATGGAAATATCGCCGCAATTCGCGTGGCACTGCACGCTGCACTCTCGCGACATCAATTAGGACATTTAGCGGCAGATGGAAATTTTTACGCTGCGCCCCAGGAATATCGCCGCTTACTGGAGGAGCACGGCTTTATTGTTGAAGCGATGGAATTAGTTCCGCGCCCCACTCCGTTGGCGAGCGGCATGGCAGCTTGGGTGCAGACCTTTCGACGCGGCATTCTGGATCAAGTACCCACGGAGCTGCGCGAAATTGTTGTGCAGGATACGGTGAATTACCTGCAACCGGTCTTATGTGATCGTGATGGAAACTGGACAGCCGATTATGTGCGGCTACGTTTTCGCGCACAGGTCGCAGACTTCAATTCTGCATAAGCCATCATGCTGCTGCATCTTTTTCATGCCGGACGAATGGACTACGCTGACGCGCTCGCGTTGCAGCAGCGGCTGGTGGCGTTGCGCAAGCAGCAGCGCATCGGGGATGTGCTGCTGCTGGTCGAGCATCCGCCGGTGCTGACGCTGGGACGCAACGCGCAGCGCGACAACATCCTTGTCTCCGATGAAGAACTGGCGCGGCGCGGCATCGCGCTGCATGAGATCAATCGCGGCGGTGACGTGACGTATCACGGGCCGGGGCAGATTGTCGGCTACCCGATTCTGGATTTGCGTGGCGAATTTCCCAACAAGAAAGGCCCGCATCTCGGCGCGGTGGAGTATGTCCGCTGGCTGGAAGAGGTTCTGATCCGCGCCTGTGGCGAGTATGGCGTGCTGACGGATCGCGTTGCGGGACGTACTGGCGTCTGGACGCTGCCCGGCGGATCGATCCCGGAGAAAAAAATTGCCGCCATCGGCGTGCATATCTCGCAGGGCGTCACGTCGCATGGCTTTGCCTGGAACATCACCGCCGATCTGCGCGATTTTTCTCTGATTGTTCCCTGCGGCATCGCCGACCGATCCGTAACGAGTCTGGAACTGGAGATCGACGAAACTCGCTGCGCGATGCCCACGATGGAAGCGGCGCGGCACGCGGTGGCGCGGCACTTTGGCCGCATCTTTGGTCGTCAGGTGTTGTGGTTGAACTCGGTGCAGGATTTGCTTGGCGACGCTTCCGAAAGTCTTTTCCAATCGAAGGATGAGCCTGAAGGGAGCGAAGGGTGGCGAAGCGGGTTTTGTCCTTTCGGGTATTGAATTGAACTTAGCTTAACAGTTGGTTCCGGGGCGGAGGGAATGTGGAAATCG
>JAJZIJ010000005.1 GCA_021810625.1 Acidobacteriota bacterium
ATCACGCCATCGGGGACTTTCTCCGTAACCGTTACGGCGACTCCGGCATCGGGAACCGCCCAAACCACGACCATTACCCTCACCGTCTCGTAGAGGGAAGATGTAGAGGAAAGATGCAAGCGGCGGCAGTAGTGACGCGACAGTGGTGGCTCGTCCACACCGGCCTCGACCCCAGGAACGCCGGCGGGCACCTCTACCGTGACAGTGACCGTCAGTGGCACAAACAGTCTGTCGAACTCCGCAACCTTCACGCTAACCGTGCAGTAACACAACAATAAAAGAAAAGAGTCGCGCAGTGTTATGCTGCGCGACTCTTTTCTTGTTGCAGTCAAAAATCTATCGGCGCGTAGTGGCCATCATCTGGTCGGCCACCAACTGTGTCAGGTCTTGTTTCTTCAGGCCATGCTGCTGGTTGTACTCGTCCACCTTGGTTGACCAGTTCATGGAGCAGAACTTCGGCCCGCACATCGAACAGAAGGCTGTCTCCTTGTAATACTCGTCGGGCAGCGTCTCATCGTGCATGGAGCGCGCCGTCTCTGGATCGAGCGAGAGCGCGAACTGCTTGTCCCAATCGAAGGTGTAGCGAGCGTGGCTGATGGCATCGTCGCGGTCGCGCGCGCCGGGCCGGTGCCGCGCCACATCGGCGGCGTGGGCGGCGATCCTGTAGGCGATCATGCCGTCCTTCACGTCCTTTTCGTTGGGCAGGCCCAGGTGTTCTTTCGGCGTAACGTAGCACAGCATGGCCGCGCCGTACCAGCCAATCATGGCCGCTCCAATCGCGCTGGTAATGTGGTCATATCCCGGAGCAATGTCCGTGACCAGTGGGCCAAGCGTATAGAAAGGAGCGCCGTGGCAAAGCTCGACTTCCTTGTCCACCTGCTCCTTGATCTTGTCGAGCGGAATATGGCCCGGCCCTTCGATCATCACCTGAACATCGCTCTTCCAGGCTTTGGTGGTGAGTTCGCCCAGGGTTTTCAGTTCCGAAAATTGCGCTTCGTCGCTGGCATCGGCAATACATCCGGGACGAAGCCCGTCCCCAAGCGAAAAGCTGACATCGTGCCTGGCCATCACCTTGACGATGCGATCAAAATGCTCGTAGAGAAAATTTTGTTTGTGGTGATGCGTCATCCACTGTGCCAGAATCGCGCCGCCACGACTGACGATGCCCGTGATGCGCTTGGAGACCATTGGCACATATTGAATCAGCAGCCCTGCGTGGACGGTGAAGTAGTCAACGCCCTGCTCGGCCTGCTCCTCAATCACTTCGAGGTAAACATCAATGTTGAGGTCTTCAAGTTTCTTGACGCGATTGAGCGCCTCGTAGAGAGGAACCGTTCCAATCGGCACGGGCGAGTGGCGCAGAATCGCTTCACGAATCTCTGGAATGTTGCCGCCCGTGGAAAGATCCATCACCGTATCGGCTCCAAAATGCACTGCCGTGTGCAGCTTGCGCAACTCCTCGTCAATGTTGGAGGAGATGGCGGAGTTTCCAATGTTCGCATTGATCTTGCAGCGCGAAGCCACGCCAATGGCCATCGGCTCCAGTTCAGGGTGATTCACGTTGGCAGGGAGGATCATACGTCCGGCGGCCACTTCGTCGCGGATCAACTCCGGTGCCAGATTTTCGCGCTGGGCAACATAGGCCATCTCTTCGGTAATTTTTCCCAGCCGCGCAAAATGCATCTGCGACATATTCCCGTCGCCAGTGCGGGCTGCCTCTTCGCGTCGTTTTACAATCCACTCTGCGCGTGGCTTGGGAGTGGTGCCGCCGTTTGCGTTGGAGCCATTGTTTTGCGACCCCCCGTTGCCTTGCGATCCGTTGGAAGAGTGCGTTCCATTGCCGTGATTGCTCATCGTGTCCTCTGCGAAATCAAAATCTTCTGGGTGCTGCTGCGCCACAAATACGAGCGCGGTTGCGTGGCGCAACTAGCGTGATTATACGCCGGAGACTCCTGCCAGCATCGCGCCATATCGAACCATATTGAACCAGGGATTGCCTTCAACTTGACCAGAGGAGTCCAGCTTCATACTCTGGAGAGTTGAGGAATCCACCATGCAGAGCAAACAGCTAACGTTGCGAGTCGCCATTGCAATGGCCATCATTCTGGGAACCATCGGCTATCTGGCCGTCACCGGCGTGCGCGCCAATAAAAGTTACTACGTAACCATCGCGGAGTTGCAGGGCATGGGAAACAAGGCGTTCACGCGGCATCTACGCGTAGCGGGCAATGTGCAGCCAGGTTCCATTCAGCAGGAAGCCTCCCACATGCGCTTTGTTTTGATGGAGCAGGGCCACACGCTCCCTGTAAATTACACAGGCATGGAGCCACCGCCGGACACTTTCAAGGACAACGCGCAGGCGCTGGCCATCGGTACCTATGGCCGCGATGGAGTCTTTCACGCCACGCAGATTCAGGCCAAGTGCGCGTCGAAATATGCTCCAGCACAGCCGAAGACGACGGCGATGACAACCGCTCCGGTGCAATCCCATTAGTTCGCCCATTCCACTTGTGTCCGCTGATCCGGCAGCCGTCCAACTCGAAGCCGTCTCCAAGATTTACGGTGACTTCGCCGCGCTCCGCAAAGTTACGGCGCAATTTACTGCGGGGCAATGCTACGTCATTCTGGGGGAAAACGGAGCAGGCAAATCCACGCTGCTGCGCGTCATTGCGGGCCTGCTGCATCCCACCTTCGGATCAGTGCATCTCTTTGGTTCAGAAACAGCGCAGGAGGCGCGTCAGCGCATTGGATATCTAAGCCACGCCTCCATGCTGTACGACGAGATGACCGCGCTGGAAAACCTGCGCTACTTTGCCGCGCTCTATGCCAACGCGCCCACGCTTCCGCCACAGGAGGCGCTGACGCTGGTCGGCCTTGATCCCATCCTGAAGCGGCCCGTCGGCCAATACTCGCAAGGGATGCGACAGCGCGCTGCGTTGGCGCGTGTGCTGCTGGCACAGCCGGAATTGCTCCTGCTCGACGAACCATTTTCCAACATCGACGCGGCCAGCGCGGAGCAAATGCTGCGCGTGCTGGCCGAGCTGCGCCGTCAACGGCGCACCATTCTGCTCACCACACATCAACCGGAGCTGGCGCGGCCACTGGCGGATGTCTTTTGTCAGATGTGTCAGGGCGAGATCGTCGCATGGAACCCGGTCGCAACCAACGCGGGAGGTGTCGCATGACGTATCTCCGCGTGTTATGGGCGCATCTGCAAAAAGATTTGCGTCTGGAGTGGCGCTCTAAAGATGCCATCAACGGCATGTTGTTTTTTTCCCTGCTGGTGGTGGTGCTCTTCAGCTTTGCCTTCGATCCAACGACCGCTGTCTCGCGGCAAATTGCAGGCGGCATTCTCTGGGTGGCGCTGCTGTTCGCCGCCGTTACCGCGCTCAACCAGACCTGGACGCGGGAGTTGCGCCATCATGTTCTGGACGCGCAACGCATGGCTCCCGCCGCGCCCGGCGCATTGTTTCTGGCCAAGGTGCTGGCAAATTTTCTTTTCGTCGCTGCGGTGGAGATCGTCCTCGCGCCCATCTTCATCGTCTTCTACAATCTGCACGCGCTGGGCCAAGGCTGGCTGTTGTGGATCGTGCTGCCGCTGGGAACTCTGGCGCTGGTCATCAACGGAACCTTCTTTGGCGCGCTCTCGCTACGCACGCGCAACCGCGAACTGCTACTGCCGCTGATTCTCTTCCCGATTTCCATCCCTGCTGTGCTGGCAATGGTCGAGTCCACCACGGCAATCCTGACCGGCGAGTACGACCCCGGCCTTTGGATTCGCCTGCTCACGGGTTACGATGTCATCTTCATCACGCTCAGCCTGCTGTTGTTTGCAACGATCCTGCACGCAGAATAGGGAGCCTTGTGGTTATTCGGCATCCAATGTCGCCCATCGGCGACGCGAATGCTATACTCGCGCCACGGAACTGAATCTCCCCCTATGCTGTTCAAAGTGCTCAGTGCTGCTGTTTACGGAATTAATGCCAACATCATTGATGTTGAAGTTGATTTCTCCGGCGTCAAGACAATGGAAGATCACTTCCACACCGTCGGCCTGCCCGACGCTGCGGTGCGCGAGAGCCGCGACCGCGTTCGCGCCGCCATTAAAAACTCCGGCTTCGACATTCCGCCCACGCACATCACCATCAATCTGGCTCCGGCGGACATCAAAAAAGAAGGCTCCGGCTTCGATTTGCCAATGGCCATCGGCATTCTGGGCGCGTATGGCAGCCTGCAACTGCGCGATCTCAGCAATTTTCTTCTTGTCGGGGAACTTGGTCTCGACGGCACGCTGCGGCCCGTGCAAGGCATGTTGCCGATTGCCGTGGCGGCACGCGAACGCGGCATTCTGAATTTGATGATCCCGGAAGGCAATGCGCGCGAGGCCGCTGTGGTTGAGGGCGTCAATGTTTACGCCGTCAAAACGCTGCTCGAAGTGCGCGAGTTACTGAACGCCTCCGCCAATGGCGGCATTCACGTTGAGCCAGTGCGCGTGGCCACTCGTGCATTGCTCAACGAAATGCAGCATTTCCCGCTCGACTTCCGCGATGTGCGCGGCCAGCACACGGCCAAGCGCGCTCTGGAAGTCTCCGCGGCAGGCGGCCACAACATTCTGATGATTGGCCCGCCCGGCTCCGGCAAAACCATGCTGGCCAAGCGGCTGCCGGGGATTCTCTCGCCGCTGTCGTTTGAAGAAGCTCTGGAGACGACGAAGGTTCACTCCGTTGCCGGGGTACTCGATGCCGACAAGGGGTTGGTGATGCAGCGACCTTTTCGTTCGCCGCACCACACTGTTTCTGACGCGGGCTTGATCGGCGGCGGCGCGATGCCGCGACCCGGAGAAGTCTCGCTGGCGCATAATGGCGTGTTGTTTCTCGACGAGCTGCCGGAGTTTCCGCGCAATGTTTTGGAAGTCATGCGCCAGCCGCTCGAAGATGGTCAGGTGACGATTGCGCGCGCCGCCATGTCGCTCAGCTTTCCGGCGCGATTTATGCTGGCTGCCGCCATGAATCCCTGTCCCTGCGGGTATTTCAACGACAAATCCCGCGAGTGCCTCTGCACGCCGCCCATGATCCAACGCTATGTCGCCAAAGTCTCCGGGCCGCTGCTGGATCGCATTGACATTCACATTGAAGTTCCGGCGGTGCAGTATAAGGAACTTCGCGGAGGCGCGGCTGCTGAAGGTTCTGCGGAGATTCGCGCGCGCGTGCTGGCGGCGCGGGAGCGCCAGGCAGATCGCTTCGCCAGGAACGCCGAGCGCATCTATAGCAATGCGCAGATGAGCACGCGGCAGATTCGCGCCTACTGCGAGCTTTCCTCCGATGCCGAGCGACTGCTGGAACGAGCCATGCAGCAGCAAGGGTTGAGTGCCCGCGCCCATGACCGAATTTTGAAGATGTCCCGCACCATTGCCGACCTGGAGGGTCAACAGGATTTGACCGTCAAACACATTGCTGAGGCCATCCAGTACCGCACACTGGACAGAAGTTATTGGTCGTGACGGGAAAACATGGAAGTCAACATCATGTTTCTTTACTTATAGTTGCCATCTAAATTTTACTTTGGAGGTACGGGTAAGGCACCGGAAAGATCAAGACCTAAAATTTTCATTGACTCTCAGCCCAAGGCAACGTACTCTAACAAGTGCCAAGATGGGCGGTTTGTCCAGTTCACGATTCTGATTCCTTCAAAAGAGCCAGCGCTGGCAACCTGTAACATCATGATTCGGCGAGGATTTTCAGAAGCGAACGCAAGAAAACAGAAAGCGTTTCGCCCTGCGCTGATGGCACCCATAGATGTAAAGAAATACGAATCTTGCCAGTGATTCGCATCAACCATGTACCGGACATGTACCAGAAGATTGTTGCGTAAGGGAAATTTTGCAGAAGCGCGACAACTCTTTTCATCCTTTACGTCACAGTATGCGTCTAATAACACGTAAGGGGGGTATGTGTGGGGGTGCCCGCCTGAGGTTGCAAAACAAAGGCGAGTGGTTGCGACAGGACAGCAAGACCGTTCAGCAGCACTGGATTTTGAATTTATCAATTGAGGAGATTGCGATGCGCTCGAATTTGATTTATGGCGCTTTGACCCATGTGGAGAACCGCTATCAGCTTTGCCAATTGGCTTCCAAAGCCACGCGCAAGCTGCATAAGCCCAATACCCGTTTGCAGGACACCATGAACGACGTTCTGCTTCACTTCCGTACAGAGAACCCTTCGGGAAAACCTGTACGCCAAACCGAAATCGTCCGCAAAGAGGAGCGTCGCGCCGCATAGGCGCGGCCTGCTCCCCGGCGGGCTTCATTCCAACAATCCAGAAACACCGCGCGTTGACTGCGAATATAAATCCACCTTTCTGTAACTCCCACCGTAAAATTCATACCATTCAAGTAGAAAAAAACCATGACCATAGCAGAACTGAAAGAAAAAAATATCCAGGAGTTGAGCCGTATCGCGCGCACCCTGGAGATTCCCGGAACCAGTGGACTACGCAAACAGGATTTGATCTTCAAAATCCTTCAGGCCCAAAGCGAAAAAGAAGGCCACATCTTCGCCGAAGGCGTGCTGGAAATCCTTCCCGACGGCTACGGCTTCCTACGTTCGCCCGATTACAACTATCTTCCCGGCCCGGATGATATTTACGTTTCCCCCTCGCAGATTCGCAAGTTCGATCTGAAAACAGGCGACACCATCAGCGGCAACGTGCGCCCGCCGCACGAGGGAGAAAAATACTTTGCGCTGGTCAAGATTGAAGCCATCAACTTCGAGTCTCCCGAAGAGACGCGCAACAAAATTCTCTTCGACAATCTGACCCCGCTCTATCCGCAGGAGCGTATCAAGATGGAGACCGTGCGCGAAGGCATCAGCGGTCGCGTCATGGATATTTTGACACCCATCGGCAAGGGCCAGCGCGGGCTGATCGTCGCTCCGCCCCGTACCGGCAAAACTATGCTGCTACAGGCCATCGCCAATTCCATCACCACCAACCACCCGGAGGTGGTGCTGATCGTTCTGCTGATCGACGAGCGCCCGGAAGAAGTGACGGATATGCAGCGCTCCGTCAAGGGCGAGGTCATCAGCTCGACCTTCGACGAACCAGCGGCGCGCCACGTTCAAGTGGCCGAGATGGTCATCGAAAAAGCCAAGCGACTCGTGGAGCACAAGCGCGATGTCGTCATTCTTCTGGACTCCATTACCCGGCTGGCGCGCGCGTACAACACGATTGTGCCGCCATCGGGCAAGATACTTTCCGGCGGCGTGGACTCCAACGCCTTGCAGCGACCCAAACGTTTTTTTGGCGCGGCGCGCAACATTGAAGAGGGCGGATCGCTGACCATCATCGCCACGGCGCTGGTCGATACCGGCTCCCGTATGGATGAGGTGATCTTTGAGGAATTCAAGGGGACTGGCAACATGGAAGTCATTCTTGATCGCAAGCTGGTCGATAAGCGCGTCTTTCCGGCCATCGACATCCAACGTTCCGGCACGCGCAAGGAAGAGTTGCTGATTTCCAAGGACGAATTACAGCGCATCTGGCTGCTGCGCAAGGTGCTCAATCCGCTCTCGCCGGTCGAGGCGATGGAACTGCTGGTGGATAAGCTGGGCAAGGTGCGCAACAACACCGAGTTCCTGCTGAATATGAACTCGCTGTAACCTGGAGCCTGTTAACCCCACCCAGACGCGTAGTTTCCATACGCCGTCCATTCGATCCAGATCGGACAATCTGGTTGCGACGAGCAATCCAGTTTCAAGAAAAAGATCGAATGGACGATTCGCAGCCCTACTTAACCAGCACCATCTCCGGCAGGTCGATCCATTGGCCGGAGCCATCGCCGGGAAAATACGCATTCGTCAAATACTGATGCAACATACGCTGCGTGTTGAAGAAGGCTCCATTAACAGCCAGCGTCATGCGCATGATCTCTTTCCATCGGTCGGGATAGCGGTAATAGAGCGGCAGAATTTCCACTGCGAGTTTTTCGTAGAGCGACTCGGACTCCATCTCCTCCTCGTCCGCCTCAACGATGGCCCATCCCGTTGCGCCTTCAATGCAGCCCTCGACCCACCAGCCATCCAGCGTGCTCAGACTGGGCACGCCGTTCATGGCAGCCTTCATGCCGCTGGTGCCGGAGGCCTCATACGGACGGCGCGGCGTGTTCAGCCAGAGGTCAACGCCGCTGGTAAGCAGGCCGCCAAGCTCCCATTCGTAATTTTCCAGATAGACAATTTTGATTGCGTCAGAGTGCAATCGGCCAGCTTCCTCAATAACCCGATGGATGATCGCCTTGCCTGGCTCATCGTGTGGATGCGCCTTGCCGCCATAGAGAATCTGCAAGCCTCCGCACTCTTCGGCAATCTGCGCCAGACGGTTTACATCCCAGAAGAGCATGTCGGCGCGCTTGTATGATGCTGCGCGACGGGCAAAGCCAAGCGTAAAGCACTGCTCGTTCAACGTAACGCCGGTGCGCCGCGCCACGGCGGTCAGCAGGGCGCGCTTCGACTCCCGATGGCGCTGCTCAATTTCGCTGGCGACGATGCCAATGGCAAATCGAAGATATTGATTATCGTGCCGCCATTCTGGAATTTTTTCGTCCAGAAGTTTTTGCATTGGCTTGGCAATCCACGTCGCAGCATGAACGCCGTTGGTGATGGCGTGGATGGAATATCCGGGAAACATCTGCTGCGAGACCTTGCCGTGCTGCATGGCCACGCCGTTGACGTAGCGCGAAAAGCGCAATGCAACATAGGTCATATTCAACGACTCTTCCGGGCAGCAGCCCAGCCGCTGCAAAATTTCGATCCGCTCTCCGCCCAGAACATGCCGCGCATGGTCGATGGCAAAGCGATCATGGCCCGCCGGCACCGGAGTATGCGTTGTGAAGACGCAGCGCTGGCGCACGGCCTGAACATCTTCTTCTGTTGTCGAGGAAAGACCTCGGCCATTGACGCGATCTTCCAGCAAGCCCAAGGTCAGCAGCGCGGCGTGGCCTTCATTCATGTGATGCACGGTAATCGAATATCCCAAAGCCGCCAGAATACGCACGCCGCCCATGCCGAGCACCACTTCCTGACACAGGCGATAGTGCGTGTCGCCGCCATAAAGATGATCCGTCAGTTGGCGATCCCAGGGATCGTTCGACTCCACGTCGGTATCCAGAAAAATTACCGGAACGCCCTGGCCGCCCAAGCCGCGAATCACATGCCGCCAGGCGCGCACCATGACCGGACGATTCTGGATGGTGATGGCAGCAACCGGCCCCAACGGCTCCAGCACGGATTCCGGGTTCCAAGGATCGTCTTCTTCCGTCTGCACGCCGTCCGCGCTCAGGTGCTGCCGGAAGTATCCCTTGCGATGCAGCAATGTCACCGCAACGACAGGCGCGCCGATATCCGCAGCCGCGCGGAGGGTGTCGCCTGCCAGCATTCCCAGCCCGCCACTGTACGTCGGCATGGTTGGATCAACAGCAATTTCCATTGAGAAATACGCAATTGAGGAAGGTACGGGAAAATCCCTTGCGCTTTGACCCCGAAAATCCATCGGGGATTTGTTGATGTCCGTCATGAATCCATCATCTCCAAAAAATCCATCCGCCCGTGTGTAAAGCGGGCAAGCGCGCGTGTCGCGCATCATTTACTTCGCAATTTCTGCGATGGTGCTTCGTGGCGCCGCTCGGACTTTGTGCCCTCGTGTCGGATTGATCGCATTGCCTTGCGCCCGGTACCGGGTGTTTTTTTCAAACCGCAAAAATCCCCGTGCAAAGAAGCGATACCCGCATTTTATCAGGAGAGGCAAGGCTGGCTTTCAGAGATTTTCCCTGTTTGCATGGCAAATCGGCAGCGTCATACCTTGCAACCATTTAAAAACAAACAACATTTTCGATGGATACGTCTGGCGCTGCAAGATTGCCCATTCGGGCTGTTTAGCCCCAGAGAGTAGAACCAACATGGGAACCCCCTGGAAAAATAATCTGCCATTTATCCACAGGTCTGCTACACTCTGCTTAGCGTTAGAACCGAACCGGGCAAGAGCAGGTCTCGCCCAACCGCAAGTTTCTGCCAGCAGTGGCTCCGATTCACTCCAGCGCAATTCAATAACTTAGGAAATAGCAACAATGGAACAAGGTACTGTAAAGTGGTTCAACGACGCGAAGGGCTTCGGCTTTATCTCGCGTCAAAATGGCGAAGATGTGTTCGTGCATTATTCCGCCATCAACTCGAATGGTTTTAAGAGCTTGCAAGAAGGCCAGGCAGTTCAGTTCAATGTGGTCAAAGGCCCCAAGGGCTGGCAGGCTGCGGACGTTCAACCGGTTTAATTCCAACGCTAAACAGACAAGCGGGGGGACGGCGGAGGCAACTCCACTGTCTCCCCGTTTTGTTTTTCTCGCCCCTTACATCAACGCGGTTTCCAATTACATACTCTTCTTGTATCTCGGATAGCCGACAAAGCCGGCAAACGTTGCGCGCGTGCCCAGGTCGCGCTGGATGCGCAGCACTTCGTTCCACTTCACCATCCGCTCGCTGCGCGCGAACGATCCTACTTTAAGCTGCCCAGCATTTGTCGCCACGGCGAGATGAGAAATAAACGCATCCTCCGTTTCTCCCGAACGCGCCGAAACAATGGGTTGCCAGCCTGCTGATTGCGTCAGGCGAATCGCCTCGATGGTCTCTGTGACCGTGCCGATTTGGTTCAATTTAATAAGAACGGCATTGGCAACATGTTTTTCAATGCCAGCGCGGATGCGCTGCACACTCGTCGTGAATAGATCATCGCCAACAATCTGGATTCGATGGCCTAATTCATCCATGATTTCGCGCCAACCATCCCAATCTGTGTCGGACATGGGGTCTTCAATGGAAACAATGGGGAAGCGGCTGCACCAGTCCACCATCAGCTTGCTGAACTCGCTCGACGTAAACTCGCGCTTCTCCAAACGGAAATGATAGCGGCCTGTTTTTTCGTCGTAGAGATCACTCGCCGCGATATCCAGAGCGATGCCGGCATCCTTCCCTGGAGTGTAGCCAGCGCGGGAGATTGCCTCCACGAGCAACTCCAACGCATCCTCATTCCGTTCAAACTCCGGCCAGAAACCGCCCTCGTCCGCCGCGCCGAAATACTTGTTGCGACTGCGGAGAATGTCGCCTGCCGCATGGTAAACGTTATGCGTGATTTCCATGACTTCTTCAAAACTGCGCGCCCCGATGGCAATGAGTAAGAAGTCCTGTACGTCCGTTCGCCAGTTCGCGTGTGCGCCACCGCCGATGATTTGAATTTCCGGAAGCGGCAACAGCGTGCCTTTTCCCCCACCGAGACAGGCGTACAGTGGTTCATGCAGCGCTGCTGCTGCCGCGCTTGCCACGGCCATGGACACGGGCAGGATCGCATTTGCGCCCAGCCGACTTTTGTTCGGCGTGCCATCCAGTTCAATGAGCTTTTTATCAAGCGCCGCCTGATCCAGTGCATTCGCGCCATGCAACGCCGGGGCAATTTCGTTTTGGATGTTGGCGATGGCCTTAAACACGGATTTTCCGCGAAAGCGCTTTGGGTCGCCGTCGCGTAATTCCAGCGCCTCAAATTGCCCAGTCGAAGCCCCTGATGGCGCGAGGCCGTGACCACGCGCACCGTTGGACAAAGTCACTTCCGCTTCCACGGTTGGCACGCCGCGCGAGTCATAAATTTGCCAGGCTTGGATCGAAGCTATCTTCATGCAGGGGCACCAACGGATACGGATTTTAATTCCTGAGTAAACCAGATGTCGCTCATGTCAGCAAGGTTCTCCGGCGGTGACGGCAGATGTTTGCATACAAAGTCGCGGATGAACTGTTGCTTCATCGACGGCAGATACTCCACCGGAGATTTTCCGTCCACGCGCGCCAACAGAAGCATCAGCAGTAATGGCATGAGCCGTCGCTCGACCACGCGAGCATCGCCATTCGCGCGCGCCTGCGCATAGGAGCGCCAGAATGCGGCAATCATCGTTTCCATTCCAAAATTCTCAGGCGCGTGATACAGCGACTTGAGAAACAAATGATTCAAAAAAAATGCGACATCGAATGTCGGGTCTCCATACCATGCCACCTCACAGTCGAGCAGCACCATGCGTTTGTCGCAAATCAAAATGTTTTTCGGGCTGAAATCGCCATGTACAAGCGCTTCCCGTGTGGTCTCGATTCGCCGCGCCTCGGCAACAAAAATCTGCTGCAACCCTGGATGCCGCGTGCCTGTCGTCAAAAGATACGGCTCGACACGAAGCTGATGGAAATTTTCCGTGGTGTCAAACTGTTTTCGCAGCGCGTCGTCAAGATAAGTTCGCTGGTGAATTTCTCCGAGGATTGCACCGGCCTGTTCAGCGTGCTCCGCGCGGCAGTCCCCGGCAAGAAGCAATTGCTTCCAGTTCGCGAATCCATCGCCGAGAAATTCCATGCCAAAGCAGGCTTCCTCTGGATCGGAAAAACGCAGTTGTGGCACGACGCCAGGCATCATCCTGCCGACGTATTCAAAGTATTTTTGCTCACTCACGGTGCGGCTGATGTCCGCGAACCAGTCATCTTTGACCTTCAGCTTCGCCAGCGCCCGTTTGACCACAAACTTTTCCGCGCCATCTTCCACCAGATAAATCTCGCTCGACACGCCACCGCTCAAAGGCGCAATACGCGCATGTGAATGATGAACGCGACCATTGCGGCGCAGCCGAGCAAGAAATTGTGCAGCCTGACTCATTCGCTCAATGGGCGCGCAATGGTTTGCGGACGAAGATAATCGTGAAATGTATCCGGGCTGTTTACGCCACCGCCCGTGCCGCTCAGGTTCACGCCACCGTAGGGCAGGCCGTAGGCAAAGATGTTGTGCGCGTTGATCCAGCTATTACCGGCGATCATGCGTTCGGCCACGCGGTTTGCGCGTTGCAGATTGGCGCTCCAGACGCTATTCGCCAAGCCGTAGTGGAGCTTGTTCACTTGAGAAATGGCGGCTTCCTCGTCCTTGAAACGCAACAGAAAAGCGCACGGCCCAAAAATCTCCTCGCGGCAGCAAACATTGTCGTCGGAGCCTTCCAGCAGTGCTGGCTGAACATAAAATCCATTCGCAGCGTCGGGGAGTGAAGGCATCCCACCATTGAGGATTGCCCGCGCGCCGCCTTCTTTTCCGCGCTCGATATAACCCAGCACGCGCTTGCGTTGCGCCTCGCTGACAAGCGGCCCCATTTGCGTTTCACGATTCATGCCGGGGCCGATTTTTGTCTGTTTCAAAACCTCCGTTGCCTTGCTGACGAAGCGATCATAAATTTTCTCGTGAATCATCCAGCGCGTGGCCGTGCAGCAAACCTGCCCGGTGTTGAGCGTGATTGCGCCCGCAAGTTGTGTTGCCACGGAATCGACATCCACATCCTCGAACACCACGGCTGCGCCTTTGCCGCCAAGTTCGAGCTTGCAGGGAACAAGGTTGCGCCCACAGGCTTCGCCGATTTTTCTGCCAACTTCCGGCGAACCGGTGAAGGACATGCGCTTGACACGCGGATGCGACGCCAGCGCGGCTCCTGCGCTGGAACCATTGCCAACGACGACGTTGAACACTCCGGGAGGCAGACCCGCCTCCACCGCAATTTGCGCTGCATATAGTGTCGTGAGCGGAGTCACCTCTGAGGGCTTGATGACGACCGTATTGCCCGCAGCCAACGCGGGCGCAACACCCCAGCACATGAGGGTGAACGGGAAATTCCACGGAAAGATGAAGCCGCAAACGCCATAGGGAACACGCCAGACACGCGCCTCCATGTCTTTGATTTCGAGCGGGGCGCTATATTGCGCCCGCGTGGAAAAATCGGCGAAGTAGCGCAGACATTGAATGCCAAAGGGAATGTCAAATCCCTCAGCCGCAGTGATGGCTTTGCCCACGTCGAGCGATTCGAGTTGCGCGAGTTCTTCGGAGTGTTTCTCCAAAGCATCGGCAAAACGATGCAGCAACAACGCGCGATCCTTTGGAGGAAGAGCCGACCATGCGGGAAATACTTTTTCCGCAGCGGCCACAGCAAGCTCAATTTCTGCCGCTCCGCCCATTGCAACTTCGGCCAGCACAGATCCGCTGGATGGATTGATGACCTTTTCCGTGGAAGACATGCGCGCCAGACCGCCGATGTGATGCGGCAGCGGCTTGGCAAGGAAATCCTGGACGTTTTTGTGAAGTTTATTATTCATGGCGTAACCTCAACGACTGTAGCTCACTTCTGTAGCGATCAATTTCAAATCATCGACCAAAGACCGTCGCGACGAGACCTTCCGGCGTTTCAACTCAGCATGATACACCTTGACGGTTTCTGCTGGTTTGATCTCGTCGTCAGCAATGCCCCGCAAAGGAATTTTGTCCGGCTGGATGCCAGCGTCCACGTTCGGGGCAAAGACTTCGAGGAAATACTGAAACCCCTTGCGTCGCGCCTCCGCGCAAAATTCCTTAAAGGCCAGCAGAAGCCGGGGGAACAGACCCTGACTCAGCCCATGACCGATTCTAGGCTTTCCGAAATATCTGCTTAAAAAAATGGCCGATGTGGTGGAAGAGGCCGCCAGAAGATGGTTTGGGCGGAGGTGCCTGGGTTGTTGTTGCAGCGGAACCAGTCGCGCCGCCGGGAGCGGTCGCGTTGGCTGGAGGAGGATGGTTCGCGTCGTAGGTAAGCGTGGTCGCCACCTCCACATGCACCTGGCCCGGAGCGACAACAGGCTTGGTGGGCGGGCCGGGCAGCGGCGCGAGTCCTTCGCTCTCTGCAATCGGGAAGGCGGTGTCGGCATTCGTCGTTGCCGCAGCGTTGGCCGCAGATTTTCCCGGCTTGGCGATTTTGCCAGCGCTGGCAATGGAGAGTACCGACGTGGCCGGACAGCCGCAGGGTTCTGGCTCGTTATCAACCACCGAGCGCAGGCTGCCGTGTTCAAAAAGCACGCGCTGGTTGGAATGCACGCGATAGACTCCGTCGCCCATCTCCTCGCTAACCGTCACGTAGGGAACCTCGGCTCCATGCTTGTCTGCGCGATTGTCCACGCAGGTATCGCCCTGGGAGTTGACGCGGACACGCACATCCGCCTGGCCGGGGCCGGAGAGCAGTATCCGCAGATCGGGCGTTAAAAGGACATCGGAATCCTTGCCGAGAGTGTAGTGCGCTTCCAACGCGCCGCGTCCCAAGGCCATCATCAAAGGGCCGTTGGAGTCGGTGGAGGATTGGGTCTGCGACAGATGCACCTGCGTGGTGGCGCATAGATCCAGATCACCGCCGCGCGTCAGGCGGATGTCCAGCGTCTGCGGCCCTGCGGTGACGGTGCTGCCATTGCCCAGCAGCAGGGTCGAGCCTTGCAGTGAGAGATTGCCGGAGACCTGGATATTCTGCGCGGCGGCGGGACTCTGGATGCTGCCAACGGTCTGTTGCGCGACCTGCTGCGCGACGGCAGGCATGGTTGGAATCGCAATGCCTCCCACGAGGATCGCCATTGTCCGACATCGCCGCAGAGAAACCCGCATTGCTACTCCAGCTTCAGAAAATTGGCGATCATCCGTTTGCCATTTTCCGTCAGCACGCTTTCCGGGTGGAACTGAACACCTTCGACAGGATACTGGCGATGACGCAGGCCCATGATGAGTCCGTCGGCACGCGCCGAGATTTCCAGTTCCTCCGGCAGACCATCCTCAGAGACGATGAGCGAGTGATACCGGGTGCAGATCATGGGATTGGGAATGCCGCGAAAGATGGTGCGGCTGTCGTGCTCAACGGCGCTGGTCTTGCCGTGCATCAGCTTGGGGGCGCGCGCGATGTGGCCGCCAAAGGCTGCGCCAATCGCCTGATGTCCCAGACAAACGCCCAGGATCGGCACCTTCCCGGCAAAGTGGCGGATCAAGGGAATGCTGATGCCCGCCTCCTGCGGCGTGCAGGGGCCGGGCGAGAGCAAAATGCGGGCGGGCGCAAGCGCGGCCACGTCTTTGACGGTGAGCGCGTCATTGCGGCGCACCACGACCTCTGCGCCCAGCTCGCCCAGGTATTGCACCAGGTTGTAGGTGAAGGAGTCGTAGTTGTCGAGAACAAAAATCATGGCGTACTTCCAGTGTACTGTGAGTGCGGCAGCAGCTAGCCCTGGCGCACGCGCTCCTAGCCTTGGCGTGCTCGCTCAATGGCGCGCACCACGGCCTTGGCTTTGTTGACGGATTCCTCATATTCCTTCTCTGGAACGGAATCGGCGACAATGCCGCCGCCGGCCTGAATATGTCCGTGCCTACCACGCTGCAACAGGGTGCGAATGGCGATGCAGGAGTCGAAATTGCCTGAGAAATCGGCATAGAAAATGCTGCCGCCATACACGCCTCGGCGCACCGGCTCCAGTTCTTCGATGACCTCCATTGCGCGAATCTTGGGCGCGCCGGAGAGCGTTCCAGCAGGGAAGCAGGCGCGGAAGGCATCCACGGCGGAGAGATCGGCGCGCAGCCTGCCCTCAATCGCGCTGACCAAATGCATCACATGCGAGTAGCGCTCGACAAACATCAGATCGCGCAACTGCACCGAGCCATATTCGCTGACGCGGCCCACGTCGTTGCGGCCCAGATCGACCAGCATCACATGCTCGGCAACCTCTTTTTCATCGGCGCGAAGATCGGCCTCCATGCGACGATCCTCCTCTGGGTCATCGGCGCGTGGCCGCGTGCCAGCGATGGGGCGATACTCCACCTTGCGGTCATGCACGCGCACCAGCAGCTCCGGCGAGGAGCCAACGATATGCGTGTCACCGGGCTTCTTCAATCCAAAACGCAGAAAATACATATACGGCGAGGGATTGACGACGCGCAGCGCGCGATAGATGGAAAAAGGATCAACCCCTGGCTCAACATCAAAGCGCTGTGAGAGCACGGCCTGGAAGATGTCGCCCGCGGTAATGTACTGCTGCACGCGACGCACAGCAGCCAGATAGTTTTTCTTGGGCGTGCGCGGGCGAAGCTGCAATTTGCCGCGCACCGGCTTGTGCGATGGCTTGGGCAGCGGCTTGGCCAGCCTGCGCTCAATCTCCTGAATGCGGCGCAGCGCGTCGGCGTAGGCGGCGCGCGGTTTCTGGCGTTGCAGGTCGGCAGTGGCCACCAGAAGAATTTCCTTTTTGACATGGTCGAAGGCCAGCACTGTATCGAAAAAAAGCAGGCAGGCATCCGGCATGCCCAGTTCATCTTTGGCGCGCTCTGGCAGGCGCTCGATCAAACGAACGGCATCGTAGGAGAAAAATCCAACGGCCCCGGCAGAGAACGGCGGCGCCCCCGGCAGGCGGGCCGGAGAGTGTCCGGCCAAAGAATCGCGCAGCAACTCAAAGACATCGCCCTCACTGTACTCAATTTTGCGGCCAACGTGGGTGGTGATGCTTTTCCCATACGCGAGGATTTTTTTATAGGGGCGGATGCCGATAAACGTATAGCGACCAACATTTTCGCCGCCTTCGACCGATTCCAGCAGAAAAGCTTCCGGTTCCGCAGCGGCGACGCGAAGAAAAGCCGAAACAGGCGTTTCCAGATCGGCCATCAGCGGCTTGGCCACCGGAATCAGGTCGTGGCGCTTGGCCAGACGAAGAAACTCTTGCAGGTTGGGCGTAACCAAAGAATTTGCAGACATACGACGCACATCCTATACGATTCGGCTGAAATTCGGTAGCCCCATCGGAGCGGGCAAAGCCAGACTGGGGGGAGTTTCCCCCTGTCCGTCGCGCCTATATCCCGCTCCTGACGGCGAAAAACATCGCCAACCGCCGCCAGAGGTGATTGAATGATAATAGAGGGCAGACAAAATGAACACACCGGAAAATGCCAACGGGCAGCATTCGGGGATTTGGAGCCATTTCCAAATGGGGATACGCTTTTGGATTTGGAATGCGGCACTGGCGGCCCTCGCCTTTGGCATGGGATGGTGGGCGCACAGCGGCGCGCGCGTGCAGGCCCAAACATCCGGCGGTGTCTTCTTCCAAATCTCCGGGATCGGCCCAGATAGCGATCTGATGCTCTATTACCCCGATCAGAACGCCATTTACCTCTATCAGAGCGTGCTGACCGGGTTGGATTTCTTACCCTGCGCCTACAAATTTCAACTGGGCAAGCCCGGAGCGCCCATCATGCGGCACGTCTGCCCCATTGTGGATTACCATCCGTAGTTGTCGATCATTGATTGACGCCGCTGGCCAGAAACCCTCCATCGACCACCAACACTTCTCCGGTAACGAAGGAGGCGGCATCCGAGGCCAGAAAAATAGCCGCGCCCACCAACTCCTCCACCTTGCCAAAACGGCGCATGGGTGTTCGCATTAAAAATTCCTTGCCCCGCTCGGAGTTATCCAAAAGATTGGAGTTCAAGGCAGTGCGAAAAACTCCCGGCGCAATTGCATTCACCGTAACGCCATGCTGCGCCCATTCAATGGCCAGGGACTTGGTGAGCGAGGCCACGCCTGCCTTGCTGGCAGCATAGGCCGCGACTTCATAGAGCGCGACGAACGTGGATAGCGATGCGATGTTGATAATGCGCCCGTACTTGCGTTGGAGCATGTGAGGCGCAAACGTCTGGCAGCCGCGCAGGGTTCCTGTCAGATTCGTCTCCAGAATGTCGTTCCATTCGGATTCTGGAAAGTTGATCGTCGGCGCGCGTTTGGTTTTTCCCGCGCAGTTGATAAGAATGTCCACCTTGCCAAAGGCTTTCAGCGCAGCGTCGCGGAGCGCTTCAAGGGAGTTGTGATCGCAAACGTCGGAAGCAACACGCAGAGACTTTCTTCCCGTGGCTTCGATGGCCGCCGCTGTTTCGTTTACCTGTTCAATGCGCCGCGAGGACGCGGCAACATCCGCTCCCGCATTGGCCAATCCCAGCGCCATTGCTCGGCCAATGCCAGAGGTGCCGCCAATCACAACTGCGGACTTGCCTTCAAGATGAATCGATGCCGTCATGCGATTTCTATCCTCCTGTGTATCGTCTGTGTGGTTGGACTGTATGCGCGTATCTTACCCTGCATCCTTCTGACATCAGCGTACACGAATGGAAGTCGAAGCGGCCCTTGCAGGTCTTGGATTGCCCCACCAAAGTAGACATTATCGCCAAGAATGTAAGTTTGTCCTGCTAAACTCAACCCTTGTGGATCGGAAATCTCCATTGAAGCGCGCTGCGGAACGCCCAGCAGAGCACACACCCAAACGCCCGCCAGAGCGCGTCCAGATGGGCCTTTTGTTTCCTGAGAAACCGGGCGACGCGCCCGCTGTGCCCACGATCCGCGCTCCGTGGAAGGTACACGAATTGGTGGCCGAGATACGCCGCCACATCGAACGCGAATACATGGATGTTCGCGTTGAAGGAGAAATCTCCAATCTGCGCCAGGCCACTTCCGGGCATGTGTATTTCACGTTGAAGGATGCGGAGAGCCAGCTTCCAGTCGTGCTCTTTCGCGCCGCCGCGCGCGGGTTGCGATTCAAGCCGAAAGATGGGCTGGAAGTTCTGGTTCGCGGAAAAATCTCCGTGTACGAGGATCGCGGCCAACTGCAACTGGTGGCCGAAACAATGGAGCCACGCGGCCAGGGTTCCCTGCAAGTGGCCTTCGAGCAACTCTATGCTCAGCTCAAAGATGAGGGCCTCTTTGACAACGAACACAAGCGACCTCTACCCGCATTTCCGCGCACCATTGGCATCCTCTCTTCGCCGACTGGAGCCGTGATTCACGACATGCTGAACATTCTGAACCGCCGCCATGCGCGCGTTCAGGTGCTGCTATATCCGGTGGCCGTGCAGGGTGAGACCGCTGCCGAGGAGATCGCGCAAGGGCTGGCCTGGTTTCACGCGAACCACGCGGCGGATGTGCTCGTGATCGCGCGCGGAGGTGGTTCACTCGAAGACCTCGCGCCTTTTAACAGCGAGATCGTGGCCCGCGCCATTCGCGCCTCCAGCATTCCCGTCGTCTCCGCCATCGGCCATGAGACAGACTTTACCATCGCGGATTTCTCCGCCGACCTGCGCGCGCCCACGCCATCCGCAGCGGCAGAGCTAATCACCAGCGCGCAATATCGCATCGAAGAAACCGTGCAATCTCTTGCCAGCCGCCTGGAACGAGCCATGCGCTATCGACTTTTATTGGCGCGGGAGCCATACACCCGCCTCGGCGTAACGGCAGTCTTTGCGCGGATGCGCGATGGTTTTTCCCGCCGCCAACAGCGCGTGGACGAATTACGCTTCCGCCTGGAAACTGCATGGCGCCACAGCCATACGCGCGCGTTGCAACGCTGCACTGCGCTGGAAGATCGGTTGCGACGGCAGGATGTCAGACATCAGATCGCGCAACGCCGGGAACATCTGCGCGCGCTGCATCTGCGTTTGCAGCAAAGCTGCCATGCGCAACTGGAACGCCAGCGCAATCGCGGCCAGCGCGCGCTTGACCGCTTGCAGGCGCTCTCGCCATTGGCCGTGCTGGATCGCGGCTACGCGCTGGTCTACAGCAATCGGAATATGCTGGTAAAGGACGCGACGCGGTTGCATCCAGAAGATGAGCTTCGTCTGCGCTTTGCGCGTGGAAGCGCCACGGCGCGTGTTCTGGGAACAAGCGCCACAAGAGATAAAGAAGACACGAGCAACGAAAGCACTCCGAAATGAGAAAGCTGTTTGGAACGGACGGAATCCGCGCTGTGGCTGGCAAAGCGCCACTGGATTGCAAGACCATCCACGCCATTGGACTGGCGCTGGCGCATTCGCTGTGCAGGCAGACACCCGCGCCGCGCGTGGTGCTGGGCATGGACACGCGGGAATCCTGCGAATGGATTGCGGCCACGCTCACCCACGGATTGCGCGAAGGCGGCGTTGCGACTGCCAATGCTGGCGTGATTCCCACGCCCGGCATCGCGTTTCTGACCCGCGCGCACGGCTTTGCTGCGGGCATCGTCATTTCCGCATCGCACAATCCCTGGCAGGATAACGGCATCAAAATGTTCGGCGCGGATGGCTACAAGCTGGCCGATACAGTTGAGCTACAGATGGAAGCGGAAATCTTCGAGCGCCTGACCAACGCGCAGGAGCCATCCAGGAGCGCCGAAGCGCTGCCTGCCGCGAATCCCTCCTTTCGCGACGACTACATCGCATTTCTGCGCGGCAACGTTCCCGATCTGCGGCTGGATGGCAAAACTCTCGTTCTTGATTGCGCCAACGGCGCGGCCAGCGCTATTGCGTCGGCCCTCTTTGCTCCGATGGGCGCAAAGCTGGTACGGACGCACTGCAAGCCAAATGGACGCAACATCAACGAAAATTGCGGGGCGTTGCACGCCGATGTCGTTGCCAAAGAAGTGGTCGCGAACAGCGCCGACATTGGAATCACTTTCGACGGAGACGCGGATCGCGCTCTGTTTGCCGATGCGCAGGGCAATGTCGTCAACGGGGATGCCGTGTTGCTGATCGCCGCGCGCGATTTGCAGGCACGCGGCCTGCTGCGCTCCAACCTTGTGGTTGCGACGACCATGTCCAACATGGGTCTGGAGGCGGCGCTGAGGCGCAGTGGCATTCGCATGTTGCGCGCTCCGGTCGGCGACAAATATGTGCTGGAAGAGATGCAGCGCAGCCATGCCGTACTGGGTGGCGAACAATCCGGGCACATTCTTTTTCCCGACCGCAGCACCACCGGCGACGGCCTGCTGACCGCGCTGGTGATGCTCGATATTTTGCAACGCTCGCAGCAAACGCTGGCCGCGTTGAAGCAGGATTTGAAGGTCTTTCCGCAGGTGATTGTGAACGTGCGCGTGCATGAGAAGAAGCCGCTGGAGGCGATCCCTTCCGTGGCGCTTACCATCCGCGAGGCCGAAGAAGAACTGCACGGCAACGGGCGCATTGTGGTGCGCTACTCCGGCACTGAGGCGCTGGCGCGGGTGATGATTGAAGCCGAGTCCGAGGAAGTGATGCAGCGCCATGCCACGCGCATTGCCGAGGCCATTCGCAGCGAGATTGGCGCATAAGCATCAGGCGCGGGCTACGTTAGGTCGCGCCAGTTGGGGCCGGAGGCGATGTCGGCCACCAGCGGAACTTTCAGCTCGACCACCTGCTCCATCGCCGCGCGCGCCAAGGGTTCCAGTGCGCTGAGTTCATCGGGAACAACATCGAAGACCAACTCATCGTGAACCTGCAAGACCATTCGGGAACGCATTTTTTTCTGCTGCATCTCGCGGTCGATGCGAATCATGGCCAGTTTAATAATGTCCGCTGCTGTGCCCTGGAGCGGCGTATTGACGGCGGTGCGCTCGGCAAACCCGCGCTGATTGGCATTGCGGCTTGCGATATCCGGGATGGGCCGGATGCGGCCAAAGAGCGTGCGCACGCTCTGGTCGCGGCGCACCGCTTCAATGGTCTGGTCGATGAAGACGCGCACGCCCTGATAGCGCTCAAAATATCTCTGAATGTAGCGCTGCGCCTCGCCCTGGTCGATGCCCAACTGCTGCGCCAGGCCGAAGGGGGAAATTCCATAGACGATGCCGAAATTGACGGCTTTGGCGCGGTTGCGCGTGGTCTTGTCCATCTGCTCCGCAGGCACGCCAAAGACCTCGGAGGCGGTCAGCGTATGAATGTCCACATTCTCCCGATACGCCTTCAATAGCAGCGGGTCTTCAGAAAAGTGCGCCATCAGCCGCAACTCAATCTGCGAGTAATCCGCCGAGAGCAGCACATTGCCCGGCGCGGGCACAAACGCGGCGCGAATCTCGCGGCCCAACTCCGTGCGGATGGGAATGTTCTGCACATTGGGATTGGTTGAAGACAGCCGACCCGTGGCCGTGCCCGTCTGTTGAAACGTAGTGTGAACGCGGCCCTGCGCGTCGGCCAGCAAAGGCAGCGAGTCGGCGTAGTTCGATTTGAGCTTGGCCAACTGGCGATATTCCAGCACCAGCCGGGGCGCAGTGTGATGCTCCGACAATTCCTCCAGCACATCCTGTGCCGTGGAGACGACCTTGCCGCGACCATGTCGCATCGGCTTCGGCAGGTTCATTTTATTGAACAAAACATCGCCCAGTTGCTTGGGGGAATTCAGGTTGAAGCGATGTCCGGTTTGCTCAAAAATTTTCTCGCCCAACTCCTGCATCGAAGCATTCAGCCGCGAGGAGATGGTTTGCAGAAACGCGCTGTCGATGCGGATGCCCGCCTGCTCCATGCGCAGGAGTACCGGGGCCAGCGGAAGCTCCATCGTCTCGTAGAGGTCGAGCATTTGCGTCGCCTGCAAATCCTTGCGCAGGACAGGAGCCAATTGCGCAATGGCCGCCGCCGTCGCTGGCAGGCGGTCTTCCGCCTCGCACACAAGCGGCTGATTGCCAAAGCGCGCCACCACATCCTCCAGCCGATGACTGCCATGCGTCGGATTGACCAGGTAGGAGTAGAGCATCAGATCATCGCGCGCGCCCGCAAGCCGTATGCCCTGCGGCTCCAAAGCGCGTGTCAGCGATTTGAGATCATGCACAGACTTGGGCAGGGAGGCATCTTCGAGGGCTGCGCGTATCTTTTTGTTTTCCATCGACACGCGCAGCGCCGTCGCCACAGGCATCGTCGTTGGCGCATCCGCCGCCAGACCAATCCAGGCTGTCGTGGCCAATGTTGTTTTTTCTTCTTGCTCCATCATGTCCAGCAAGGATGGGGTCTTCGGCGCATCTTCGGATTCCTCCGAATCTCCGTCGCTGGAAATCTCCACGTCCCTCGCATCGTATGCAATGGCAAGTCCGTGCATCCGGGCTGAGGCCAACAGCGCGTCGATCTCGGCCTCCGATGGATCAAGGATGCACTGCGCCCGAAGCTGCGGCTCCGACGCGGCTGATGCAGAATCCTTTGCGTCTACTGCCGTTGCGCGTGGCCCTGTAGCACCCAGCTCTTTTAGCAGAGAAGTAAATTCCAACTCGGAAAACAATTCGCGGCAGGCCAGCGCGTCGGGCGGTTGCGTTTGCATTTGCGGCAAATCCAACGGCATGGGAACGCTGGTGTGAATCGTGACCAGTTCCTTGCTCAGCAGAATCGTCTCGCGATTTTGTTCGAGCGATTCGCGGTATGTCTTGCGCTTCACTTCGCTGGCGTGGGCGAGCACAGCCTCCACGCTGCCATATTGCTGGATCAACTCCACCGAGCCTTTGTCGCCGATTCCCGGCGCGCCGGGAATGTTGTCGATGGCATCGCCGCGCAGCGCCATCACGTCAATCACCTGCTCCGGCTGCACGCCCAGCGCGGCCACAACCCCGGCGCGATCCAGCACAAGATTGTCCTTGGCCGGATTCAGCACGCGCACCTGTTCGTTCACCAACTGCATCATGTCCTTGTCGCTGGAGACGATGTAGACCGGATGCCCCGCCGCTGCCGCTTGTTGCGCCAGCGTGCCAATCACGTCATCGGCCTCGTAGCCCTCGTGCTGCAACATGGGAATGCGCAACGCCTCCAGAGCGCGGCGAATGTAGGGCAACTGCTGCGCCAGATCAACAGGCATGGCCTCGCGATTGGCCTTGTAGCCCGCGTACTCCACCACATCAAAGCTCTGCGTCTTGCTGTTGTACTTGCGAATGGAGGTAAAAGCCCTGGCCTGCGTGTCGCGCAGCAGCGGGGCGCTTACGTCAAAGATTGCGGCCAGATACTCCGGCGAAAAATCCTTGCGTAGACGATTCAGCATGTTCACAAAAACGTAGACGGCTGCCGTCGGAACACCTGTCCGCGTGGACATGGGGCGCTGCCGCTGCATGGCATGATAAGCCCGAAAGATGAAGGCCATCGTGTCCAAAAGAAAAACTGCGGGCTTTGCGGTTTCTGTGGCGGCCATATTGGATGAGTCTACCAAGCCGGGGCCACACTCCCTCAGGGGCTGAAGCCCGCGTTGTTTTTGCTGTATGTATGGCGCGGCTGAAGCCGCGCCCCTTCAAAATTCCGACTTGCACAGAGATTTCTTCAGGCGAGAAACATGCAATCGCCATAGGAAAAAAAGCGATAGCCCTGCGCCACCGCGTGCCGATATGCAGCCAGCACATTTTGTTGGCCACCAAAGGCGCAGACCAGCATCAGCAGCGTGGACTGCGGCAGATGGAAGTTGGTCAGCATTCCGCGAACCAGGCGGAAGGAGAATCCCGGCGAAATAAAAATACTCGTTTCGCCGGAGTGTGGTTGCAGGTTGCGCCCGTCGGCGACCAGCGCACAATGTTCCAATGCGCGCACCGTCGTAGTGCCAACGGCAATCACGCGGCGGCCATCGCTCTGCGCTCGATTCAGCGCTGCGGCTGTCTCTGGCGGCAACGTGTAGCGCTCGGAGTGCAAAACAATTTCATCGAGCCGCTCCACGCGCACCGGCTGAAACGTTCCCAGGCCAACGTGCAAGGTGATGGCCGCAATCTCCACGCCGCGCGCGCGCAGGGCATCGAGCACCTGCGGCGTAAAGTGCAGGCCCGCCGTCGGCGCAGCCACAGATCCACGCGATTGCGCGTACACCGTCTGGTAGCGCTCGCGATCCGTTGCGGCATCGCTGCGATGGATGTACGGCGGCAAAGGCATGTGGCCCAGACGATCCAAAATGGCGTAGAAATCCTGCACTGGAGCGAAGCGCAGTCGCCGCTCGCCAAACTCGCCACGCGCAATAATTTCTGCTTCCAACAATGGAGCGGAATTTGGCAGTGAAGCAGCAGACGCGCCCATCTCCTCCCCGGCTCTCGTTTCCTCTTCGGCATAAAAGAGAAGCCGCTCGCCCACGGGCAGCTTGCGCCCCGGACGAACCAGCGCGCCCCATTCCAATGGCGCGTGCTGTGTGGTCAACAGAACTTCCACGCGGCCCTGTAGATGTTCCGCAGCCGTAGAAGGACTGACGCTCGCTGGCTGCGCGCGCAGGCCAGCGCGACGCGCAAAGAGCCGCGCCGGAATCACGCGGCTATTATTGAGCACCAGCAAATCTCCCGGCTGCAAGCACTGCGGAAGATCGCGAAAATTTCTGTCCACATGGATGCCCGTTGCGCGGTCGAAGGCCATCATGCGCGAGGCGGCGCGGTCGGCCAGCGGTTGCTGCGCGATCTGCTCCTGCGGCAGGGTGTAGTCGAAATCTGAAACGAGGCAGTCGCCGGGCACGCAATTGATTTTACTGGCTGCTGCGTTTTTCCTTCTGCCATGCGGCTACTTGCTGCTCGGCAGCCGCGCGCGCTCGTTCGAGTGACTGCTCCACGGCCATGCGCGCAGTTTCCAGTTCCGCTGCATTGGCGGCTGCTGGCACGGACACGGGAGCCTCCCATGCAATGACCACGCGAGAAAAAGGTTTGGGAATCAGAAAGCGATCCCAGGAACGAAGCTGCCATGCGCGCTCCGGCGCGGCATAAAAAATGCCTACGCCGCCGCCCACCTGTTGCGCCAGCTTCACCGCGCCGGGCTTGGCAACATACTGCGGCCCACGCGGGCCGTCGGCGGTAAAGGCAGCATAGCGAGCGTGCTCCAGCGCCCGCTGCATTCCAAGCAATCCGCCCACTCCGCCACGCGAACTGGAACCACGCGCCGCCGTGTATCCCATGCGACGACTGATTCTCGTGATGAATTCACCATCGAAACTTGGGCTGATGAGGTTGGCAATCCCATGCCCGCGAAAATGATAGGCAATGGTCAGCAGGCAGCGATGCCACACACAATAAACGCGTGTGGTTTTGTTGTTGTCCGCATGGAAATCCAGCGCTCCAATCTCCTCCACGCGCAGCGTCCAGCCCAGCAAGCGGATCAGCGCTGCGGCGATGGGAGGCAGCAGCGCCAGCGCAAGGCGCTGTTTCCAGTTGTAACGAGCGGACACAGAATCATTCTAGCGAGATGGGATCATGGTTGCGCGCACAGCCCCGTTCCATCTCCGCTGTGCAGAGGATGGGGTGTTCGCAGCCAAGCCAACGCATATACCTGCCTGGGATGCCTTCGGCCTACAAACCCAGGAAGCCGCGAAGAGCGTGATTGACGGCCTGCATGGTGGCCGGATGGACGCGACCCATGCGCGGGCCAATCTTGGCGCGCGATACCGTTATTGCCTTGTCCACCATGATCTGCGACATCTTTTGCAGGCCAGTGTCTTTCCCTGGAAAAACGGTAATGCGGAACAATGGCACGTCATGGATTTCACTGGTAAGCGGTAGCACGGTGACGGATGGATGCACATCGAAAGCATCTGCCTGCACGATCAACGCCGGACGCGGCTTTCCGTAGTCCCCAGGGGCCGCAATGGTCACCAGGTCTCCGCGCTTCACCTTCAACTCTCGGTGTCCGCCACGTCGTTCATCCACTTCATCACTTCCTTTTCATCACGGGAGGATGCGATCCGCAACGACTGCCTGCGGGCCTCGGCAGCAAACTCCTTCTGCCGCTTGCGTTCGACATACGCGGACATAAAGTTCCGAAGCACCTGCGCAACGGACCGATTCTCCGTCTCCGTGGCTGCCATGAATGCGGACTTCAAGGCGGGGTCAATGCGAAAGGTAAAGGTGCTGCCTGATGCGGACTGATTGTTTTTCGCCATGACGATACATCCAATCTGTAATGACATTATATACATACAACATCGGATGATGTCCACCTATGCAACCATGACCGTGTTGCATCTACGCCCGCAGTCGCAGCAAAGGCTGGCCGTGGGGGGAATGTAGGGCATCTCGCTTCCGCCGAGTCAGGAACGGGCCTGCCAGAGATGCGGGCGCTGCTGATAGCATCCAGAGTGTGCTTGCGCTCGACACTCCCGTGCAATTTGTCAAAGGCATCGGCCCGCAGTTGGCCGAAAAGCTGGAGGAAAAGCGCATTGCGATTGTCGAAGACCTGCTCTACCACCTTCCCTTTCGCTATGAAGATCGCGCCCATCCCCGCGCATTGAATGAGCTGGTTCCGGGAGAAACAGTCAGCGTTCTTGGCGAGGTACGCGGCACGGCGCTGCTACGCACGCGGAGTATGCCCATCTTTGAGATGACCGTGGGCCAGGGGCCGATCTCGCTGAAATGTATGTGGTTCCACGGAACCTACCTGAAGGATAAATTTCAGCCGGGCCAGATGTTGGCGCTCTACGGCAAGGTGGAGGCCTCGCGCAGCCGCAGTGGCAGCTTCAAAATGATTCAGCCACAGATTGAGATTCTGCCCGGCCCAAATGACACAGAAACCGCGCTGCTGGAAGTGGGCCGCATCGTGCCCGTGTATGAATCGCTGGGGGGAGCGCGACTCAGTTCGCGCTGGCTGCGCCGCGTGATCCACAACATTCTGGAGGCTCCCGGCCCGCGTGTTGCCGAGACGCTGCCCGGCGTCCTGTGCGAGCGAATGCAGTTGCCGGATCGCGCCACCGCGCTCCGCGAAGTACATTTTCCGCCGCAGGAAACCAAGCTGTCGCAGTTGCAGGCGGCGGCCACGCCCGCGCATCAACGCTTAATCTTCGAGGAACTTTTTTATCTGGAACTTGGGCTGGAGTTGAAGCGTCGTCGAATGCGCGAGCGCCCCGGCTTTGCCTTTGCCACTGGCGAGCGCGTGCGCGCAGCGCTGAAAAACATTCTGCCCTTTCATCCCACCACGGCGCAAAAGCGCGTGCTTGCCGAGATCGTCGATGACATGCGCCAGCCCACGCCGATGCGCCGCCTGTTGCAGGGAGACGTTGGCTCCGGCAAAACCATCGTCGCGCTGCAAGCCGCGCTGGTGGCTATTGAGAACGGCTATCAGGCCGCGCTGATGGCACCCACGGAGATTCTGGCCACGCAGCATTATCTGGCCGCGCGCAAGCTGCTGGAACGCGCCGATCGACAGTCGCCTTACTGCGTGGTTCCGCTGACGGGTTCGCTGGAAGAAGATCGCAAGCGCGCCAATCGCGGACGTATTGTTCGGGGCGAGGCCAATCTGGTGATTGGCACGCACGCGCTGATTGAGGAAAAAGTTGAGTTCGCCAACCTTGGCCTGGTGATTGTGGATGAGCAGCACCGCTTCGGCGTGATGCAGCGCTTTCGCCTGATGAAAAAACCGAATGCCGCCGAGCCGCACGTTCTGGTGATGACCGCAACGCCTATTCCGCGCACGCTGGCGTTGACGTTGTATGGCGATCTCGACGTGAGCGTGCTCGACGAGTTGCCGCCGGGCCGCACGCCCATCGTTACGCGCCGCACCTCCGACGAGAACGCGCCGGAGGTCTGGGAGTTTCTACGCAAGCAGGTCAAGGCCGGACGGCAGGCGTACATTGTCTATCCGGTGATTGAGGGGCCGAGCGACGACCAGCCAGAACTGGATTTTCCGCGCGATGAAGAATCTCCCGTGGAAGATTCCGCGAAAAAACCCAAGGCAGCGCCGCGCAAAGCGGCTGCAAAAAAATCTTCATCGCTATTTGAAGAAAAAGACGGCAAGCCCAGCCTGAAATCCGCCGTCGCCATGTTTGAAGCCTTGCGCGCGACGCATCTGGCCGGGCTGCGGCTGGGCCTGCTGCATGGACGCATGGATGCCAACGAAAAAGAGAGCAACATGCGGCGCTTCCAGCGCGGCGAACTGGATGTGCTGGTGGCAACCACGGTGATCGAAGTGGGCGTGGATGTGCCGAATGCCTCGATGATGGTGATTGAACACGCGGAGCGTTTCGGTTTGGCGCAGATGCACCAGTTGCGCGGGCGCGTGGGGCGCGGCGCGGCAAAATCCTATTGTATTTTGATGACGGGCGGCAAAGTCTCCCCGCAGGCTGAGGAGCGACTGGACGCGATGACGCGCACGCAGGATGGATTTGAGCTGGCCGAGTTGGACTTGGCGCTGCGCGGGCCGGGAGAGTTCTTTGGCACACGGCAGGCCGGCCTGCCGGATTTCCGCGTGGCCAACCTGCTACGCGACCGCAAGTTGCTGGAGTTGGCACGACGCGAGGCACATCATTTTGTGCAGTGTGGAGAACAAGAGATGCCCCGCGAGGCCGTCACTGCTGTCTGGACACATTTGAAGGCGCACTGGCAGCGCCATTATGGGCTGGTGGAGGCAGGATAGCCCGATCTACGCAGGTCGCGATCGCAAAAAATTGCGGAAGCGAGTATTTTCCTCCTGCAACATGCCCACGCGCAGGGTGATGGTAACAATCTGCATCTGTTCCGGTTCAGGGAGATACTTCTGGCATGTACACATTTCTGCCAGCGCGAAATGCGCCGTGCGGGTGAACTGCACGCCCGTGCGCTGCAAGGCACTATACATCTCCACAATGTTCCCAATCTCCAGTTCAAAGCGAATTTGATAGGAGAATGGAGAGAGCTGTTTTTCTCCGAGCACCCATCCGCCGGAATCAACAATCTGATCGACCAGCTTGATCTGGAGCTTCGGGGACTCCAACGGACTGTAGCCGTGGATGGAGATATCGTGCATACCTGCCGTCCTTACGTTCTGTACAAAATAATGGGGATGCGTCTTCCGGCGTGACATGCCGTGGATGCTCGTCGTCACGCAGAGAGACCATCCTCCTTAGGCTCGTTATCGGTTCCCTTGTTCCATGCCATCAGGAAACGTCCGGGTACGGAGGTCACTTCGTCCCATTTCGCTGCTGTGGGGGCATCCTGCGCGGTCAAAATGTCCTAGGATGGAGAGGTTGCAGGAAGGGGTGAGCGGTGTGGATTTTTTCCGTAGAGATTTTTTGAAACTGGCTGGCGCGGGTGTTGCCGGAGCGGCGACAACCATGCAGACATCCGGCGCGATTGCCGATGCCAGCGCAGGGCACAGCCAGAGCATCGACGGTCGATTCGATGTGCGGGCGTATGGGGCCAAGGGGGATGGCCATACCATCGACACGCCTGCGGTAAACCGCGCCATTGCAGCCGCCAGCGCAGCCGGAGGCGGCATTGTCTACTTTCAGGCCGGAACCTATGCGTGCTATTCCATTCATCTGAAGAGCCATGTTGCGTTGTATCTGGAAGCGGGCGCCACGATTCTGGCCGCATCCACGCCGCTGGAAGGAACGACCAGCGGCGGCTACGATGCTGCCGAACCCAACGCGCCGTGGGCGGCATATCAGGATTATGGGCACAACCACCGGCACAACAGCTTGATCTGGGGTGAAAACATTCACGATGTCGCGATCCTGGGTTCTGGGCTGATCTGGGGCAAAGGTCTCAGCCGAGGTTGGAGTACGGAGAAGCCGCTGGCTGAATCTCCCGGCGTGGGCAACAAAGCCATTACCCTGAAAAATTGCCATAACGTGTTGCTGCGCGATTTTTCGATTCTGCAGGGCGGACATTTCGGCATTCTGGTTACAGGCGTGGACAACCTCACCATCGACAATCTCAAGATCGACACCAACCGCGATGGCATGGATATCGACTGCTGCCGCAATGTGCATATCTCGAACTGCTCGGTCAATTCGCCGTGGGACGACGGCATCTGCCTAAAGAGTTCCTTCGCCCTGGGCGTCGCGCGCGCCACGGAAAATGTCACCATATCGAATTGCTACGTGACGGGAGCCTATAAGATGGGCACGCTGCTCGACGGCACGTTTCAAAAATTTTCGTCGGAACAAAATATCCCCCAAACGGGCCGCATTAAGTGCGGCACGGAATCGAATGGTGGATTCAGAAATATCGTCATTTCCAACTGCGTTCTTGAAGGCTGTCATGGACTGGCGCTGGAAACGGTGGACGGCGCGTTGCTGGAGGACATCAGCATCACAAATATCACGATGCGCGATATCGTCAGCTCGCCGCTGTTCTTGCGGCTTGGCCGCCGGATGCGCGGCCCAAAGGGAGTTCCCGTTGGCCACTTGCGGCGCATTTTGATCAGCAATATCGTTTGCTCCAACGCAGCCGCGCATCCAGGGTCGATCCTGAGCGGAATTCCCGGCCATGCCATTGAAGACGTAAAGCTGAGCGATATTTTCATCCAACATCAGGGGGGAGCTTTGAAGACGCAGGCGGCCATGCAGCCTCCTGAGTTGGAGGCGGAATATCCAGGGCCGGACATGTTTGGCCCCGTGCCGTCACATGGATTTTTTCTGCGCCACATACGGAATCTGGATATGAGCCATATCGAAATCGCCCCCATGCACCCGGACATGCGACCCGCATTCGCGCTGGAAGACGTGGCCAATGCAACCTTCTTTCAAGTGCAGACACCTCGCAGCGCGGGCGTTCCTGTTTTTTCCCTGCGACAGGTGGATGGGTTCCGTGTTGCTTTCAGTCAGGGAGTTCCCGATACGCAATTGACTCAGGCTGAGAATACGGCGTTGTAGCTGAACCGGAGTGTCGTTGTCTGCTATCCTCAACGTAATTCCTGCTTGTTTGGTGTCCGGTGGGACGGTCGCAGAAATCGTATAAGGTGAGAGAAAAACGTGCCCAATCAGCGCGAAGTCCGTTGGTCACAACTCAAGGTCGGTTCGCTGGTGGTTGCCTCCGCCCTGGCGCTGGCCTTGCTCATCACCCTGATGGCGGATTCGATGGGCGGACTGTTTCATCCCCGGATCACGGTGTATGCCTATTTTGAAAACGCCTTCGGCCTGGAGACGGGCGCGCCGGTCAATCTGCATGGAGTCACCATTGGCTCGGTCAAAAAAATGCGCATTGACCCGGCGCGCCCACGCACGCCGGTCGAAGCCACCATGCGCATCAGTACCCGTTACATCCAGGCGCTGCACAAGGATTCCGTGGTGTCTCTGAATACGGTGGGCGTGCTGGGCGATACCGTGGTCGATATCGACAGCACCAACGCCGTCGGCCCTCGTCTGGCCAATGGCGATGAACTGGCCGTTGCGCAAGAGCCGAACATCCAGGATGTCATCAAGTCCAGCCAGAGTACCATCCAGCAGGTCAATGCGATCCTCACCAAGCTGAATGCCATGACGGACGTCTTGGGCACCGGACATGGAACACTCGGGCTTCTGCTCCACAACCCGCAGATGTACAACGAGGCCGTTACGACCCTCACCGACATGCAACGGGTGGCCGACAAGATCAACAATGGTCAGGGATCCCTGGGCAAGTTGATCAACGATGATACGTTTTACGATCATGCCAATGACGCCGTTACGCGGATGCAGCACATTGCCGACGAAATCGATCAGGGACATGGCAGCATGGGGAAATTGCTCCGCGACGATTCTTTGTATAACAACCTGAACCAGACGGCAGTCAAAGCCAACCAGTTGATGGACGATATTCAGGATGGCCGAGGCTCCCTGGGGGTGTTGATCAAGGATCCAGAATTTGCCCGCAAATTGAACGATACGGTCAACCAGATGAACACCCTTCTGACTCGTCTGAACACGGGGCAAGGGTCGGCAGGGAAAATGCTGCAAGACCCCGCCTTGTACAACAACAGCGAGCAAACCATGCAGGATGCTCATGATCTACTGGTGGCGATACGGAAAAATCCCAAGCAATATCTCAGCTTCCGGGTCAGAATTTTTTGATGGGCGCCGTTTTCATCGCCGCCCACGCAATACAAATCTCCAGCCAGCGATTGCGCCCGCTTTACCCTGTTTCTGATCCCTGCCTCCGAATCCCCAATAGGCATCGGCTGGCATAAACACTTCCCGGCTTTTACAATTGGGACAGGAAGCAATCCCACAGATGAAACGCTGCCTATGGCAGCCCTCGCGCGGGTAACGCGCCAGAGGATCAAGGATGCACATGAAGTTTTGGAAATATGGCCGCGTTGTTCTGGCCTTAATCGTGTCGCTTGGAATGGGCCTCAGCTTTATCGCTTGTGGCACGTATACCATCGGGTACCTGTACGCAACCGCAAATGGAATTGCGACAGCCATCCCCGGCCAGCAATTGAATCAGATTGCCGGCTACAAAATCGATCATGATTTTGGATACCTGACACCCATTACGGGGTCGCCGTTCCCGTCCAACGGCAACAAGCCGGTGCAGGCAGTCATCCTGCCTGCGGGCCAGTTGATGGCTGTTCTCAACAAAGGGTCGGGCAGCGTTTCGATGTACAGCATCGGTGGCTCTGGCGTGCTTACCTTTCAGGGCAACTATTACACCTCTGGCAGCAACCCGGTCTCGCTGACGTTAAGCCCCGGTGGAGGGTATCTGTTTGCTGCGGATCAGATCGCCCCTGATGGCTCCGGGCGTGGCGACATCACTGTATTTCAGGTGAATCCGAACACGGGCAAGCTGACGCTGATCACCAACCAGAACACCTTCAACACGAATGGGCAGCAGTTGCCGTATTTTGAGGTGAACTACAAGCCCGTGCAGGTTGTCTTTACCAGCGGATTCCTGTTCACGCTGGATCAGGGGTATGCGCCGGGAGCGACTATCGTTCCGGCCTCAGGGGGAAACCCGGCGATTACCTGCAACGCACAATGCAATCCAGATGTCTTCCCTTATCAATTCAACAATGCCACCGGGCAGTTGGTGTTGACGCAGAACCAGCCGCTACAAACCGGATCGGCTCCGGGCGCGCTGAGCACAATGGCTATTTCCGCAAGTGGACAGTACCTCTATCTTGCGGATACGGTCGCCAATCAGATTCTTCCCTTTACGGTCAGCAATACCGGCGCGCTGCAAGCCCTGGTCGGCGGACCGGTGAACAACGCCACGGCGGCGATCAATCCAGATGCAATTACATCCAACAGCAATTCAAAGTTCCTCTATGTGGCGAATTTTGGCCCCAACTCCATCAACGCGCCGAACAGCACGATTACGGCCTATACCATCAACCCAGCCAATGGGGAGTTGCAATTGATTCCCGGCGCCACTTCGAGTCAAAACGGCTCCTTCCCTGCTGGCTCCGGCCCCATCTGGATGGTAGAGGATCCCTCGGATCAATATCTGTACGTTGCCAACTTCAATGACAGCACCATCACCGGCAGCATCATTGACGCGAATACCGGACAGCTTGCTCCATTGTTTCGTGGAGTTGTAACCAACGCCCCCCTGCAACCAAATTATCTGGTCGTATCGGGACGAGTGTTCTAGGCGGTTCTCGAATATGAAGTACACGCAATATGGGAACTTGGGAATAACTCCCAAAATAGAAACCTGCGACGGACGCGCAGCCCTTGAATCGTTTTTCGGTCGGGGACAAAGGAAACGCATGAAGTGGAGTCAATATGGCCGGATCACGTTAGCCCTGGTTGCGTCTCTGGCTTTGGGACTTAGCATTACCGCCTGCAATCCAAGTTATACCCTTGGTTTCGTCTACGACCTGTCGGCGAAGAGCAATCCAGGACAGATCAGCGCTTACAAAATCGACAGCGTTTCTGGCGCGCTTACCCCCTCCGCCAATTCTCCGTTCTCCTCCGGCGGTCAATATCCCATCGCGAGCGTTGTGGACAACCGGAGCAAGTGGCTCTATGTACTGAATGAAGTGAGCAACTCGCTGGTTCAGTTTAGCATTGCATTGGGTGGCGACATTCAACCTCTGAACACCTACAGCACGCCGGGCACCTATCCCATTGCGATGACCATTGACACGCAAAGCAGATTTCTATTTGTGGTCGATTCCTTCGCGCCCGCCTTCAACGCGCAGGTTGCCAGCGCGCGCGCCAACGGAACACTAACATCCCCCGCCGTCGCTCCCATAAGTCCCCCCGCAGTTCCCTTTGCCACCTACGGATGCGTGGCCGTCTATCCCATTTCTTTTGCGGATGGCAGCCTGGGGCCAGCCGTTACCGATCCTGTTTCCGGGCAGAGCTGCTTCCCGCTCAATGGGTCGCAGCCGATTCAGGGATCGCAGCCTATCGGCGTTACCGTGACGGCATTTGTAAATTATCTCTATGTCGCCGATCAGAACACGCACACGGTTTACGGCTACTCGGTCAATTACTCGAATGGCGTTCTGACGGCTTTTCCTGCAAACACGAACAGCTTCCAGGCGGGAGTCAAACCCAGCGCCATCACCAGCGATGCGACCGGGCGATTCATCTATGTTACCGACGAGTACTCCAACCAGTTGCTTGGCTATAACATTCAGAACGATGGTTCGCTGCAACCCCAGTTGAACGGCCCCTTTGCCACCGATTTGTATCCCGATGGTATGGTCGTTGATCCGCGTGGCCTCTTCCTCTACGTTACGAACTACAACTCCGACGACGTGCGGGCGTATGCCATTGATCCCGCCACGGGCAATCCAACGGGAGTCTCCGGCGGAGGGGACTATGGGGTCGGCACTGGGCCGACGTGTATTTCCATTGAGACGGCATACGGACGCTACGTGTACATATCCGACAATCTGGACAACACGGTCAGCGGCTATGAATTGAATCCCCATACCGGGGTTCTTACTTTGGTTCTGAATACGCCCTTTGCAGCAGGTGGCGCTCCAACCTGCCTGTCCACTGCCGCCAGCGGTACCCACCCGATAGAAAATATCACGCCATAATCAACGTGAGGCTTGGCAATCTCCGATAGGAACAAGGCTCGCGTTGCGCGAGCCTTGTTCCTATCGGAGATCTAAAAATTCTGGGAGGAGAGCGCAGGGTGACTCTTCGTGAGGCGGCCATCGGGCGAAAATTTCCAGTGCAGGTTGCAGTTTTCCGCGCCCTCACTGGCGCAAGCGCGTGGACGCTTTTACAATGATAAATGGGAACAAACCCAAACTAGCAAATTGCAACGCGCAGCCCTTGAGCCATTTTGAGGTCGGGGACAAAGGAAACGCATGAAGTGGAGTCAATATGGCCGGATCACTTTGGCCTTGGTTGCGTCCCTGGCTCTGGGACTCAGCATTACCGCCTGCAATCCAAGCTTCAGTCTCGGCTTCGTCTATGCTTTGACGGCGAGTCATTCGGTAGGACTCATCAACGCCTATACCATCGACAGCGTTTCTGGTGCCATCACGCAGGTGGCCAACTCCCCATTCCCTTCCGGTGGGGAATACCCCATTGCCGATGCCCTGGACAACCGAAACAAATGGCTGTACGTCATCCATGAGATGGACAACGCCGTGGTGGAGTTTGCCATCGGCATTGACGGCAAGCTCTATCAACAGCACACATACAACTCGCCGGGCACCTATCCGATTGCCGTGGCCATTGATCCGCAAAGCAAGTTTCTATTTGTCCTCGATTCCTTCGCGCCAAAATTCAATACCATTGGCGCGGTCGCGCCGAACGTCAATCCCATTGCGGCCAACCCGCCCACCTACGGATGCGTGGCCGTCTATCCCATTACATATGCGGATGGCAGCCTGGGCACACCTATTACCGATCCTGTTTCCGGAGAAAGCTGTTTCCCGCTCAATGGATCGCAGCCGATTCAAGGATCTCAACCCATTGGCATTACGGCGACGGCATCCGCAAATTATCTCTATGTCGCCGATCAGGGCTTGCACACGATCTATGGCTACTCCGTCAACTACGCGAATGGGGTTCTGACAGCGATGGGCGCGAACAACTTCCCCGCAGGAGTTGAGCCAAGCGCCATTATTAGTGATGCCACCGGAAAGTTTGTGTATGTCACCGACCAATCCGCCAACCAGTTGCTTGGCTACAACGTTCAAGCCAATGGCGCGCTGCAACCCATGCCCAACAGCCCATTTGTTACGGGGAAGTATCCCGACGGCATGGCCATTGATCCGCGCAACCTCTTTCTGTATGTGACCAATTTCAACTCCAATACCGTGCGGGAGTACACCATTGATCCCACCACCGGCGTTCCCACAGGAATCCCTGGCAATCTGAGCTATGGAACCGGAACTGGCCCGACGTGCATCTCCGTCGAATCAGCGTATGGACGCTTTGTCTATGTATCCAACTATCTGGATAGCTCGGTAAGCGGCTTTGAACTGGATCCACAGACAGGCGCTCTGGTGCAAATTCTCGATAGCCCTGCCGCCACGAACAAAGACCCAACCTGCGTGGCTGCCGCTGCCAACGCAACGCACCCGGTACCCAGCGTCACGCCGTAAACGAACGGCCATTTCCGAGTGAACAAGGCCCGCATTCTGCGGGCCTTGTTCACTCGGAATTTCTCGCAGCCCATATCTATCCGTACATCCCACGCATCAAAGCGAGGGAAGTATCCGCTGCATCCAGCCGCGCCCCGGCTGCTCCACCCAGCGATAGGCCGCCAGAGCCGCCAACTCCAGCAGCAGATACGAAATCCAGGGATCCCATCGCGCAATGTGCAGGGCTGCCAGCAAGCCTGGTGTATGAATCCATCGCCACAGATTGAAGTGCAGCATGTAGAGACAATAGCTGGCCTCTCCAATCACCACAAGCGGGCGCAAGGAGAGAAAACCCGCCAGCGGATGGCTTCCGGCCAGACCCAGAATCATCGCGCCGAACAGCGGAGCCAGCAGGCCATTGTGCGTCAGCAGAAACGGTAGCCGATCTCCCTGTTGCAGCGCCGCAAAAATCATCAGCAACGATCCGAGCGCGAGCGCGAAGCGCATGTTGTCCGAGAGGCGCAGGCGGTCATTCAACTGAGAAAGAACGATCCCAAACAAAAATGCCGGCACATGGGGCAGCGGCGTCAGTTTGATGGCGCGCAGCCAGTATCCATTGGAGTAGCGATTGATCGGCGCAATGCCATCGGGATGCAGCACCATGTACGTCAGCGGAAGCACCAGCGCCGCCAGCCAGAGCAATCCCAACAGCAGTGCCAGCTTGCGTCGGCTGCTGGGCCATCTCCGAAGGAGCAGCCAGGGAAACAGCAGATAAAAGATGACCTCGCAGGAGAGCGTCCACGCGGGCGTATTCCAGAATGTCGCCAGCAGCGGACTTGCGCCCTGCAACATCAACGGAGTCAGGGTCAGACCCTGCCAAAAATGCGCGCGCGTCTGGTACTGCCACTCCAGTTGCAGGATCGGCAGGGAGATCAGCAGCCCCAGCACATAGATCGGATACAGTCGCGTCAGCCGGGTTTGCCAGAATTCGCGCACCCGGAAGCGGCCCTGCGCCTGCCGATCCGTGTAGTTGTAGGTCAGAATAAAGCCGGAGAGGATAAAGAAAAAATCGACGCCAACGTAGCCGTTACTCATCATCGGAGCCAGCGGCCCGAACCAGGCCGGATTTCCGAAATGAAAGAAGACGATGTTCGCCGCAGCAAAAGCTCGCAACCCCGTCAAGGCGGGCAGCATGGGGCGACGTACAACAGAAGTGGCTGCACCCATAATGTACCGCGGTCGCTCCAGTTATGCCGTGACCAGGGAGCCGACTTTTTCGCCCGCGATAACGCGGCAAATGTTTCCCTGTTCGTTCATGCTAAAGATAATCATGGGCAGGCTGTTGTCTTTGCACAGACTGACCGCAGTCATATCCATCACGCGCAGATTGCGTTGCAGGATTTCCATGTAGGTAATCTCTTCAAACTTTATCGCTGTTTTATCGAGTACAGGATCGGCGTTGTAGACCCCATCCACCTTGGTCGCCTTCAGTAAAACGTCGGCTTTGATCTCCATCGCCCGCAGCGCGGCGGCAGTGTCGGTAGAGAAAAACGGATTGCCCGTCCCCGCCGCAAAGATCACCACGCGGCCTTTTTCCAGATGCCGAATCGCCCGACGGCGAATATATGGCTCGGCCACCTGATGCATGGCGATGGCGCTCATCACGCGACAATGTACATCGCGCTTTTCGAGAGCATCCTGAATGGCCAGCGCGTTGATAACCGTGGCCAACATGCCCATGTGATCGGCGGAGACGCGCTCCATCGCCTGCGCCTGCTCGGCCACGCCGCGAAAAAAGTTTCCGCCGCCAACAACGATGGCGATGTCCACGCCCATCGCCCGCACATCGGCAATTTCCCCGGCGATTTCATGCACCCGCGCCACGTTGACGCCAAATCCCTGCCCAGCGGCCAGCGCTTCTCCAGAAAGTTTCAATAAGACGCGTGTATACATGGCTTCTTGGAGTATCGCACATCGCTTCTGCCGGGGAAATACCGGAAGAACTCGATGCAGGCATCGCGTTGCTCGGAGTCCGTCCAAGGCGCGCAAGGGGTATAGGGTCAAGACATATAATGGGGTACTCTCATGCTCAGAAGGCGGAGCGCTTTGAAAATGCCCCGGAAAGTGTGGGTGAACGGATTGGATACGAATGGCAGAGCTGATTTGGGACGGCAAATACGTGGACGGCAAGCGGCAAAGCCCGGTGCGGGTGGCGCTGCCGTTCCAAACCATCGAAACAGTGAATGAGAGCACGACAGACCGGCAACGGACGCTGGATATGTTTGCTGCCGGGCGGCAAACGGAGTGGCGTAACCGGCTCATCTGGGGTGACAAAAAGTATGTACTGCCTTCACTGCTGCCGGAGTTCGCAGGGAAGGTGAACTTGGTTTACATTGATCCGCCGTTTGATACTGGGGCAGATTTCTCCTACACCGCGAGTGTTCCAAGGCATCACTCCGAATCGGGTGACGAGATTGAGTTTCTCAAGCGTCCTTCGATCATCGAGCAGAAGGCTTACCGTGACACTTGGGGAAAGGGATTGAGTTCCTACCTCCAGTGGTTTTATGAGACAGTCACTATGTTGCGGGAACTTCTAGCCGACGACGGCAGCATTTATGTCCATCTCGATCAGAATGTGATCCATTATGCGAAGCTGATCATGGACGATGTGTTCGGCTCCGGTAGCTTCATGAATCACATCGTCTGGAGCTATAGACGGTGGCCCTCCATCAGCGCGAAGTATCAGTCCATGCATGATGACATCTTGTTTTATGTGAAAGGCACATCCTCAGACCGTGCTTTCAACACGCAATACGAGCTGCCATCAGAGAGCTATGTCAAGAGGTTCAAAGGGAAGACGCAGGTGCTCGACCCTGAAACGGGGACGCGGAAGATAACTCTCGATGCCCCCACAAAGGGACTGCCTCTTCGTGATGTTTGGGAGATATCTATCGTGGCGGGGTTTAAGGTCGAGCGGACAGGGTATCCGACTCAAAAGCCGGAATCTCTGCTGCACAGGATAGTTGAGGTATCCTCCAACCCCGGCGACCTCGTTCTCGATTGTTTCGCTGGGAGTGGTACGACCGCAGCAGTTGCCGAAAAGCTCAACCGCCGCTGGATCACCTGCGACCTTGGTAGGTTCGCTATCCACACTACGCGCAAGCGTCTCCTTTCTCTTCTCGGTATTAAGCCGTTCGTCGTACAAAATCTCGGCAAGTACGAGCGGCAGGCGTGGCAGAGCGCCGAATTCCGTGCAGAGGGCGAGGATGCACTGGAGCAGCAGCGCCAACGTGATGCGGCCTACCGCAAATTCATCCTCGACCTGTACCGTGCAACTCCAATTACCGGGCACGCCTGGCTGCATGGCGTGAAGGCGGGCCGCATGGTGCATGTGGGGGCGGTGGACGCTCCGGTGACCATCGCCGATGTGAAGTCCATTGCCCGCGAGACGTGGAAGGCGGGCAAAGACAAGGCCGCCGCCGACATTCTGGGATGGGAGTTCGCCTTTGAGATGAACGAGACGGCCCGGCAGGTGGCGGCGGAGTCGCGCGTGGACGTGTCCTTCAAAAAAATTCCGCGCGAGGTGCTGGAAAAGAAGGCGGTCGAGCAGGGCGACATCCAGTTCTTTGAGCTGGGCGCGCTTTCAGTCGTGCCAAAGCAAAAGGGCCGCGAACTGACGCTGAAGCTGGCCGACTTTGTGATTCCGCTGGATGACGTGCCAGAAGAAGCGCGAAAAGCCATCAAGCACTGGAGCCAGGTGATCGACTACTGGGCTGTGGACTGGGACTACAAGAACGATACCTTTCATAACCAGTGGCAGTCCTACCGCACACGGCAGCAGCCGGACATTGAATTGAGCGCGCGGTACGAGTACCCGGAACCGGGCGCTTACCGGGTAGTAGTGAAGGTAATTGACCTGCTCGGAAACGACACAACCAAAACACTTGAGATCAAGGTGAAATAGCCCATGCCGAGAAAAAAGAAAGCGGCGAGCGATACACAACCGGAATTGCTGGACGTGACCTCCAAACTGCGCACGGCCCCGTGCGTTCCGGCGCTGCGCGAGGCGGTGAAGGCGTGGGCCGCTGGCGGGTACAAGGGCATTACGGAAACGACGCGCATCCTGCTGAACTACTGGTTCCATACCGACCATAAGCTGGCCAACGGAGTTCCGTTCCGGTATCACCGCTCCCAGCAGGAGGCGATTGAGACGCTAATCTTCGTCTGGGAGTACGAGAAGGTACGCACGCGCAAGGCGCTGCTGGAACGGTACGCCCAGGACACGCAAGAACTTCGTCTGCCTCCCTATGATGACTTTGCCCGCTACTGCATCAAGATGGCGACCGGATCGGGCAAGACGAAGGTGATCTCGCTGGCGGTTGCATGGCAATTTCTGAATGCCGCGAGAGAGGACGAGCCGGTTGCAAAAGACTATGCGAAAACCTTTCTGGTGCTGGCCCCGAATGTCATCGTTCTGGAGCGGCTGAAGACGGATTTTTCCGATAGTCGAGTATTTCGTGCGGATCCGGTGATTCCGAAGGAACTGGATATATTTTGGGACTTCGACTGCGTGATGCGCGGCAATGCCGAAAAGGCCCCGGCGGAGGGGATGCTGTTTTTAACGAACATCCAGCAGTTTTATGAGCGCGCGAACCGGAACGGTGAAGACGAGCCGGATGTGATGACCGCGGTGCTGGGGTCAAAACCACCCACGAAGAAGCTGGAGCTGACGGACTTTGGCGAGCGGATTGGGCTGCGCGCGGGGAATCTCCTGGTCGTGAACGACGAAGCGCACCATACGCATGACGAGGAAAACGAATGGAACAAAACCATCCGTAAGCTACATGGCAACAATCCGCTGGCGGCGCAGCTTGATTTCTCGGCGACTCCGCGCTTTACCAAAGGCGCGATATTCCCTTGGACGATTTCCGATTATCCATTGAAGCAGGCGATTCTTGACGGGATTGTGAAACGCCCGATGAAAGGGATTGCAAAGGTCACAGAGGCGAAGTCAGATTACGCAAGTGTCCGGTATAAGGCGTATCTGACGGCGGCTGTCGAGCGGTGGCGGGAGTATCGGGAGCAGTTAACTGCGCTGAAGCGCAAGCCGGTATTGTTTGTGATGTTGAACGACACGTCCGAGGCGGATGATGTGGCGGCGTGGCTCCGGGAGCAATATCCGGCAGAGTTTGGAGACAAAAGGACGCAAGTCATCCATACGGACAAGTCCGGCGAGGTGAGCAAGAAGGAGCTGGATAATGCGCGCACGGCAGTCCACGATGTGGATGAGATGGAACGCCCGATCAATGCAATTGTCAGTGTTCTGATGTTGCGCGAAGGATGGGACGTGAAAAACGTGACCGTGGTCGTGGGACTTCGCCCGTACACGGCCAAGGCGAACATCCTGCCCGAACAGGCGATTGGGCGCGGGCTGCGGCTGATGTTCCGCGACGTTGGAGTGGACTTTACCGAGCGCGTGGATATTATCGGTAACAAGAAGTTTCTGGACTTTGTGGACGACCTTGAAAAGCTCGAAGATTTGCAGCTCGACACCTTCGAGATCGGCAAGGACAAGCTGAAGATCGTCACGATTCTTCCGTTGGACAACCGGAAAGAATTCGACATTGGCCTTCCCGTGTTGTCGCCGACATTGGTGCGAAAGAAATCGCTGGCGGAGGAGATTGCCGGACTGAATGTGATGCAGTTCCAGACCATCCTTATGCCCATGACAGCCGATGATCCGCAGAACCAGACATTCCGATACGAGGGCTACGACATCATCTCATTGCAGAAGCTGGTGGAGCGCGATTATGTGATTCCTGAGCCTCAGACGGCGCAAGAGGTCATTGGATATTATTCCCGGCGCATCGCTGAAGCGGTGAAGTTGCCATCGCAGTTCGCGGCTCTCGCCCCGAAGGTAAGGGAGTTTTTTGCGGAAAAAGCGTTTGGGCAAACTGCGGACTTGTCCGACCCTGTCGTGGTGAAAGCGATGAGCACATCTGTAGCCCATTACGTGTGCGTAGATGTCTTCTCGAAGGAATTGAAGCGCCTGACAATCGCCGAGCAGGAGCCAGTGCTTGTAGAGCCGCAGAGAATGCTCTCCAGTTGCCAGCCGTTTCCGTGGTCGCGGCAGGTGTGGGAAGGTGAACACACGGTTTTCAACCTTGTGCCATGCGACAACCCCTTTGAGCGGGATTTTGCGAAGTTTCTCGATCATGCAGAGGACGTGGCATCGTTCGCCAAACTTCCTCAACCGTTTGGGTTCTCCATCGAATACACGGATGGAGCGATGAACCTGCGCTCGTACTATCCCGACTTTGTGGCCGTAGACACTGACGGCAGGCATTGGTTGCTGGAAACGAAAGGAGCGGAGACAAGCGAGGTGGTGTACAAAGACTCCGCAGCAACGCAGTGGTGTGCGAACGCCACGCATCTCACAGGGACGCAGTGGAGCTATGTGAAGATTCCTCAGAAGGGGTTTGAGACGTTACAACCATCTCGGCTGGAGCACCTGATGGCGCTGAGTTCGACGGGGCTGTTTTCGTAGCCTCGCTCTTTCAGGCTCACTACGTTCTGATCGAACAAGTTGTTGTCTTCATCATGCAGCGCTGATTCCATAATGCGCATCGCAATACGATTCAAGATGGAATCGCACCGACGATGGATTAGGATTCCTCTCAGAAACCCTCGCCCACTCCGCACACGCAGCCCATTTGCACCCTTTACATCCATAGATGTGTTTATTACTATATAGACATGTCTGAGTTGAGCCAATTCAAGGCGGAGTTCTTTAAGGCGCTCTCTCATCCCCTGCGTATCCGCATCCTGGACGAGTTGCGGAAGGGTGAGGTGGGGGTCAATGTTCTCGGTGCCCGGCTTGACGTTGAACAAAGCAGCTTGTCGCAACAACTTGCCATTCTACGCAACCGCAATCTGGTAACAGCACGAAAAGAAGGATTGAATGTTCTCTATTCCGCCCGCGACCCCGATATTTTTCGCTTGTTGGATGTAGCCAGGAAAATTTTCAATAAACAACTTGTTGGCGTTCGCAACATGCTCAGCCAGCTCTAACAGATTGAATGGCAACACAAAACAGTTTGCGCGCATTTAATATGCATATATTTGTATATACGAAGAGATGTCTACAGCGAACTTTTATAACAAGGAGGCTTCCGTGAGCCTTGTTGAAGGGACATCTCAATCCGTGGTCGCATTCTCAAAACATGACCTTTCTTTTTTGTTGATGCTTGTCTTCGGCTGGGTGATCCTCGGCATTGCAGGGCTGGTTCGACCCCATCGCGTGGGCTGGATTGCGCGCATACTCTTTCCACTGGGAGCGCTGATTGCTCTCGGCATCGCCGGACTGGGAACCCTTGCTCTCTTCTCCGGCCATGCGCCGCAGATTTTCCTCCTGCCGCTTGGACTCCCCAATCTGCCTTTTCATGCAAGGCTCGATACCTTGTCTGGATTTTTTCTGTTGCTGCTCGGCATGGCAGGAGCGGGAATCTCCACCTTTGCTGCCGGGTATTTCCGTTCAGGAGAAGGCACAGCACCGGGGCTGCTTTGCCTGCAATATCACGTATTTCTCGCCAGCATGGCTCTCGTCATCCTCGCCGACGATGCGTATTTCTTTATGGTGGCCTGGGAAACGATGGCGCTGAGTTCGTATTTTCTGGTGACAGCGCAACATCGAATTCCTGAAATCCGCCGCGCTGGATTCCTCTATCTCCTCATGGCGCATATTGGAGCGCTCTGCATTCTGTTGAGCTTTGGCGTGCTGCAAGGCGGTCGGTGGCTGTTCACCTTCGACGCGATGCGTGGCGCCTCGCTGACATCGTTCTGGGCCAGCGCAGCTTTTCTGCTTGCGCTGATTGGATTCGGAGCCAAGGCTGGCTTGGTTCCGCTACATATTTGGCTGCCGGAGGCGCATCCTGCCGCGCCGTCTCCGGTATCGGCCCTGATGAGCGGCTTGATGCTCAAGACCGCAGTCTACGGAGTGCTGCGAATCACGTTCGACCTGCTGCACATCCGGTATTGGTGGTGGGGCGTGCTGGTGCTCGGTGTCGGATTGTTCTCGGCGCTTTTCGGAGCGATCTTCGCTGCGGTACAGACCGACATGAAACGCTTGCTGGCTTATTCGTCCATTGAAAATATCGGTCTGATCTTTACCGGCATCGGTCTTGCGATTCTGTTTGAGGCGTGCCACCTGCCTTTATTCGCCGCGCTGGCTCTGACGGCTGCGTTGATTCATTCGCTGAACCATTCTCTTTTCAAGAGCCTGCTTTTTCTCGCTACCGGCTCGGTGCTGCACGCAACCCATCAGCGGAGTTTGGGCAAACTCGGCGGCTTGATCCGGCGCATGCCGTGGGTTGCTGCGTTGGCGCTGATCGGCACACTGGCGATTGCCGGCCTGCCCCCACTCAATGGCTTTGTTTCTGAGTGGCTGCTGTTGCAATCGTTCCTCTTCACCCCACAGATTCCTCACGCCTTCCTCAACATGCTGATTCCGCTTGGCGCAGCCGTGTTGGCTCTGACGGCTGCCCTGGCCGCCTATGTGATGGTGAAATTTTATGGCGTGATTTTTCTCGGCCAGCATCGGGAACCCTCTCTTGTTCACGCTCACGATGCCGATTGGCTGGAACGCATGGGGCTGGCGTGGCTCTCGCTCGGATGCATTGCAATTGGAGTTCTGCCACAGCTTGCGCTTCGGGCGGCGGGAGCTGTCACCCAAACGCTTCTGGGCCAGACCGTGAACCTTGCTTCTCCCTTCTGGTGGATTGCTCCCATCACATCCAGGCAGTCCTCCTACAGCGGACTCATCCTGCTCGCGGGAATTATCGGAGTCGTGGGCATTACCTTCGTGGTGGTACGCATTCTGGCCCACGGACGAATGCGGCGCGCCGTTCCGTGGGACTGCGGCTATCCGTGGCAAACTTCTCGAATGCAAGATACCGCGGAAGGTTTTGGTCAGCCTATCCGTCACATCTTTGGCCCCTTCTTTGACATGGAGCGCGAGCTGCCCTTTCCAACCGACGCTGCTCCGCGTTATCGAATTCATATCGAGGATCGCATGTGGAAAGCGCTGTACCTGCCGATTGCGCGTGGAGTACAGCAATTGGCAGATTGGATCGGACAACTGCAAGGCGGACGACTCTCCACCTACCTCCTCTACAGCTTTCTTACGCTGATTGTGTTGCTGGGGTTCGTCCTATGACCGCGCTCACAATGGTTCGTCAGTTCGGCGAAGTATTGCTCGCCATCGCCATCGCGCCACTGTTTACCGGATGGATCGCGCAATGTCGCGCATGGCTTCAGAGTCGCGCCGCGCCGCCGCTAACACAGCCGTACCGCATGTTGCGCAAGCTGTTCCAGAAGGATGTTGCGCTCGCCACCCATGCTTCCGCCCTGTTTCGCATGACCCCCTATATTTTGTTTGGGGCGATGGTGCTGGTGGCAGCCATCATTCCATCCATTGCGACCGATCTCCCTTTCGCGCGTGTGGCCGACGCGATTGCGCTCATCGGCCTCTTTGCCACGGCCCGCGTCTTCCTGTCCCTGGCCGCGATGGACATCGGCACTGCGTTTGGCTCAATGGGCGCGCGCCGCGACATGATGATTGGCTTTCTCGCGGAACCCGCCCTGCTGATGGTGCTGTTCAATGCGTTTCTACTCTCTGGAAGCACGGCCTTACCCAGCGTTGTCGAGGCTTCCACCGCGCATTCATTCCTTATGGATCCAAGTCTGCTCTTCGCAGCCGTTGCGTTTTTGATGGTTTTGCTCGCGGAAAATGCACGCATTCCCATCGACAACCCTGCGACCCATCTGGAACTGACCATGATCCATGAAGCAATGGCGCTGGAGTATTCCGCCCGCCATCTTGCGCTGGTGGAATGGGCTTCCGACTTAAAACTTTTCAACTACGCCTGCATTGGCTTTGCGCTCTTTCTACCGTGGGGAATCGCAACGCATGGCGCAGATGGCGGGCTGGCGTTGGGGCTTGCCGTTGCGGTATTGCTGGCGAAACTTACCGTGGCTGGGGCAGCATTGGCGCTGATTGAATCCCTGTCAGCAAAACTGCGCATTTTTCGCGCTCCAGAATATCTGGCAATGGCCTTTCTGCTCGCCGTGCTGGGCCTGCTCGTTCATCTTTTACTGGGAGCTTAAACAAAATGCATCCGTCCCATTTGACCGCCGCATTGTTGAAGCTATTGGCCGCGAGCCTGCTGTTGATCTCCTTTGCGATGCTCTCGCGACGGCGCACGCAACGGTTGATTACGCTCTTCGCATGGCAGGGCGCGGTGCTTTTTATGTCCACTCTTCTCGTTGCGCATAGCGCCGGGCTAAGGGAGCTTTACTACTCCGCCGCACTCACTCTTCTGCTGAAAGTAATTGCGCTGCCGTGGATTCTCCATCGACTGATCCATCGACTGGGCGCGCAATGGGACAGTGAAACCCTCGTCAATATCCCCACGACCATGCTCGTCGGCCTGGGACTGGTCATCTTCGCTTTCGGACTGGCGCACCCCATCAGCAGAATGGCCACGACCATCACGCGCAACACCATCGGCATTGCGCTCGCCATCATCTTCCTCGCCTTCCTGATGATGATTACGCGGCGCAAAGCCGTCACGCAGGTGATTGGATTTTTAGCGATGGAGAATGGCTTGTTCTTTGCCGCGACCAGCGCCACCTATGGCATGCCGATGGTGATTGAGCTGGGAATCGCGCTCGACCTGCTGGTTGGATTTTTTATCCTTGGCATATTTTTCTTTCAGATACGAGAGCAGTTTGACAGTCTCGATCTCAGCAACATGGAAGCATTGAAAGAGGACTAACGTGGATCTATTGATGGTTCTGGGATTGCCGCTGCTGGGAGCGTTTCTGCTCGCGCTGTTTGGAGCGCGGCGTTATGCCGCCGAACTGAATGCCGGTATGAGCTTCTCCACGCTGGTCGCCGTCTCCTTTCTCGTGCTGCGTGTCCTCCGCCACGGGCCGCTGCTGGCCTTGCATGAGCAATTCTTTGTCGATTCCTTCAATGTTTTCCTGGTCGCTCTCACGGCCTTCGTAGGATTTACCACCGCGCTCTTCTCTCGGCCTTACATGCGCATTGAAGAGCAACGAGGTCGCCTGAATCCACAACGGCTGCGCCTCTACCACAGCATGTACCAGCTCTTTATGGCAGCCATGTTTTTGGCTCTGTTGACCAACAATATGGGCCTGCTCTGGGTGGCAATGGAAGCCGCCACGCTATCGACCGTGCTGCTGGTTTCGCTCTACCGCACACGCGCCAGCCTGGAAGCAGCGTGGAAGTATTTCATTCTTTGTGGCGTCGGCATCGCGCAGGCGCTGTTTGGCACCATCCTGCTCTACTTTGCAGCAGAGCACGTTCTGGGCCGCGAAGGTATGACGGCTTTATTGTGGACGCATCTGAACGCGGTGAAGGGACATCTCGAACCCAGAGTGCTGGGCCTGGCCTTTGTTTTTTTTCTGGTCGGATATGGAACAAAGGTCGGCCTGGCCCCACTCCATAACTGGCTCCCCGATGCCCATGCCGAAGGCCCGACGCCTGTATCGGCTGTTCTCTCCGGCCTGCTCCTGAATGTTGCGCTCTATGCCGTCATCCGCTGCAAGGTTTTGGTTGAAGGCTCAATCGGCTCCTATCTTCCCGGCCACATGCTTATGGGGTTTGGCCTGCTCTCCGCCGTGCTCGGCGCGTTTTTTCTGTGGCGGCAGCGCGACATCAAGCGACTGTTCGCCTACTCGTCCATCGAACACATGGGCATTATCACCTTTGCCTTTGGCATCGGCGGGCCGATTGCAAACTTTGCAGCGTTGCTGCACATGACGGTTCACTCCCTCACCAAATCGTCAATCTTCTTCACCGCCGGACATGCGTCGCAGACCGCAGACACACAGCAAATGGCTGGCATTCGTGGCTTGGTGGGTGTCAGTCCAACGATAGGATGGGGATTGATGCTGGGGTCGATCGCCATTCTTGGGATGCCACCGTTTGGTGTCTTTGCCAGCGAATTTCTGATCCTCACCACCGCCATGCGGGAGCATCCCTGGACAACACCATTTCTTTTGATCGCGCTCGGAGTCGCCTTCGCTGCCATTTTCCGCAAGGTTCAGCCTATGGTCTTTGGAGAAAGCAATGCGCCGCCGCTACCCCATTCTCCGGCGCTGGCGCCAGTCTTTGTTCATCTCGCAATTGTGCTGATGCTCGGTGTCTACATCCCATTCGCTCTGGCAGAGTGGTACCGGGCAGCGGCGCTGCTGATAGGAGGATGAAGGTGGCAACAAACTTCATGGAATTGCAATCCGCCAGCCTGCCTGCGAATGTACCCTGCAAACTCGCGCGCGTGGATCGCCAGCAGTGGCTCCAGACGGCGGAAGCGCTGCGCCAATCGAACGCGCGCATTCTCGCGCTTTGGGGCGCGGATGATCGGGATCGCGATGGCAGCTTTCATATTTATGCCGCGTATCTTTTGCCCGACAGCGTGTTGGTGGTGGAACATTGCATGGAAGACGCTTCCACGCCTTCGTATCCAAGCCTTGCAGTTTTCTTTCCTGCGGCCTCACGCATGCAGCGCGCCGTCTTTGATTTGCTCGGCATCGCAACAGACGAATCGGACACGCGTGGCTGGCTGCGGCACGGTGGCTGGTCGGAGACACTGTTTCCCCTGCGACGAGATGTCGATGGCAAACATCAATATCCGGTGGCCTCTGCCCCATATCCATTCGTCTCGGTGGAAGGCGATGGCGTGCATGAAATCGCTGTTGGCCCGGTTCATGCAGGCACCATCGAACCCGGACATTTTCGTTTCTCTGTAGTCGGCGAGAAAGTTCTGCGCCTCGAAGAGCGTCTCGGCTATACGCACAAAGGAATTGCAAAGCTCTTCGAGAATGCTTCGCAACAAAACGGCCACCGATTGGCCGCACGCATCTCCGGGGATTCTGCGGTCGCATTTTCCTGGGCATATTGCGCAGCGCTGGAGGCAATCACCGAAACGGTTTGCCCGGCGCGCGCGATCCTGCTGCGTGCTCTGGCACTGGAGCATGAGCGTTTGGCAAATCATTTGGGCGATCTTGGCGCGCTTGGCAACGACGCCGGCTTTGCTTTTGGACTTACGCATTTTTCACGATTGAAAGAAGACCTGCTCCGCGCAAACGCCGCGGCCTTCGGCGCTCGTTATCTTCTGGACTATCTCATTCCCGGAGGTGTCACCGTCGATCTGACTGCGGATGCGCGTTGTCGGCTGCTCAACCTGTACGACGCATTGGAGCCATCCGTAACGCAGATGCGCTCCATCTACGATGAACACGCAGGGCTACAAGACCGCTTCCGCGAAGCGGGACGGTTGGAGCGCGCCACAGCCGAAGAGCTTGGCGCGATTGGCCTCGTCGCGCGCGCCTCTGGAGTGGCCTGTGACCTGCGCGTGGATCATCCCTGGCCGCCGTATGACACGCTCGCTCCCAAAATGATCCTCCAATCCGGTGGAGATGTGGCCGCGCGCGTACAAGCGCGTTTCGATGAAATTTTTGAATCGCTGCGGATTTGTCGCGCGCTTCTCGCTGGGCCTCCTATGGCGGAGATCCAGACTCCTGTTCCCATCGCTGCTGCAAACCTTCTTGGAATTGGCCTGATCGAAGGATGGCGTGGGCCAGTGATGATTGCTCTGAAAACTGGTTCCGGCGGCGGTATTCGGAGCTGCCACGCTCACGATCCTTCGTGGCAGAATTGGCCGCTGCTGGAGTACGCGATTCTTGGCAACATTGTGCCGGACTTCCCCCTCATCAACAAATCTTTCAACTTGTCTTATAGCGGACAGGACGGATGAGCTAACCATGTGGAACACACTTTCACGCATGTTGCATACCGGGCTGTTGACCGAGTCACTTCCCACCTGTGACGAAGCCGCGCCCACGCTCGAAACCCTACAAAACGATCTGTTAAAAATCCTCGGACGCGCGCTCTGTATTCGTCATGTGGATGCCGGATCGTGCAATGGCTGTGAACTGGAAATCCAGGCGCTCAATAATCCGTATTACAACCTGGAGGGCGCAGGCATAAAGTTCGTGGCAAGTCCGCGCCATGCGGATATGTTGCTGGTCACTGGCCCTGTATCCGTAAATATGGAAGAAGCTCTCAAGCGCACATACGATGCCATGCCCGACCCAAAATGGGTCATTGCCATCGGGGACTGTGGGGCTTGCGGCGGGGTGTTCGGCACAAGCTACGCCAGCAGGGGAGGCGTAGCCAGCATCATCCCTGTGAACCATGTCGTGATGGGCTGTCCACCCAACCCGGCGAGCCTCTTCAGCGGAATCCTGCGAACCATTGCTTCCACGAGGATTGAGTAACGGAACCGGGCCGCATGGCGTGTGATACCTTGGCTTCTTGAGGGTGCTGTGTCCATCTGGCAGCGCCCTCGGTGCCCATTGATGCCAATTCAATCGGAGTTGTTTCCCCCGGACGTTCCCAGCGCGCAGAACACAACGTCGGGCGCTGCCCGGCCATCCCCACGATGGCCCGCCGCGCAACCGAGCCAGACAAATGCGCCAAAACCTGCTGGAGCCAATCCCGCCCCGGTCTGGATACGACGCTTCTCGCTGGGCGTGCTGGTTACGTTCTGCCTGTACATTGGCCTGCTGTTGTTCTGCCTTCCCTGGACGCGGCTCTGGATTCAGAACCCCTATATCCTCGCGTATCCGAAGCTCGGCCATCTGCTGCTGCGCGGCGCAACTCGCGGAGTGATCTCCGGCATCGGCCTCATGGATGTTTGGATTGGTCTCACCGAGGTCATTTACTATCGAAATACTCGTGACGACAAGGCGGCCTCATAAACCTAGCCAACCTTGTCAGGCACAAACTGTTTGTCGAGCGCATATCGTTTTTTCGGATGCAGATTGTTGGCCGCGACAAACGATCTTCGCCCGGCGTGACAAGATGCAATATGCTCACTATGCTGAGAGTGGAATGAATACGATCAAACCGGAAATTCCTCCCGAACCTACCGAGCGCCCACAGCTTTCCTACGCCAATCCCGCATTTGTGAATAGCGCCGATGGCCGCCTTCTCCGCATCATCGCCGAGTATATTGAGCCGCTGGCGCGCTTTCGTCACGAGCACATCCAGGACACGGTCGTCTTTTTTGGCTCTGCCCGTTTTCACGCGCTCGACGAAGCGAATCACGATCTGGAGCTGCTGGAAAACACCGGCTCCACGCAGCCTGCTCCCCTTGAGCAGCAACCAGCCTCGGCAGAAGAAAAAGAACGGGGCGAGGCCAGCGAATTACGCCTGCATCGCGCTGAGGCCGCCGTCGAGATGGCCCGCTACTACGAGGATGCCCGCAAGCTGGCCTACCTGCTGACGCAGTGGAGCATGACCATCAAATCGCGACGCGAGCGGTTCGTCGTCACCTCCGGCGGCGGCCCCGGCATTATGGAGGCCGCCAATCGCGGCGCGCATGAGGCGGGCGGCAAGACCATCGGGCTGAACATCCGCCTGCCGTTTGAGCAAATGCCCAATCGCTACATCACGCCCGCGCTCAGTTTGGAATTTCATTACTTCTTCATGCGTAAATACTGGTTCGCATACCTCGCCAAGGCGCTGGTGGTTTTTCCCGGCGGCTTCGGCACGCTCGATGAAATGTTTGAACTGCTGACGCTGGCGCAAACGCAAAAGCTGGCCAAGCAGATGACGGTGATCGTTTACGGCTCGGAGTATTGGAACCAGGTCTTCAATCTTGACGTGCTGGTCAGCAAAGGAGCCATTTCTCCTGAAGACCGCAAGCTCTTCCAGTTTGCCGACACGCCGGAGCAGGCATTTGCCATCCTGAAAGAGAACCTGAGCAAGTATCATCTGGAGCCACACCAGCGCCCCGCTGGCGCTCCAGAAGCAGACGAGGATGCCGATCTGTCTCTACGCCCGGAGATTGCCCGCACGCGGTAGAGAAATTTTTCTTTCGTCCGTTACAATGTTTCCCTGAAGGATACCCAGAGGAGATCGATATGGAAATTCGCCAGATGTTGCTGCCGGAATTTGAAGCAGAGATGAAGAAAACCCGCGCCATGCTGGAGCGCGTGCCGGAAGGCAAGCAGGAGTACAAGCCGCATGAAAAATCCATGCCGCTCGGCAAGCTGGCCGCGCACACCGCACAGTTGTCGGAACTGGTCACATACATCATCGAGCTTCCGCATCTCGATTTCTCGCAGAGCAGCATGAAGCCACTGGTGATGGAATCGCGCCAGCAGCTATTGAAGGACTTTGATGCCCTCGTAGACAAGGCGCGCAAGGCCATCGCCAACGCGGACGACGAGCACTGGCAGAAACAATGGAAGCTGAGTTTCCAAGGCCAGACGATTGTGGAGGAGCCACGTTTTCTGGTCTATCGCAGCATGTTCCTCAATCACATGGTGCATCATCGCGCGCAGTTGGGCGTCTATCTGCGGCTGAACGACATTCCGCTTCCACCAACCTACGGCCCCTCCGCCGACGACCGCATGGGCTTTTAGCGCAGCTTCACTGCACCTCGCCGATGAAAACCGCAAATGGCGGCAGCTTTACATGGTGGAGCGAAACCCGTTCCCTTACGCCGCCGTTCTGCAATAGTGTGCGCGCATGTGTCCCCGTGATGCCCTGAGCCTTCAGATCAAAGGAGACCTTGCGCGGCTGCGCGGTAAAGTTCATCGCCACCAACACCGACGGCCCCGCCCCTGGATTTTTTCGCAGATACGAAAGTACGTTGGGGTCGGACGTGTTCACCATGATGTTGTCTCCGCCATACAGTGCCGGGTTGTTGCGGCGCATGGCAATCAACTTCTTGTACCAGAGATATAGTGAGTCCGGCTGCGCCGATTCCACCTGCACATTGACCAGCTTGTAGTCTGGTGCCACGGGGAGCCAGGTCTTGGCCGCCGTGCTAAAACCAGCGTCCTTGCCCGGTGTCCACTGCATCGGCGTGCGTTCGCCATCGCGGCCTTTTTCCTTCGGCCAGCCGATTTTGCCAATGGGATCCTGCACCTCGGCGCGGGTCTTGGGCGGCGTGGTCACCATGCCAAGCTCCTCGCCGTAGTACATCAACGCCGTGGAGCGCGTGGTGAGCAAAATCGCGCCCACGATGCGGGCAATGGCGGCATCGTGAACGCCATCGCCATAGCGATTCCAACTGCGTATTTTGTCGTGGTTGTCGAAGACAAAAAGCGGCTGGTTGCCGTGCATGTCATTCTCGGCTTCGCTGATGCGCTTGCGGAATTTCGCGACATCCAGCTTGTTGATAAATCCCACCCGAAGATCCATCGGCAATTGCAATTCGTCGTCGTTCTCGCCGTACATTGTGACGAGATCCTGAAAACGCATGTAGGTCTCGCCAATCAACACACGCTGGCCGGGATAGCTGTCCGTCACCTTGCGCAGCGCGCGCAGCACGGTATGCATCGGGGGCAGAACGCTTTGCATGGAACCACTTTCGTTGGGATCACCAAAGGCATTCTTCCCCGGCAGGACTTTTTCATCGCGCAGTTGCGGATCTTCAAACAGAGTCGTGATGGCATCCAGACGGAAGCCAGCCACGCCTCGGTTCAGCCAGAAGCGCACCGCGTTGAACATGGCCTTTTCCACCTCTGGATTGTCCCAGTTCAAATCTGGCTGCTGGGGATAAAAGTGGTGATAGTACCACTGCTGGGTCTTTGCATCGTAGGTCCAGGCGGAGTGGCCAAATCCGCTTTCCCAGTTGTTCGGCGGCTGACCTGGGCCTTTGCCATCGCGCCACACGTACCAGTCGCGCTTGGGATTGTCGCGCGAACTCCGGCTCTCTATGAACCACGGATCCTGGTCAGAGGTGTGATTCATCACCATGTCCATAATGACGCGGATGTTTCGCTTCTTCGCCTCGGCCACGAGACGGTCGAAGTCGGCCATCGTTCCATACGTGGGGTCAATGGCCTCATAGTTGGAGATGTCATAACCAAAATCCACCTGCGGCGAAGGATAGATGGGCGTGAGCCAGATGGCATTGACACCCAACCCCTGTAGATAATCCAGCCGCGCGGTAATGCCATTGAGATCGCCGATGCCGTCGCCGTTGGAGTCCTGAAAGCTGCGCGGGTATATCTCGTAAATGACGGCGTGCTTCCACCACGGGTTTGCTGCGGAGGTGTTGCTGGCAACAGGCTTGGACGTCGGGGCACCCGCAGAGGAGCCAGCGTAGGCAGGAATGCTTCCGCCGGAAACCAGCAGGAACATTGCACAGGTGTTCGCAAGGAACACGCGAAAGATCGTCTTCGGCAGCATGACTTCTCCACAAAACGCGTATGGGATATAAAATTCTGAAAATCTGATCCGGGAGCAGTTTAGCACGAACAGCGATAGCGCCACTGAGCGCGTTATGGCGCGAACGTGGGTGCGATTTTACCCGTGGGGGTGGGGACAATTTCCCCATAGAGGAATCCCTCCCGCTCCACCGTCAACGTGTGCTCCACCTGGAGAGGATGAGCGAACATCGGGCCAGCATAGGCAACGCTGTGAAACTCGCCACGCTCACCGCAGGGATCGACCGTCGCCGGCAGATCGGCCAGAAAATCCATGTCGAAGACGCGCCCGCAGAAGCTCGCAGGCAAATGCTTCGGATTCACGCAGGTGATGCGCGCCCGCAGTCCGGCAGCAATCATCTGCCGCGCCAGTTGATCCGTCGGAATCCCCCAGATGGGAAACAGCGGCTCCAGCCCGGTACCCGCCAGCTTTTCGATGCGGTAGGCGCGAATGTCTTCCAGAAACAGATCGCCAAAGGCCACGGCATCGAATCCCTCCGCGACGGCCCGCTCGCAGACTGCTTGCATCCGCGCCTCGTAGTCAGCATTCGAGCAGGGGTATGGCAACGGCGTCTTCCACACAGGCAGACCCGTGGCTGCGGCCTGTAGGTCGAGCAGTTCCTCGCGATATCCGTGAATGGCCACGCGGCCAAAGCGCTCGTTGAGTGTTGTCAGCAGGGCGCAAACCTCATAGCGAGGGTCGAGCCGCAACGTGTGCAGCGCCCATGCGCTGTCTTTGCCACCGCTCCAGCTTAGTAGAACTTTTTTGCGCTGCAACACTGCCTCTTGCCTGCTCCGAATTTTCCTTGTAGAACCCCGCACAAGCGCCACCACTTCACGATCTATGACTCCACCACTTTTTCCACCGGGAGTATGGCTGTATGCACCTTGCGCAACCCTAACATCACGGCCACCTGTGGCGCCACATACCGGGTGATCCAGATCAGCGCCAGCATCATTGGGATAATATGACCCCAAAGCATGGGCTGGTATGGGATCTGAAGCCCCGGCGCTGAAACGGCTGCCCACGAAACCATCATCAATCCCCACGGCGTATCCCGCGAGTCGCCAAATACATTATCCACGGCTACAAAGGTAAAGAAGAACATGATCGGCAGGATGGCAGTCACCCCCGACCATCCAAACTCTCGAAACGCATCTCCCACTGGAGCAAAGGATACTTGCGTGCCCTCGTCATTGTCCCCAACCAGCCCCGTTTCCTTTCCGTAGACGTTACCCAGAAATATGGAAGGCCTTCCCGGCCACATGAAATTCGGGATGACCATCGCCATTCCTCGGAGCAAATAACTTGGCCCCACAGTGCTGGTGTGGAGCGTCAGGTCTATCAGCGTATCGTCGGAGCAGACTAAAGACTCGCGATCAATCAGGCCGTGAGGATGGTCATAACATAACTGAACCAAATTAACGTCCTCGTTTAACACCTGAGAGTCCCGATACCAGCGGTACATGGCAGGGAGGGTATTTGGATCGCGCAAAGCATCATAGGTGGCGGCTAAAGTTTGGCCCAGCGTGGGCTTCCGCGTAATGACGCGAGCGTATTGCGCCCAGGGAAATAAAAATCCAATGGCAAAGACCACCCAAAGAACTATCAGAACAACCTGCATGGCGCGAAAACGATACCGCAGCCCGGCGCAGACCAGGAGATAGGAAAACGCAGGCGTATACATGCCTTGTTTCGATGCCGCCGCAAATCCGATCCCTCCAAAATATAAACTGGCGACAACCACCACCCAGTTCACACTTTTCGTGCCACCGCTCATCTGGATGACATAGTACGTTCCCAGCACAATCGCCAGCGGAACGAATGTATTCATCTGGTTCAGAGCAGCCCAGAAGGATCCATTCTCCACCGCCCCGTTTGGGCCTAAGCCATAGGTGGAGATAAGGATCTGGCTCAGTAGACCCATGAAAATCAGTGCGCCGGATATGTTGCCCAGGTTTTCCATGTCACGCGGAGAAAACTGCACCAGCGGACGTGGGCGAATAAATTTCCGGCTCATCCAGGCGCTGACCATGATGCCGAACCATGCAAGGGCCGTTGCCGTGATTGTTGTTAACGGCTGAAGAAAGTTCTTATCCGAGGGTTCAAAGGTAAAGACTTTTACGAAAATTGTGATGACGTAGGTCGAAAGCGCAAGAGCGAAAACAGTCGCGCCGCTGACACGCGACATCCCACCCAGCACGTTGAAGGCCAGCACGGAGAACATCATGGCCACGCAATCCAGAACGGCAAACAGCGGGTCGGTGCCATTCAAAAGTTGCGCAAAAAGCAGCAACGTCAGCCCAATGAGTACGTACTGCATATTGAGATGAGTTGGGAAGGGTAGGCGCATGGCTTTGCTGCTGCCGAGTATACCAACCCGCCCGACAAATCGCCGCACAGGCTGAGATAAGGCTGGCGATCCGAGATGGGAGTCCAAGACATAAACCGGGGATGCGACAATAGAGTTTCCGCAGGAAATTCCCTATTCATGTTGCAACTCATCGAAGCCGGAAAACGATTTGGCCCCAAGCTGCTGTTTGAAAACGTCAGTTGGCAGCTAACGCCCGTCGAGCGCACTGGCTTGGTCGGCGGCAATGGCACGGGCAAATCCACGCTCCTGCGCATTCTGGCTGGCATCGACGGTCTGGACTACGGCAGGCTGGAGCAGACCTCCGGCATGACCATCGGCTATTTGCCGCAGGATGGCCTCCAGCTTTGCGGTCGCACGGTCTTTGAGGAATGCCTGTCCGTCTTCGCCGCCACACATGCGCTTCAGGAGCAAATGGAATCTCTCAGCGCGCAGATGTCCACGCTGCCGCCCGACAGTCCTGAGTACACGCAGATCGCCAACCGCTTTGCCCACATGCAGACGCAGTTCCATGTGCAGGACGGCTACACGCTGGAGGCACAGGTGGGTGCCGTGCTTACCGGCCTGGGCTTCAGCAAGCAGGATTGGGCGCGACAAGCCGAGGAGTTTTCCGGCGGCTGGCAGATGCGCATCGCGCTGGCCAAGCTGCTACTGCAAAAGCCCACCCTGCTGCTGCTTGACGAGCCAACCAATCATCTCGACATTGAGGCGCGCAACTGGCTTGAAGAGTATCTCCAGCAGTACCCATACGCCTTCGTCGTCATCTCGCACGACCGCTATTTTCTCGATGTCACGGTGCGCAAGACGGTCGAAATCTGGAACCGGGGTCTGCACGTCTATAGCGGCAACTACGAAAAATATCTCCAACAGAAGGCCGAGCGCAAGGCGCAACTGGAGGCCAACTATCGCAATCAGCGCGAGCAGATCGAGCATCTGGAAGCCTTCATCACGCGCTTCCGCGCCCAGGCCACCAAGGCCAGGCAGGTGCAAAGCCGCGTCAAGGAACTGGAGCGCATCGAGCGCATCGAATTGCCTCCTGAAGAACCGGTTGTTCACTTTACCTTTCCGCAGCCGCCGCCCAGTGGACGCGCCGTGGCGGAGGTACAGCATCTGAGCAAGAGCTACGGAGACCTCAATGTTCTCTCCGACATCAGCTTCACCATTGAGCGCGGTGACCGCGTGGCCCTGGTCGGCCCGAACGGCGCTGGAAAATCCACGTTGATTGGCCTGCTGGCGGGCAGTCATGCGCCCACTGCGGGCACCATTCGCCTGGGCCACAACGTTACGATGAGTTACTTCGCGCAGGATCAATACAAAGCTCTCGATCCAGAGGCGCACATGTTGGACGACATCGGGGCCGCCGCGCCGCGCATCCCGCAGGTGCAGTTGCGGAGTTTGCTCGGCTGCTTTTTATTTTCCGGCGACGATGTCTTCAAGCCTATCGGCGTCCTCTCTGGCGGCGAGCGCAATCGCTACGCGCTGGCGCGCCTGCTGGTGAGTCCGGCCAATTTTCTGCTACTCGATGAGCCGACCAATCATCTGGATTTGCACGCAAAAGAGGTCTTGTTGCAGGCGCTGCGCAATTTTTCCGGCACCATTCTTTTCGTCTCGCACGACCGCTTGTTTATGGATGAGCTGGCCACGCGCGTCTTTGAGGTGCGCGACCACGCGCTGCGCGTCTACCCCGGCAATTACGAGGATTACCTGCGTCACGGAGAAAATTTGCGCCAGCAGGAGAAGCAAACTCCGTTGGAAGCACAAAAAGAGGCACAGAAAAAATCTCCTGCTGGAAATCTATCGTCTGCGCCAACCCCCGCAACGACGGGTCTCTCTACGCTCCCGCAGGAAGAAAAACCTTTTGCCGCTTCGCCAGTCAAACGAGTGAACCCCATCAGGAAGCGGCAGATGGAGGAGCGTTGCGCGGAACTGGAGGAGCATATCCCGCGTCTGGAGGCTGCCATGCAAACTGCCGAGCAGGGCATGGCTATTTTTGTCTCTGCCGAGCAGACCCAGACACTTCTCCGCCAACTCGACCAGTTGCGCCAGGATCATGCGGCGGCACTGGCCGAATGGGAATCTCTGGCGCTGCAATTGGAAGAACAGGCCACACTCTCTTAGAATCCACAGTAAGGGTCTGCGGCGATACAGGCACACGCTGGAAGGCGCGAATTCAAATCTACGAATTCAAATCCACGAACTGAGGATGCATGGAACCTCTTTGGAAACCGGAAAGCTGGGCCGAACGACTGGCCGAAGTTCAGGAGCAAGAGGGCGCGCGCAAAGAAGCGCCCCTGCGCCGCGATGTGCGTTCGCTGGGGATTTTGCTGGGCAAAGTACTGCGCGAGCAGGCGGGCGAGCCTCTCTTTCAGGCTGTCGAAGACCTGCGTCGTCAGACGATGGAGGGCCGTCAGGCGCGCCAACGCAAGGATCGAAGCGCCGCCGAAGCCCTGCTGAACCAGGCCATGTGCCAGATGCAGCAACTCGACGGCACCTTCGCCGGACAACTCACCCGCGCCTTTGCTTTTTATTTTGAGCTAATCAATCTTGCCGAGACCAATCACCGCAAGCGTCGCCGTCAGGCGCATCTGCTGGCAGGCGGCAAGCGTGGCCCCCAGCCCGGAGAAATCCGTGGAACCCTGCGTCGCATGCATCAGGCGGGCATCTCTGCCGAAGAAGCTCTGGCCTTCCTGCGCCAGATTCGCATTACGCCCGTCTTCACCGCGCACCCCACGGAGGTTGCGCGCCGCTCCGTCCTTTTCAAGCGTCGCCGCATTGGGGGATATCTCGAACGCCTGGATCGCATTCCGCTGCCGGATCAGGATTTGCGGGCGCTGGAACAGGCTATCCTGTCCGAGATCACCTCGCTCTGGCAGACCGACGAGATTCGCAACCGCCGCCCGTCTGTTTATGACGAGGTGAAGATGGGCCTCGATTATTACGAGATCGCTATCTTTCAAACTTTGCCACTCCTGTTTCAGGAGGTCTCCGCTGCATTCGCCGAGGAGTACGGCATTACCATTGAAGCAATTGACCTGCCGCAGTTTGTGGAGTTCGGCTCCTGGATCGGCGGCGACCGCGATGGCAACCCCAATGTCACGCCGGATGTGACGCGCCGGGCGTTGACAATGGCCACCGCCAAGCTGCGCAGGCATTACAGCCAGCGCGTGCAGTTGATCTTCGACCTGCTCACCAGCTCCTCGGAGCGCGTGACACTCAGCGATGCTCTTCTCGACCGCCTTTCCTCATACTCCAAGCTGCGCGAGCGGTCGGGACAAGGCTTTGGCGAGCGTTACGAGCACGAGCTATACCGGAGATTTGTCCTCTGTATACGCGAGCGCGTGGACGCGGGTCGCGCAGCGACGACGGAGCAGAGTGGCTGCGCGGCCCTGCCGCCGTATCGCTCCGCCGCGGAGTTTCTGGAAGACTTGAACCTGCTGCGAACCAGCCTCGCCACCCATGCTGGAGCGCGTCTGGCGCGGACGCTCGTCGATCCTCTCATTCTGGAAGTCCGCGCCTTCGGCCTGCATTTGCAAACGCTCGACATTCGCCAACATGCGCGGCTGCACATCCGCGCCCTGACGGAGATGCAGACCTGGCCCTCGCCCAGCGCTGACCCGACGGCCTTTGCCACCTCCATGTCGCCAGAAACCATCGACGTGCTGGAGACCTTCCGTACACTGGCCGAGTTGCAGACAGAAAAATCCGCCGATGCCGTGCGACAGTACGTCATCAGCGGAGCCAGCAGCGTGGACGATGTTTTGCACGTCCTGCAACTGGCGCGGAGCCAGGGCGTAACCTGCGCGGCCACGGAAACCAGCCACGGCCTGATGCCCGTGCCGCTGTATGAGTCCATTGAAGACCTGCGCAACGCTGCGGACATCTCCCGCGAACTCTGGACGCTTGATGCCTATCAGCCATTGCTCAATTCCTGGTCGCGGCGGCAGGAGGTCATGCTCGGCTACTCCGACTCCAACAAAGATGGCGGCATGATGACCAGCACCTGGGAGATTTTCAAGGCCCATCGCGCCCTGCATCAAGTGGCGCGTGAGTGCAATATCCATCTGCGCCTGTTTCACGGTCGGGGCGGAACGGTCGGTCGCGGCGGCGGCCCCACGCATCGCGCCATTTACGCGCAGCCGATGGATGCCTTTACCGGGGAGATTCGCCTCACCGAGCAGGGCGAGGTTCTGCACTGGAAGTATTCCGATCTGGTGCTGGCCGAGCGCAATCTGGAGCTGATGCTGGCCGCTTCGCTGGATGCGCTGGCGCGTCCCGAAGCGCGTCGCGCTGATGGCCATCGCACCGGAGTCATGCGCGAGGGGTGGGAGCAGGCATTCGAGGCCATGTCCACCACCGCCTATGCTTTTTATCGCAGGAACATTCCTGAAGACCCTGCCGTGCTCCAATACTTTGCCGAGGCCACCCCGGTCAACGAACTGGAGAGCGCGCGCATCGGCTCGCGTCCTTCGCGCCGCTCCAACAAGAACAGCTTTGGCGATCTGCGCGCCATTCCCTGGGTCTTTGGCTGGACGCAGAGCCGCCACATGGTGCCTGCATGGTTTGGCGTGGGCCACGCGCTGGAGTTCTACGCGCAACAGGGCGGGCTGGAACGCCTGCGCGAGATGATGCGCGAATTTCCCCTGTTCATTGACGTGATGCGCAACGTGGAAATGGCCTTGGCCAAGGCCGATCTGGGCATTGGCCGCCTCTACGCCTCGCTGGTGGAGGATGCCGCGATTCGCGAGAACGTCTTTGGCAGAATTGAAGCGGAGTTTGAGCGCACGCGCCAGATGGTGCTGGAAGTAACCTGCCAGAAGACACTGCTGGAAAGCAATCCGGTGCTGGCGCGTTCCATTCAGGTGCGCAATCCGTATGTCGATCCCATGAGCCTGATTCAGGTGGAGATGCTGCGCCGCAAGCGCGCAGGCGACACGCAGCCTTCCGTCCAGCGCGCCATTGCCGCCACCATCAGTGGCATCGCCGCTGGCCTGCGCAGCACAGGATAATCCCGACCGAGACCTGCGGAATCGCTGAGCAAGTCGGCATGTTGAAGGGACGCGGCCTTAGCCGTGAAGGGGACGGGCTTCAGCCCGTCCATAGTTCCAGAAAAATCAAAGCGGGCTTTAGCCCCTGAGGGACAGCAGTGAAACTTGATCAGAGCTTCCCTGCGGGGCGGCAGTTGCTAGACTAGGAACAATCATGTCCAGCAAGCCAAAATCTCCCATGTCCGGTTCTGAAATCCGCGAAATGTTCCTTCGCTTTTTTGAGGGCAAAGGGCATACCCGCGTCCATTCCTCCTCGCTGGTGCCGCACAACGACCCCACGCTGCTCTTCACCAATGCGGGCATGAATCAGTTTAAGGATGTCTTCCTCGGCGCAGAAAAGCGCGCCTACACCCGCGCCACCACATCGCAAAAGTGCGTCCGCGCCGGAGGCAAGCACAACGATCTGGAGAATGTCGGCTTCACTCGCCGTCACCATACCTTTTTTGAGATGCTCGGCAACTTCAGCTTTGGCGACTACTTCAAAAAAGACGCCATCGCCTATGCCTGGGAGCTGGTCACGTCGAAGGAGTGGTTCGGCCTCGATAAAGACAAACTCTACGTCACGATTTTTAAGGGAGAAAACGGCGTGGCCCGCGATGCCGAGGCCTATCAGTTCTGGCTCGACGTGGGCGTGGCCAAGGATCGCATCTTTGAGTTGGGCGCGAAGGACAACTTCTGGCAGATGGGCGAAACCGGCCCCTGCGGCCCGTGCAGCGAAATCTATTACGACATGGGTCTAGCCGCGTCGGAGACCGGCAAAGATTTGCCCTTCGGTCAGGATGACGCTCGTTACGTCGAAATTTGGAACCTGGTCTTCATGCAGTTCGACCGCAGCGCAGATGGGAAATTGACTCCGCTGCCCAAACCCTGCGTCGATACCGGAGCAGGCTTAGAGCGCCTCGCCGCCGTCCTGCAAGGCAAGCTTTCCAACTTTGAGACAGATTTATTTGTACCGTTGATTGAACGTGCGGCGGAGTTAGTAGGAGCAAAACCCACGTCTGAAAATCCAGGCGTGGGGCACTCGCATTCTTCGGCTTCCTTACGCATCATCGCGGATCACGCCCGCGCTGCAACATTCCTTATATGCGATGGAGTTATGCCCGCGAATGAAGGCCGCGGCTATGTTCTGCGCAAAATTCTCCGTCGCGGGATTCGCCACGGTCGCCTATTAGGGCAAGAAAAACCATTTCTGTCTCAAATGGTCTTCGCCGTCCGCGATGAAATGCAGGTCGCGTATCCGGAATTAAAGGAAAATGCAGACCGGGTAGCGACAATAGTAGAAGCAGAGGAAAAGCAGTTTTCCAGAGTCGTAGGTTCTGGACTAGCACTGCTCCAACGAGACTTTAGTGATGGTGAAGTAAGTGAGTCTATCCGTGAAGAGTTAAAGACAGCAAAGAGTCCTGAACAAAGCTACACTGCTGACTTAAGAGCACAGAGGTTTATATATGAAAAGGGAATAACAGATGTCCTAGACGATAGTCAGATACTTACAACCATTACTCCTGAAAGGCAGCACGTCCTACAAGTCAACAAGAAAAATCGTGTGTATCCTGGCGCACGCGCTTTCCACCTTTACGAAACCTTCGGCCTTCCCCTCGACTTCATGGTGGACGCAGCCCGCGACGCTGGCATCGCATTCGACATGGAAGGCTTTGAGGCTGCACGCGCCGAAGAGCAAGCTCGTGCGCGTGCCTCGTGGAAGGGTGGCTCCAAAACTACCGCCAGCCCGGTCTATCGCGAACTGCCCAAGACACTCTTCGAGGGCTACATCCAGCGCACCGCCGCAGGCTGCGAGGTGCTCGCGCTGGTCAAAGACGGCGTCGGCGTGCAGGCCCTCCAGCCCGGCGATGCCGCAGAGATTGTCCTCGACCACACACCGTTCTATGCCGATTCCGGCGGTCAGGTTGGCGACCACGGCTGGCTGCTCTCAGAAGATGGCAACCTCACCGTCGCCGATGTTCACGGCTGCACCAGGCCCGTGCAGGGAGTCTTCGCGCACAAAGTCACCGTCAAGCAGACCATTCGTCTCGGCGACAAAGTGAACGCCGTGGTGGACAACGAATTCCGCGCGGCGACCATGCGCAATCACACCGCCACTCACCTGCTGCACGCGGCTCTGCGCGAGACTCTGGGCACGCACGTCAAGCAGGCTGGCTCGTTGAACGATCCCACGCGCCTGCGCTTCGACTTCTCCCACTTCACCCAGGTTGCCGACGAGGAGTTGCAGGACATCGAAAGCCTCATCAACAAAAACGTCCTCGCCAACACCCACGTCGAAACCATCGAAGACGTTCCCATCGACGACGCGATCAACACCTATCACGCGATGGCGCTCTTCGGCGAAAAGTATGGCGAGCGCGTGCGCGTGGTCAGGATCGGCGACTTCTCCACGGAACTCTGCGGCGGCACGCACACGGCGGCTACGGGCGAGATCGGCTTGGTCAAGATTGTCAGCGAAGGCAGCGTGTCCTCCGGCGTGCGACGCATTGAGGCCATCACGGGAACCGGCGCGCTGGAAGAGTTCCGGCGCGACTTTGCCGTCACCAAGCTGGCCGGACAGATCGCAGGCAAAAACGAAACGCTCTCGCCCGCCGCCGCGCTGCAACAAAAACTGTCATCGCAAGAAGACGAACTCAAGCGCCTCCGCCGCGAACTTGATGAGGCGCGAATGAAATCCGCCACAGGCAAAGTCAAGCAGGCCGCCTCACAAGCCGTCGAAGTAAAAGGCATCAAAATTCTCGCGCAGCGCGTCGATGCGCTCGACCGCAACCAGATGCGCGTCCTCGTCGATAATCTCCGCAACCAGATTGGCTCCGGCGTTGTCATCCTCGGCGGCGCTCAGGAAGACGGCAAGGTCGCGTTGATCGTCGGCGTAACCAAAGACCTGACCAGCCGCGTGCAGGCAGGAAAAATCATCGGACTCCTGGCGCAGAAAGTCGGCGGCTCCGGCGGCGGACGCCCGGACATGGCCGAGGCGGGCGGCAAAGACGCTGGCGCATTGGACGCGACACTCGCCAGCGCTGCGGAGATTGTGAGTGGTCTGCTGAGCAATTGAAATCCGGCGCCACTTCTCCCACCCTGGCCGCAAACAACGCGGCCAGGATGGGGCACCCGGGGTGGTTGTTGGGATAAGGGCTGCTGGGATAATCAACATGATTCCTGCGGTCAAATTTTTTCTCCAGCGTGAACGAAGCGCCCTATACTGAGGTTGCTCTGGCGTGTTGTCTGCGGTACCGACACATGCCTTCTTTCCTCTCGAAGATTGTCGCGCACTCCACGCCGCTCCGCGTTGTGAGGCGTGGAGTGGCAGCCTGCATCTGGCTTGCTCTCGCGTTTCCAGCGCAGGCGCGGCCTTCGTCCACACATTCGTCCACACATTCAGATCGCGCGCGGCGGGCGACGCTGCAATATCGCCATGCGGAGACGCTGCGGCAGCATCTGCTGGCCGAAGCCCCGCGCAGACGCGCAGCCAGCCAATACAACTCCGTTCTGAATACCTATCGCGCCGTCTATCATGGCGACCCAGCCTCTGCCGAAGCGCCAAAGAGCATCTTCGCCGTCGCCGAGTTGCTCGAAATCGAAGGCCGCCAGTTCCATCGCGCCAAAGACTTCCACGATGCCATCGCGCAGTATGAATTCCTGCGGCGGCAATACCCTGCCAGCCCGCTACGCGCAACCGCGCAGTGGGCGGAGGCGGACATTGCGCACCGCGATCTCCACAGCAGGCCGATCCATGACCGACGCATGACGGCGCGGCTGGATCGCGCAAGTTCCCATCAAGATGCGCCGCGCGCTCCACGCGCAGCAAGGCCCACGGCAGTGTCCGAGAGCGCGTCAAACACAGACGCGCCCCTGTCTTCCGATGCAAATTCTCTCGATGCGCCTGTTTCTGAAGCTGCGGCCAACTCAATGGCGCGTGTGCTGGGACTGCGCATCCATCGCATTGTGATTGATGCCGGACACGGCGGCCACGACTCCGGCACGCTGGGGCCGTATGGTCTGGAAGAAAAAAATGTTGTGCTTGATGTGGCGCTGCGCCTGGGCAGGCTGCTGCGAGAGAGACTGGGCGCGGAGGTCATCTACACGCGCAAAGATGACACGTTTGTCCCGCTTGCAACGCGCACAGCCATTGCGAATCAAGCCAGGGCCGACCTGTTTCTCTCCATCCACGCCAACTCCAGCCCGGATGCCGATGCGCGAGGCGTGGAGACATATTTTCTAAACTTTACGGCATCGCCGGACGCGCTGGCCGTGGCCGCAAGAGAAAATGCCGTTGCCAACCATTCCGTGTATGAACTATCCGACATGGTGCGCAAGATCGCGCTGAGTGACAAGATTGGCGAATCGCGCGCGCTGGCGACGGACGTGCAGCAATCACTCTATCAGGGGCTTGAGCGCGGCAATCGTGGAGTGAATCGGGGATTGCGAAATCGCGGCGTGAAACAGGCTCCGTTCGTGGTGTTGATTGGAGCGCACATGCCTTCGATTCTGACGGAGATTTCCTTTCTGACCAACGCCAGCGATGCGGCGGAGCTTCGCCGGCCCGCCTATCGGCAGCGCATTGCAGAATCCATTTACAGTGGCGTCGCCGCGTATGTGGAGAGTATGGGCGGTGTACGCATCGCAGAGAACACAAACATCACTGATCGCTAAAACATCTGCGGCATCCGTGCCGTCTCTATCCGCAGGAGAGATATTTTTGCGAGCTGGCGTGCCTCAGATATTGTGCCGCTGAACGTTTGGCCCAAACTGTCATAGGATTCATTCCCCTGGTCTTCTGAGTGCCACGCCGTAGTGGCCGAGGCTCCACGCCAAAGGCAGTTGGCCTGCGCGATGCCCCCATTGGAGCGATCAAGCCGCTTCCAGTCATGGATCATGTGATACCGAATGATGAAAATAGACAACGCTGACATCCGGCAGGCACCCCGCTCCCGCAAATCAAAAGGCCACCTGGAAATTAGCGGACGCAAAAATCTACGGCCTACGTTCAACGCAGGCCGTAAAGAACATCCCGTATTGGAAGGGGTTCAAATCTTTACTTGCGGGACGAAGAGCCAGCCCCAACCTCAGTCTCGGAACGACTCATTTTTTTGGACTTTTCATGTGCTTCCCCGGAACTCTGATGCGCCTTGCCCGAATGTTCCAAGGCTTGGGCAGACTGTCGGACACCATTCTCATGATCCCCCTTGTCGTGGCTATCTGCGGCAGTACGATGCGATTTTGCAGCATTCTCATGTTGTTCCGCTGCGCGGCGATGCGATTCATTTGACATATAAATCCCTACCTCCAGAGGATTAAGTCCCCTATGCGTATAGATGTCATTCCGCGGAGGAGTGTTGCCCTTTTGCCCCATATTCCCAAACTCATTACTTCTTTTGAGTCAGATGCGTGCCGCTCACTGCGCGCAGGCGTTCCGCAGCACTTTCTGGAGTAATATCCCGCTGCGGCATCCCCAGCATTTCAAAGCCCACCATAAACTTTCGCACCGTGGCCGAACGCAGCAGCGGCGGATAAAAGTGCGCGTGAAAATGCCACTCTGGATGCGGTTGGTTATCGACGGGCGCAGGATGCAGGCCCATCGTGTACGGAAAGCTGGTGGCAAATAAATTGTCGTAGCGCGTGGTAAGCTGCTTCAAAATTTCCGCCAGTCCGGCCTGCTGCGCGCGATCCAAATCTGTCAGCGAACCCGCATGGCGGCGACTCAGCACCAGCGCCTCAAAGGGCCAGACGGCCCAGAAGGGCACCAGCGCCACGAACTCTTCGTTCGCGCAGATGATGCGCTCGGCCTGCGCCAACTCCAGCTTCACATAGTCGCAGAGCAGGCAACAATGATGCGTTTGGAGATACGCCTGCTGCGCTCGCAACTCCGCCAGCGGCTCATTGGGAATATGTTCCGTGGCCCAAATCTGTCCATGCGGATGTGGATTGCTCGCGCCCATCATCGCGCCGCGGTTCTCGAAAATTTGCACGTAGCGAATCCAGTCGCGGGCGCTCAAATCCTTGTACTGCTCCGTCCATGCCTGCACCACGCGCTCAATATCGCGCGTTTCCATGTGGGCCAGCGTCAGGCTGTGATTGGGATGGAAGCAGACGACGCGGCACAGGCCGCGCTCCTGCTCGGCGCGCAACAGGGGATGCTGTGAGAACGCATCGCCTGCCTGCGCGGCATCGGGCAGCAGCGCCGCATAGTCGTTGTCAAAAACGAAAATTCCGTCGTACTTCGGATTGAGATGGCCGCCCGCCCGCGTGTTTCCCGGACACAAATAGCAGGCAGGATCGTAGGAAATCTTCGGTGCAGCGCTCGCCGTAGCCACTTCGCCCTGCCACGGGCGCTGCGTGCGATGCGGAGAGACCAGAACCCATTCTCCGCGTAACGGGTTGTATCGACGATGCGGAGTTTGCAACCAGTGGGTTGCCGGATCGGTGGTGGATGACGATGCGCTCATAGAAAAGTCTGGATATGGCTCCTCCCTTCCATGCTAACCGACGTTTCGCGCCAACCGAGCATCAGATTTTTTCGCTACTATAAGCGCATGATCCCGGCATCCAACATTCTGGCCTTGTATGACCACTGGACGCTGCAATGGCACACGGATTTTTCCATCGCCAATAGCAACGCTTCTCTGGAGGCCGCGCTGGAGTCGCTGCATGGGGCCAACTTCGAGCTATGGCATGAGGAGGACACAGCGCGCGCTCCCCGCGCTGGCGACGCGGTCATTGCCCAGGCCAAGCGCAACATTGACCGCATCAATCAACGGCGCAATGACCAGATGGAATTTTGCGACGTGCTGCTGCTACAGGAATTGGCCAGCCAGCAACGCCCCAATCCGCTGGCCGAGATGCACTCGGAGACGCCGGGAATGATGCTCGACCGACTCTCGATTCTCACCCTCAAGCGCTACCACACGATGGAGGAGATCGAGCGGCCCAACGCTCCCGCAGGACATGCCCAGCGCAACCGTGAGCGTCTGGCAATTCTGGAGCGCCAGCGCAGCGATCTTGCCCTGTGTCTCGATCAATTATGGGCCGCCACGCTGCGCGGCGAACGCCGCTTCGCGCTGTATCGCCAACTCAAAATGTATAACGACCCTACGCTGAACCCCGCGCTCTACAGCGCCAACGCCTCATAAAAATAGACAAGCGCCCCATGCCGGGATCGGGCAGGAGGCGCTTGCCTGTGGAGTCTGTACTCCGTGTTCCTTACATGCCGGGAGCGCTGGGTGCCGGACTGCTCTCCGCTGGGCTGCTCGTTGCTGGACTGCCCACATCGTTGGAGAGCAACTGCACCTCCACGCGACGATTTTGGGCGCGTCCATCGGCGGTACTGTTGCTGGCCACTGCTTTATCCTTCCCAATGCCAATCAGATAAAACTTGTACGCCGGAATGTTGTACTTCGACGCCATATACTGCACAGCCGCCTCTGCGCGATGCTCGCTCAACTGGTAGTTGTACTCCGCGCCGCCCACCGAATCCGTGCCGCCGGTTACTTCCAGAATGTAGGAATGGGTACTTCCCAACTGACTGGCAAACTGATCCAGTTGCGCCTTGTCCTTGGCCGTCAATTCGGCGCGGTTGAAGGCAAAATGAACCTGCACGTCGGCAACCTGATGGTAGGTGTCCAGATTGCTGACCACGCTGGCCAGAGTGTCCGCGCGGTTCCATGCCAACTGCGCCGACTGCTGCGCCTGCGTAGCAGACTGCCCCGCCGCCAACGCCTTCTGATTCGCAGCATCCGCAGCCGACTGCGCCTGCGTAATTCCCTGCTCCGAGCGCTGGCTCAGGTCGTCCAGATTTTTGCGATTGGTGGCCGTCTGGTCGTCCAGCTCATTCGTTTTCTGAATCAGAGGAGTGGTTTGGGTGCGTACATAATTTTTGGTCGCGCATCCGGTAAACCCCAGCGCGGCGACAACCCCGGCAGCCAGCATCCACGGAATTGACCGAAGATGCGTTGTTCCTTTAAGCAAGGTTTCTCTGGGCATAGTTGCATTTGTCTTGGCAGATTGCATCGTTGCTCTCCGATCGTGGTTGGTTAAATGTTGGTTGCCAAAAATTTCGGCTACCTAAAAAGACTGTCTCTGCAAGTGTATGGGAAGCAATTCCGCTGCCAATTTAATTTTTTTCATTTCTACATATTTTCCATGTAGATAGAGTCTCTGTCGTAATCGTATACTGCAATCCAGATCGCATCAATGGTAATTTTTACACGGCTTCTTACACCCCTGAGGGCAGGTCGAAGGCAAGACCCTGCATGGCTCACTGGAATGGCGCGCGCGGGAGACTCTGCCATACCCGGCGGGAATTCAAATTTCAACTATTTTTGGCTGGGCGATTGCGTCACATCCTCGCCGATGATCCGCACGGTGACAATCTCGTGAGGATGAACGGTAAACGCAACTCCCCCGGTTCCTACCAGCGACAGAGGCTCCTGATTTCTCTCGACAGCATCCGCCTGCCACGCTTGTTGCAGGTGTAACAACGGCGTTTGTATGGTCACTGTGCGTGTAGCTCCGCCAATATCGAGGAAACGCAGGATCGTACCCTTTCCATCTTCCGCTGGTTTCCAGGCATCCAGCAGAAGTTTCGCATCATTCACGTTGAGGAAACCACCCTGCCTTCCATTCAGCGGACGCGGCAGATCGAGCGGCTTGTCCTGCTGTGTAACTTCATCCTTCTCCAGCGGTGTCATTTCTTCCCAACCCATGCGGCTCAACTCGGCAGCGCGGGTGGATGGAGCGCTGGTCATTACATAGCGAAAGCGAAAATGTCCGCCCTGACCGGCGCGATAATTGGCACCCCAATAGTTGTTCATTGCATAGGAGAAAATTGTTCCAGTTCGTTCGCCGAACTGGGCAGGCCATGCACCGCGATTGATATCCCCCAGAGTGACCAAGGACGCATCCAGTGGCATTACCGTCGCAGACACCCCATTCTGCTGCACAGACACCCAGTGTTGCACGGAGAACCACTCCTGGCCGGCTCCAGGGTACATGTTCTTTTCCGGGTCAACAACGCCGGTCTGTATCTCGTACTGAAACTGCGGCTTGTCCATGTTAAAGGGAAATGCAAAGTAGACAGCTTCTTTTGTATCTACTTCCTTTTTATTTACATTTTCAACGAACTCGATCTTCTTTTCCTGATCGAAAACCCTGATCTCCGAGGTAATCTTTGGCGTGTTCGTGTCCGCGCTCTCCATACGCGCCACCCAGCCATACGGCGTCCGCGTAACTGCGATAAGGTGGCCCCCTCCCGCCGGATGAACCTGAAGCACGGCTTTTGGATAAATGCGACTGTATTGCAGTATGGTATTCGGCGTTTTCCCATCTTTATCATCGCCGCCTGTGACATAGAGATACTGCCCGAAGCGGTACGGGCTTTGCTGGTTCACCAATTCCCGTTGCAGTTGCTTGTCATAAATGCTGCGTACCGCTCCGGTCGCTGCATCCAACTGCACGCGATAGTACGGACTTTCCAAACTGGTTGTTTGGGTGGTCACTGCCGGAGCTGCCGGCTTCTTCGCAGGACGCAACTGAAAAACCTTGTATCCAACAGCCGGTATGTTCTGTGCGACAAATCGCACACGCTGGGAATCGTCGCCCACCGCCAGCACTTCCATCGGAACAACTTGTCTGGTCGTCGCGTCCACGATCTCATCGCCCGCTTTCAGATCAATCGTCACCAGCCCGCTGCGATCCCAGTTCAATGTATTGAACACGATCAGGCTGTCACGACCCACAGAGATCAAATCCGCCAGGCTCGTCATACTGTCGCGAGCCACAAAATCCGCCAATGCCTGGGCTTTGACGGCGTACAAATCCTTCACCGCCAACTGCTGAACGGCTTCCCTGCTTGTGGGATTCGACACGCTGTTGTACGAACCCCAGGTGTGCTCATCCATTAACACCATGTCCTTCCACATCCGGTCTATATCCGTCTTGTCCGCCGTCAGGCGCGGGTCAACCAGGGAAGTCAGCGTGGCAAGTTTTTCAGCCGACGCTCCACGGCTCTCATTCCGCCGTTCCATCGCGGCATAGTATGCGTCGGATGCAATGCCATCCTCCCAGTACGGCCCGCCATCTCCACTTACGATTGGAATATCCTTGCCAAACTGCTGCGCGATGTTTTTGAGTGCCTTATGGAAACCTGAATACTGCAACTGCGGATACGCATAGACGCTGTTCCACCTCTGCGCCAGTTCCGCTTGCGGAGGAAGCATATCTGTATTCTCGTCCTGTGTCCCAAAAATAATCGTGGCGTTTGCGCGATAACCGAGCTTTTCATACTGCTGCAAAAATAGCGGAAGCATTTCACGACCCGCCGATACCGACAAATGGGGGGACCAGCCAAACAGGTAGTCCGTCTGCGCGTAGGTGCGCGCATACCAGAACAAGACCTTTTGTCCATCCGGGCCTTGCCACCAAAAAGGAGAGTTCTCGTTCAAACGCCCGCGCAACAGCACGGGAGCGCGATAGTTATCGCTGCCGGAAAGAAGATAGTGGATTCCCGCCGAGGCAAGGATCGAGGCGTAAGACCACGAATACGAGGGAACGTCCGTGAGATTGGCATAGTTAAAGGGGGTTCCATATTCCCGACTGAAGTTTGCGCTGGCGTAGAGGGATCGGAGCAACGTCTCCGCCGTGGGAAAACCCGTGAGGAGAATGCCATATTGCGCGGGAATAAACAGCCGCTGCTTCTGGATATTCGTAATGACCTGTTGCTGCTGCGCCAAAGTGCGCGTCTTCATAAACTGCTCCAGGCTCCACTCTCCATCCATGCTGAAGCGGAACTCCGGGTGCTGCGCCGTCATCTCCATCGCTTCGTCAATAACGCGGCTCTGGATGGATGCGACCTTGGCCTGATAATCCGAGAATCCAATATCAAGATGGATATGGGGAACCAGAAACAATGTCCATTTTTTTTGCGGGACAATTGTGAGCGTCTCATGCCGAAATTTTCCGTTCACCCTCCATGTGAGCTTTGCCCGCGTTGGGCCGGAAAATTCTGGAACATCAAATTCGAGATTTTCTTCCCCAAAGTCCTGTCCACCTTGAAGCATCTGCTGATAGCGCCTGCCGGCAATAACAGCGTTCACCTGGCTGCCTGGCTTCGGCTGCCCATAGTAGCGAATAAAGAGATCGACAATCTCATCAAGCTCCCCCTGCCGCCGCTGATAGAAGATGCTGGGAGAAAGCTGCACTGCGGAGGTCTGAGAACGAAAATCCGTCGCCCCCTGATCGAGTTCCACCGCGTCATAGGTAATGCGCGCATGTCGCACCGTTTTTCCCGCCTCCTCGACCACTTGCAGCGTCATCGTATTGATACCCCGCCTTAGATAATTGCCGGGGAAATCGAATATCACATCCGCGTGTGAGTAGGAGGAGCCAAAAAATCCGACTTCGTCGCCGGCATTGGAATCGAACCGGGGATGGAGAAAAAATTTCCCATGCTTTCCGTTGATGCCGATTCGCAGTTCCGGCACGCTGGGATTCTCCACCAACACCGCAATATGGAGCTGGTAGGCCGCCGCAGGGGCATGATCCAGAGAAAATGTAATTGTGCGCGGGGCCGAAGACGCATCCGCGCCACGCTGCCCCTCAGGAGAAACTGGCTTGACCAACTGCCGCGCATACCAGTCTTTTGCAGGATTGCTTTTTCCGACAATAAAGTTGATCGGTTGCGTCGGTATTTCCTGGGAGAATTCTGCCGAAGAGCGGTCAAATACTCCAATCTTAAAAATTGTGTTGGCATGATTGGACTGCGCCTTCATTGTGACCATGCCAAAAACTGCCCAGAGGAAAATCATCCCCCCGGTGGGGAGTTTCGTTTGCCATCTCATCTGTGCCTTCCTTCTCAGTCGCGGAGTATACAAATTACGAAGTCCCCATGCAAGCCTGTGATCCACGGTCGAATTGAATCCCTTTGCGGGTGAAAGCAAAGGGCAATTTGAGCCAAGCGCTTACGTCCATTGCGCGCAGGTATCCAACATGCGGCGCGATTCAGCCGCAACATTGCCAACCTGCATTGGGGAACTGGGCTTGTACGGCGAAGAAAGCCAAGTCTCCTCCCAGACGTCCAAAGCTGGAGGTCGATTTTCCCGAAGCGCCTGAAAGAATGTCTGCCATCTTCCAACGTAATAATCGCGGATGAGGCCAGACCATACACGCGAAGCGTAATCGTTCAGTTCCACCCATCCCCAGAAGGTAATCAGACGGCGGGCGTTGGCATCGTAATATGCCTGGATATCGGAGGTGGTTCCCCAGCTACGCGCCGCTTCCGTCCATGTTTCCAGATGTCGATCTGCCCGTACATTCATCAAGCCATCTATACGGAGCAGCATCTCCAGCGACTCTTTTGCCTTTCGATCCCGAACATCTGGCAACCCTGCTATGTGCGCTTTGCACGCTTCCAGCAGATGCGCATCGACGCTTCCGCCTACGGATTGCGCAACCAATTCGATCAGGTCGTTGCGGTAGAGTTCCCCCGAACCCAGTTGATCGGAGCACGAAAGAAAGTGTTCCACCGCCTGCCGAAACACAGGGCCGGAGTCCACGTTGGTCGCCGCCGGATTGAGATTGGGACGCGCCTGCCACGCATGATGACTCGTCCATTTATGCCAGGAGTACGCGCTCTGCCGGAGCAAACTCCAGGCCGCTTGCATGGCGGGCGGACAAGCGCCATATCGCGCATGGCAGTAGGAGACAATCCATGTGTCCAGATCAATCTTTTTTTCCGACCAGCCGATGTCGGTCATCAACTCGTACACAACTTCGTTGGTTTCGATGCCCTCCGGGTTCATGCTCCAGCCGACGAGGTTGCCTCTTTCTGGACTGGCAAGCACCCCGGCGGACTGCGCTGCAATGAGCGCAAGATTTCCTTTGACGTTATTGTTGCCGCCAAAAGTGTGGATCATCCCATTGATCCATTGCTTGCCGAAAAAAGCATTGTGATTCTTCCACTCGTTGTGAGCGAAGGGATCGGCAGCGGCATCCTTGTTTTTGGCCTCCGAATCGCCGGTGTAATCCAGAATCATCATGCGATCACTCGGCACGCTGGCAAGGAATGCCTGGATCGAAGCATTGTCCCAAAACTTCGGATCATTTCTGAACAGCCATCCCTGCATCACCCATGTACCCTTCGGATCGCCCGCCAGAATGCCTTCAAACACCGTATGCGCGAACCGCGCCAGGTCTTCGTAACGATGTCCGGCGCTGACAGGCACCGCCAATTCGTTGAAGGTGTCTACCAGATAGTGTTGCGTGGGGCCAAACTCCCGCTTGTATTCCCGGATAAAACGCCCCCCAATCTCCCGATAGAAATCGGCCTCGTCGGGATCGAGAATGAAGGTCATCGATTCGCGGGGCATCTGTTGTTTGGGAAGCCAAAACTCCGTGTAGGTTTTTGCCTGTGGGAAGACGCGCTTGAATCCCTCTGGAACAAATCCAGAAAATGCCGGGACAACCGGAGACATGCCCAGCTTCCGCATTCGATCCAGAATTTTTTTCTGGAGTTCTTTCTTCTGCTCGATCCAGCCTTGCGGCAACGGCCCATCAAAATTGTCGATGTTCCCCATGCGATGCCACGGCAAATGTCCCGGCCCGGTGGAAGAACGGTCGAGTTCCTCCTGGGCAACTCCCATTTGCAGCCATACGCGCTGCCAGATTGCCTCCTGTCCCTCCATCGCAAGCGGCATCGTAATGCCGTGGAGCGCCATCCAATCCAGTTCACGTTGCCAGCGCTCCCAATTCCAGAACGCGGTGGTATAGCCAAAGGAGCAGGGGTTGTAATACTGGACAAACTTGTAAGGGCAGAGAACTCTTCTTGCGCCGAAATCCGGGAACTTGGCTGGCAGCACGCAATGCTGACCGCTCCAGGCAACCATAACGTTGCAGGTCTCCCGAAGATAGGCATACGCGCCGCGACACAGCGCAACGCCGCTGCTACCCCGAAGTCGAACCCGGCCCTGCGAGGCGGAAATTTCGTACACTTCGTGATGGTTTTCCGATGGTATCCATGCAAGTTCAAAGTCGCTTGCGCGCGCTCCAAGCAGGCGGCTCAGAGTCTCTCGCGCTGACGTTGTGGCGTGACTGCCAACCGATGCGCCAGCGCTGATCTCGGCCAGCAATCCTGGTGCCAACGCGCTCCCAAGGGCAAAGGAGGACGCGGCGAGAAATGTGCGGCGGCTCACCAAAGAGCAGGAGGTCTCTTGATGGACAAGGGATGGATCGTCCGGCGCGTCGGGCACTTTGTTGTCTCCATTCGAGGATTGATCTGTTCTCCTTATATTCCAAAGATGTTCTCTCGTGCCAGAAAATGCGCTGGAGAGTCTCTGAACAAGCCGGCGTTTTGAAGGGGCGGGACTTTAATCCCGCCGTAAGGATATGCAATCAACGCGAGGCTCCAGCCCCTGAGGGATGGCAGTGGAACTTGTTCAGAGATTCTTAGGTGTTTAGTCCCGGTATTTGATGGATTGGGTTGAGAGTAAATCTGTCTGGGGTAAGTGTCCAGAGTTTGCAGAGGTACTCGTAGGGCGTGAGTCCTTTGAGAGTCTTGAGTCTGCGGGCGAAGTTGTAGGCTGCGATGAAGTCGGACCAGTGCGCTTTGAGTTGGTTATGTGTGTCGTAGAAGTAACGCTTCACCGTAGCTTCCTTGATGGTACGGTTCATGCGTTCTACCTGCCCGTTGGTCCAGGGATGGTTGGGTTTTGTTAGCCGATGTTCGATGCCGTGCAGCAAACAGACCCTGGGAAAGGGATGGCCGCGGAAGCGGGCGGTTGGCC
>JAJZIJ010000072.1 GCA_021810625.1 Acidobacteriota bacterium
GCTTGGACAACACCTTGGTGATCGCCGCCGTCAGCGTCGTCTTGCCGTGATCGATGTGCCCAATCGTTCCCACATTGACGTGCGGCTTGCTCCGGTCAAACTTTTCCTTCGCCATGATTTTCCCTCTCGCTCCGTTTGTTTGGGTCTTGCTTTCAGCATCGACTAAAGCGATGCCGCGTTGCTTAACTTTCTACATCCTTACCGCTGCCTGCCTGAATTACTTGCTCTGACTGCGGCCAATAATTTCGTCGCTCACCGCACGCGGCGCTTCCTCATACCGCGCAAAGTGCATGGAGTAGCTGGCGCGTCCCTGTGTCGAGGAGCGCATATACGTCGCGTAGTTAAACATTTCCTTTAGGGGCACATGCGCCTTGACGACCTGCGAACCACCAGAGTGCTCCACACCCTCAATGCGTCCGCGGCGCGAGTTGATATCGCCAATAATCGTGCCCATGTATTCCTCCGGCACCGTCACTTCGACGGCCATCACCGGCTCCAGCAGCACGGGATTGGCCTTGCGCGCCGCTTCCTTAATGGCAAGCGATCCGGCAATCTTGAAGGCCATTTCATTGGAATCGACATCGTGATAACTTCCGTCGTACAGCGAAACCTTTACGTCAATCATCGAGTAGCCCGCGAGAATGCCACCTTCGAGCGCCTCGCGAATGCCCATGTCGATGGGCTTGATGTATTCCTTGGGAATCACGCCGCCCTTGATGTCGTTGCTGAATTCGTAGCCCAATCCAGGATTCGGCTCAATCTTGATCTTGCAGTGGCCGTAGTTGCCAGAGCCGCCCGTCTGTCGGATGTACTTGCCTTCTGCATCGGCAGGCTTGCGAATCGTCTCGCGGAAGGCCACCTGCGGCGTACCAACATTGGCTTCCACCTTGTGCTCGCGCTTCATGCGATCCACAAGAATTTCAAGATGCAACTCGCCCATGCCGCTAATGATGGTCTGGCCGGAATCAATATCCGTGCGCACCTTGAAGGTTGGGTCTTCGTCGGCCAGCCGGCTCAACGCGATGCCCATCTTTTCCTGGTCACCCTTGGTCTTCGGCTCAATCGCAACCGAGATAACCGGCTCCGGGAATTCAATCGCGCCCAAAGCAATGGGAGCCTGCGGCGTGCAGAGCGTGTCGCCCGTCTTGATCTCTTTCATGCCCACGCAGGCACAGATGTCGCCCGAATAAATCTCTGTAATATCTTCGCGTTTGTTGGCGTGCATCTTGACCAAACGCCCGACACGCTCCGAGCGACCCGTACGCGGATTGACAACCGTATCTCCCGTTTTCAAGGAGCCGGAGTACAGCCGAATGAAGCTCAGCTTGCCAAAGGGATCGTTGATTAACTTGAAGGCCAGCGCAGAAAACGGCTCGGAATCTTCGCGCTTGCGGATCAACGTTACAGATGGATCGCTGGGATCAATCCCTTCCACGGGAGGAATATCAATTGGGCTGGGCAGGTAGTCGATGACCGCATCGAGCAGCGTCTGCACGCCCTTATTCTTGAACGCCGTACCACACAGCACCGGAAAAACCTTCATAGCAATGGTTGCCCTGCGCAGCGAAGTTTTCAGTTGTGCCGCACTCGGCGTCTCCCCTTCGAGAAACAGGTGGAGCATCTCGTCATCGTGCTCGGCCACAGACTCAATCAACTGCATACGGAAGGCTTCGGCCTTCTTCAGCAGGTCTGCCGGAATCTCTTCCACGTCGTACTTCGCGCCCATCGTCTCGTCATGCCAGAGAATCGCGCGCATCTCGACCAGATCAATAACACCTTTGAATTTTGCTTCCGCGCCAATCGGAATCTGAATCGCCACCGGACGCGCACCCAGGCGCTTGCGAATGGTCTCGATGACATACTCAAAATCCGCGCCCGCCTTGTCCATTTTGTTCACAAAGCAGATGCGCGGAACCTTATACTTGTCGCCCTGCCGCCAGACCGTCTCCGACTGCGGCTGCACGCCCGACACGGAATCAAACAGCGCCACCGCGCCATCGAGCACGCGCAGACTGCGCTCCACCTCCGCCGTAAAATCGACGTGGCCGGGAGTGTCAATAATGTTGATGCGAATATCGTGCCAGGTGCAGGTTGTCGCGGCGGAGGTGATGGTAATGCCACGCTCCTGTTCCTGCTCCATGTAATCCATCGTGGCCGTGCCTTCATGCACTTCGCCAATGCGATGCGTAATGCCCGTGTAAAACAGGATGCGCTCCGTCGTCGTCGTCTTTCCGGCGTCAATGTGCGCCATGATCCCGATGTTGCGGCAACGATTTAGAGGTACTTGACGAGGCACTGTCTTTTCTCACTTTGCAGGCACATAGCCTACGGTTAAAGCTTGCGTTAATTACTTCAGTCGCAAAAGATTCTTACCAGCGATAATGCGCGAATGCCTTGTTGGCTTCAGCCATGCGATGGACATCTTCCTTTTTCTTCATCGCAGCGCCACGACCATTGGCCGCATCCAGCAATTCGTTGGACAGCTTTTCGATCATGCCCTTTTCGCCACGCGCGCGGCCATACGTCACCAGCCAGCGAATGGCCAGCGAGGTGCGCCGCTCCGGGTTCACTTCAATGGGAACCTGATAGTTGGCTCCGCCTACGCGACGAGTCTTCACTTCCAGCAGCGGTTTGCAATTCTCCACGGCCTTCTTGAAGAGCTTGAGCGCTTCCTCACCGCCGCCACGCTTTTCCAGGTTCTGCATGGAGGTGTAGAAGATGCCCTGCGCAGTCGATTTCTTGCCGCCCCACATCATGGAGTTGACAAACTTGGTGACCAGCGTCGAGCCGTACACCGGGTCGGGAGCAACCTCCCGCTTCGCAATATGACCTTTTCTCGGCATGATTCAAAAATCCTTAAAAATCGAAACTCTTAAACTTTGATCGAACACCGCCAGCCTTACTTGGCGGCAGCAGCCTTGGGGCGCTTGGCTCCGTACTTGGAGCGACTCTGCTTGCGGTTGGCCACGCCCACCGAATCCAGCGAGCCGCGCACAACGTGGTAACGAACTCCCGGCAAATCCTTCACGCGGCCCCCGCGAATCAGCACAATCGAGTGCTCCTGCAGGTTGTGGCCGATGCCGGGGATGTACGTGGTGACTTCAATGCCATTGGTCAGGCGAACGCGCGCGACCTTGCGCAATGCGGAGTTCGGCTTCTTCGGGGTCTGCGTGTACACGCGGGTGCAAACACCGCGCCGTTGCGGGCTTCCCTGCAACGCCGGACTGGCCGTCTTGTAGCGAGGAGCCGTGCGGCCCTTGCGAACGAGTTGACTAAACGTAGGCACTAAAACTCTCCCTGTTCCCAAGCAAATCTTATTCGGGACTGCCGCAGACACGCTCCGCGCATACATAAACACGCGCACAAACGCATCAACACAACCCCGGAAAACAATCCCGGAAAAACTTACGCTTCGTGGTAAGAACCCGCGACGGTGACCGGAGGAATAAAGCTAAACCAGTTCCGTTTCGCTGTTCTGATCCGCATAGCCCGCCTGGTGGCAGGGTGTCGCGGATTCCCAAGACGAGAAACACCTGAATTCCCGATGTATCTGCTGCTACGGTTACTGTACTGCATCTTGCTGCGGCACCGCAACTTTTTCGATCTCAATCCAACGGGTCGGGCATCCTCAGGGCAACTCCCATGCAGGCGAATCGCCATACGTCCCAAACCTCACAAGAGTATCAAGAGGTTGCCTGTGGAGTCAACTATGTAGTTTTTCTTTACGCGCAACCACAAAAATTTGGGTGCCCCAGGTCTCGATTTTGAGACCTGGGAATCGAAAACTTTCGTGCTACAAAGAGAGTCATTCTGAGCGAAGGGCGCTCGCGTTAGCGAGCACACGAAGAGAAGAATCCAGAGAATAATGGCAGCAAAGATGAAGCCAAGATTCTCTGGATTCTTCGGTCGTCCGCTCTGGCGGACTCCTCAGAATGACTCCCTCATGATTCCCAGGTCTCGAAATCGAGTGTACAGTCTCAAGACATACTTAACACAACGTCCCGGGAGATGCTTTACACTTTGGCGCGAAGTGAAGCGCAAACGTGGAGGGTGCGGGGATGGCGTGGGGAGCGATGGACGTTCATGA
>JAJZIJ010000006.1 GCA_021810625.1 Acidobacteriota bacterium
CAGCGTTCGACGATCATCGAACGCTGGATCGAAGCCCCACAACCAGAGTCGAAAGTGTAAAGCATGTGTCGAGACACTTTGTAAACCATGTATCGGGACTTGACAAATCGAGACCTGGGGCACCCAATTTCATGCTCAATCTCGCTCGCTGAGACCTAGGCCACCCGCCTCAGAATTTAATGCCCAGCGGCTTTCCTTCCCGCTCAACAACTGCTTTGCAATCCATAATCTCTTTATTCCAACGCTGAATCGTATCGACGATTCCCTTGTGTATAGTTGCGACCTGATCGGTAAATCTCTCGATCAGGCGGGCACGCATTTCTCGTGTCTCATCCTCAGCGTTCATGAGTACACGTTGTGAGCTTCTACGACTATCATCCAATCTTTTTGCAAGTTTAATCACTTCTTGATCCATGTCAGCAAGATCAAATGTGTATTCCCTGAGAAAACGCTGTACTGCCCCATGCAGAGATTCGAGCGTCCTTGGTTCGATTGTCTCGAATTTTAGCTTCTCCTTATGTATAAACTTTCTTGCCTGCCGGAACCATGCCTTCCACGCTGACCGCAGATGATCGGACTCAATAGGAAATAAAAATCCCCAGATACCCCTATTCGGAATTGCGTGTAGAACCTCTTGTTCTTCAATGTCAAGTTGTACGATCAACTCACGCAGTAAACGAGGAAAACCATGATAAAAATTCAGTAATCCTTGCTGAAACGTAGTTTCAAGCTTCTGTATTTCATTCCTAGCCTTTTTCAGGATTGCATTCCTCGCCTCCAAGAATTGTTTCTGATATATTTCCTGGAGTGCGGATATCTGCGCGCGGGAAGAATCAATAGATTCCTGCACTGACGTTTGAGCCTTGGCTACCGTTTCGTCATACGACACCTTGGCTGCGCGAAAGGGTGCATGTTGAAGATTCTTGGAAACCTTTTTCCCTCCAATAGCGCCAAAAATTGCACCAAGGAATGCTCCAGCCGCCGCACCGTGAGGTCCGAAGAATGCCCCAGACGATGCGCCAGCCTTGGCTCCAGCCCAAAGACCAACACCCACTCCGGCAGCATCCATTCCCAAGTGTTTTACCGCTCGATCCAAGCTCGTCTTTTCATCGAACAAGAGCTTGGTTTCCCGCCAGCATGAGAAAACAATCGTGATCCAGGGAAAGTGAAACCCTGGATGGGAGATGTCGTTCATACCCTCAAGAGACTGATGTGTGACTTGATGAATGTGATCTGAATTTATACTTTGAAGACCGTGAACAAGCGGATCCTTTACTGCAGCCGCCGCTTCTGGGCTGGTATAAATGTCAATTCCATGATGCTGGGCTAAGAACTCTCTTACTCCGGATAGACCTTCTTTAATTTGTACATGCTTCCCATCCACGATTAGATCCCATACCGGTTGATTCGCTACTGGCGCGACCTCGACGTGGTGCCCCATCGCTCGCAGTGCTGCAGTGGCCTTCTGTTCCGTAACATAGCCAGTCAGCCGCTCAAACCATCCATCAGCGCTCTGGACAGGTGTCGCAAAGAAATGATCATGCACATACGTATCCATTGTTGGCAGTGAGTGAAGATGGGCAGCGGTAGAAAATTCCACTGCGTGTAGTACCGATGGATCAATGCTGGCTACAGCGTGAAACAATACGGCCCCATGAATTGCGCCGTCCATCGCAGCAGCAAAGAAAACTGGATCGTCAAAATCTCCAGATTTGATTTTCGGCATCGCCGGATCAGAAAACTCCGCCCAAATGCCTTCATCAGAATCATTGCGATTATCAAGCTGGGGTTGGGAAGGGTGAATTCTTGTCGAAGTAATCTTTCTTGATAACTGGTTCTTCGGCGGCATCTCGGTGGTGTAGCGGATGCGAGCTTGATAGCTAGCTGCAATTCTCCATATTGTGTAGATCGTAAGCACAACTACCGCAGCGAAGAGTTCAAGAATGTGCATGTTCTATTCTCATGTGTTCCAAAGTTTTTATTGTTCATTATCCGTCAGGAGTTATAGCACATTTCTTCGCAAATATGACCCCAAAATGCTACCATGCCCCCACCTTCGCTTTGCCAAGGTGGGAAGAAAAAAATCCGCGCAAAAATGGAGAGTCATTCTGCGCGTAGCGAAGGGGTCGGGATGATGAATGTTTGTAGCGTTACTTCCCGGACGATGCGGCGGAGGCGATGCGCGCTTCCGCTTCCTGAATGATGCGGTTGGCTTCGCTGTAGCGCTTGGATTCTTCCCCAGCCTCGTTCCACATTTTTTGTCCGCGTTCGAGTTCCTGTTGCGCCTCGGCAGTGTTGATCGCGTCCGGCTTTATGACGCTTTCCGCCAGAATCGTCACGCGATCCGGCAGGACTTCCACAAATCCCCAGGCTACAAAATAGCGCTGCTCGCCCACGCTGCCGCCGTGCAGCCGTACTTCGCCCGCGCCAAGCTCCGCCAGCAGCGGCGCATGGCCGTAGAGCGCCTCCAGATAGCCGGAGCGCGAGGGCAGCTCCACTGCGTCAGCAGTGCTGTCGATGAAGACCTGATCCGGCGTAACCAGCCGAACGCGCAGTTCGTTTTGTGTTGCTTCCGCCATGCTGAACCAAATGCCTCGCCTTACGCTGCTTGCAGTTTCTTCGCTGCTTCCAGCACGTCTTCAATGGTGCCCTTCAGATAGAAGGCCTGCTCCGGCACGCTGTCGTGCTTGCCTTCGATGATCTCCTTGAAGCTGCGCACCGTGTCCGCGATCTTGACGTAAGCTCCGGGAATGCCCGTGAACTGCTCGGCGACGTGGAAGGGCTGCGAAAGAAACTTCTGCACCTTGCGCGCGCGAGAGACGGTCAGCTTGTCTTCCTCAGAAAGCTCGTCGATGCCGAGAATGGCGATGATGTCCTGCAAATCTTTATAGCGCTGCAAAATTCGCTTGACGCCTTGCGCCACATCGTAATGCTCCTGCCCTACGGCACGCGGAGAGAGAATGCGCGACGTGGAAGCCAGCGGATCGACGGCAGGATAAATTCCCAGTTCCGAAAGCTGGCGCGAAAGCACCGTGGTCGCATCTAAGTGAGCAAAGGTCGTCGCCGGAGCCGGATCGGTCAAATCATCCGCAGGCACGTACACGGCCTGCACCGAAGTGACAGAGCCTTTCTTGGTGGAGGTGATGCGCTCCTGCAACTCGCCCATTTCTGTGGCGAGATTCGGCTGATATCCCACAGCCGACGGCATACGGCCCAGCAGCGTCGAAACCTCAGAACCAGCCTGCGTGAAGCGAAAGATATTGTCGATGAAGAGCAGCGTGTCTGCACCCTCTTCATCGCGAAAATGCTCGGCAACCGTCAACGCGGTCAGCGCCACGCGCAGACGCGCTCCGGGCGGCTCGGTCATTTGGCCGTAGATCAACGCGGCTTTGGACTTCGAGCGATCCTTGAGATCAATAACGCCGGACTCCTGAAATTCCAGCCAGAGATCGTTGCCCTCGCGGGTGCGCTCACCCACGCCAGCAAAAACGGAGAAGCCGCCATGCTTGCTGGCCACGTTGTTGATGAGTTCCTGAATGATGACGGTCTTGCCGACGCCTGCGCCACCGAAGAGTCCAATCTTTCCGCCCTTCAAAAATGGCTGGATCAGGTCAATGACCTTCACTCCAGTCTCGAACATCTCTTCGCTGGTCGATTGCTCGTCGAAGGCCGGGGCCAGACGATGAATCGGCATGTGAACCTTGGCGTTCACCGGGCCAAGCTCATCGACCGGCTTGCCGATGACGTTGAGCACGCGGCCCAGCGTCTCGCGACCCACCGGAACGGTGATCGGCCCACCCGTATCAATGGCCTTCATGCCGCGCACCATGCCTTCAGTAGCCTCCATCGCCACGCAACGCACGCGCCCCTCGCCCAGGTGCTGCTGCACTTCCAAAATCACGTCAATGGGCGCGGGCACGTCGAAGCCCTCGCTCACCACGCGCAGCGCGGTGTAGATCAGCGGCATCTTCGCCTCTTCAAACTGCACATCGACTGCCGGGCCTGCGATCTGAATTACACGTCCAATATTTTCTGCCATCTTTTTTCCTGTTCCATCCAAAATGTTATGAATCTTAAATTGCAGCCGCACCGCTGACGATCTCAATAATTTCTTTTGTGATCGCCGCCTGACGCACACGGTTCATAATCAGCGTCAGGGAATCGATCATGTCAGAAGCGTTGTTGGTCGCGGCATCCATTGCTGTCATGCGCGCCGCGTGCTCGGCAGCCACGGATTCCAGCATGGCGTGATACAACTGCGTTGAAACATAGCGAGGCAGCAGTTCCGCCAGCAACTGCCGCGGAGGCTGCTCATAAATGTAATCCACCTGCGCGGTGCCAAACTTGCGCGCTTCCTCATCGGCCTCGCGGGTATCCTCGGATTGCAGGCTCACCTGCGAACTGCGCGCTGCTCCGGCCATTCGCTCGCGCTCCTCTGCTTCCATCTCGGTGGCGGAGGCGATGTCATGCTTGCCAATCTCCATGATGGGCAAAATGCGCTCCACCACAATGCGCTGCGAGATGACCGATTGAAATTCGTTGAAGACCATATAGACCGCGTCCACATCCTGCGCGATGTAACGGGTCACCAACTCCTGACCGAAACGACCAATCCTGTCGAAGCTCAGCTTCTCCAAAATACCGGGATGATCGCCGGTAACTTCCACACGCGCCTGTCGTTGACGCGCCTGCTGCACATGCTCCGGCTGTTCCTGCTCCACAAGGCGAGCCGAGACAAAACGGCGGCGCAAAAAATCTCTTCCCTTGCGGCCCACCGCCTCAATGTCAATCTCCAACTGCCTGCTTTCGCTGGCGTCAATAAAACTCTGCGCCGCCTTCAGCACGTTGATGTTGAAGGCTCCGGCAAATCCCTTGTCGCCCGTGACGACAACAACGGCAACGCGCTTCTCTGGTCGCGCCACCAATAAGGGATGCCGCAACTCCCCCGTCTCTGGATCGTAAATATCGACGCGGCGCACCAGGGAATCCAGCACACTGGCCAGCATCTGCGCGTAAGGACGCGCCGCCATTGCGCGCTGCTGGGCGCGGCGCAACTTGGCCGCCGAGACCATCTTCATGGCCTTGGTAATCTGCCGCGTGTTTTTCACGCTGCGGATGCGCCGCCGTAAATCGAGAACGTTTGCCATGCCTCGCTGCGCCTGCTCCTATGCCTTGCCCGCTACGGCTGTCTGCCGCTCGGCTGCAAAGTTCTGCTTGTACTCTTTCAGCGCGGCTCCAATGCGGCTCTTCAGATCGTCGTCGAGCGCTTTCTTGGTGACAATATCCGTCAGCAATGACGACTGCGCCGCGTCAAGATATTTGTACAGTCCATCCTCAAAGGCGCGAATATCTTCCACCTTTAGATCATCCAGAAAGCCGTTGGTTCCGGCATAGATCAAAATGACCTGCTTCTCCGTAGACAAGGGCGAGAACTGTGGCTGCTTCAGCAACTCGGTCAAACGCTGGCCGCGATTCAACTGATTCTGCGTCACCTTGTCCAGATCGCTGCCAAACTGCGCGAAGGCCGCCAGCTCGCGGTACTGCGCCAAGTCCAGCTTCAAAGTTCCAGCAACCTGCCGCATAGCTTTGATCTGCGCGCTGCCACCGACGCGACTCACCGAGAGTCCCACATTCACCGCCGGGCGCACGCCGGAGTTAAACAGATCGGTCTCCAGATAAATCTGGCCATCCGTAATGGAGATCACGTTGGTCGGAATGTAGGCCGAAACGTCGCCTGCCTGCGTTTCGATGATCGGCAGCGCCGTCAACGATCCGCCACCATGCTTTTGATCCAACTTGGAGGAGCGCTCCAGCAACCGCGAGTGGAGATAGAAGACATCGCCCGGGTACGCCTCGCGTCCCGGCGGACGACGCAGCAGCAGAGAAATTTCACGATACGCCGTTGCGTGCTTGGAGAGATCGTCGTAGATCACCAGCGCATGACGTCCGCTGTCGCGGAAGTACTCGCCAATGGCGGTCGCCGCATACGGCGCGACGTAGAGCATGGGAGCTGGCTCCGATGCCGAAGCCACGACGACGACGGTATAATCCATCGCGCCATTCTCCGTCAGCGTCTGCACCACCTGCGCCACGGAAGAACGCTTCTGCCCGATGGCGCAGTAGACGCAGATTAAATTGTTCTTCGCGTTGTTGATGATGGTGTCAATCGCGACGGCGGTTTTTCCAGTCTGACGATCGCCGATGATGAGTTCGCGCTGGCCCCGGCCAATCGGAATCATGCTGTCGATGGCCTTCAAACCCGTGGCCATCGGCTCGCGCACGGGCTGACGATCAATCACGCCCGGTGCCAGGCGCTCAATGGGCAGCGATTGCGTGGTCGCAATTGGCCCCTTGTCGTCAATCGGCTGGCCGAGCGCATTCACCACGCGACCAATCATGGCGTCGCCTACGGGCACGCTCATGATTTTTCCAGAACGCTTGACCTGATCGCCTTCCTTCAACTCCGTGTACTCGCCGAGCAGCACCGCGCCCACCTGGTCTTCTTCCAGGTTCATCGCCAGCCCAGCCACGCCGTGCGGAAACTCAATGAGTTCCCCGGCCATGATCTTTTCCAGGCCGTGAATGCGGGCAATGCCGTCGCCGAGGGAGGTGATGGTGCCAACTTCGTCAACGCGCACGCGCGACTCGAAGTTTTCAATCTGCTCTCGCAGAATCTGCGTTATTTCGTCTGCCTTGATTTGCGCCATGTTTATCGATTTCACTTATCTGGTTGTAAAAAGTGGGTACGGTTGCAAAGATTCTCTTCTCTGGCAGGACAGCGCGGATTAACTCTCCACAAGCTGCTGCCGCAATTTTTCGAGATGCCCGCGCACCGAGCCGTCATACAGGATCGTCCCGATACGCAAAACCACCCCTCCCAGCAGCGAAGGGTCTTGCCGATACACGGCACGGATATTCTTTCCTGTCAGCCCGGCGGCACGAGCCTCCAAGGCCGCCCGTTCTTCCGAGTCAAGTTCCCGCGTGCTGACAATCTCCGCCTCGCCGATGTTTCTGCGCGCATCCATCTCGCGACGATACTCCGCGAAAATCTCCGGGTAGGCGGCGATGCGATCATTCTGCAAAAGCACTGCAATAAAATTCCGCAGCGAATGGAGCATCTGAAGCCGCTGCGCCAAGGCATCGACCACCTTCAGCTTCGCCTCCAGCATCACGGAAGGATTGGCAAACATCTCCTGCAACTCCGCGCTGCCCGCCAACAATTCTCCAAAGTCCTGCAATTGCTGCTCGACCTGCTCCGGGTTCAAGGCTTCAGCGAGTACGACCTCAGCCAGCGCGCGCGCGTAGCGGGAAGCGTAAACACCCATCTAATTCCTCCCCGCGCTGCGGCTCGTGCCACCCAGATCGGAAACGAAGCTCCGCACCAAAAAGCGATCCTCGTCCGCATCCAGAGAAACATGATGCGTGGCATACTCCAAAATTAAATCTGCCGCCAGTGTTTTGAGGCGACGCTGCGCGTTCGCGCCTACGGAGGCAATCTCCTGCTCGGCTGCGCGAACCAGACGCTGCTGCTCTTCTTCCATCGAAGCGCGAATGCGAGCCTCGTCGGCCACCGTCTCCCGCTCCGCCTGGCTTTTCAGGCTGTCAATCTCCGTGTCCAGCCGCGCCAGGCGCTGCTCCACATCCTGCAATCTGCGATTGGCATCCTCCGTCGCCAGACGCGCCTCTTGCAGATTTTTCTGGATGCGCTCCGCGCGGCTGCGCAGCGCTTTGGGCAAAGCACGCATCACGAACCAGAGAACGGCAATCGCAAGGATCAAAAAATTGAGCCATTCAAAAATACGCGCCGTGGTCTCCACCGACAATCCAAGCACGCGCGCAAAGGTATGCACCATCGGAGAATGTCGATAAACATTCACCCCATTGTCTTCAGCGGCAAACTCCTCCACGGCGCGATCTTCCACCCGCGCCTTGGATTCCTCAATACGCGCCAGCTTTTCATCTTTGCGCGCCAGCCGCTCATCGGCGCGCGCCTTCTTTTCGTCTGCTTGAATCTGTGCCTGGCTGACAGTCCCAGAGGTTGGCGCGGCGCTGGCTTGCACTGCCACGGCTGAATGCGACGTGCCGCAAAACATTCCTGCCACAAAAACCACGCACGCAAACCGCGCGCGCGCGCTGCCGGAACCCGTCATCGTACCCCCTCTGCGCCGACCCCGGCTGGGGAAAGCAAACGGGCGACCACCTGCGCGCCAAGTTGCTCAATCGACCCCTGAATCTGTACCTGCGCCTGCTCCAGGCTCCTGTCCATCTCTTCCCGCGCATTCAGGACGTGCAACCGCGCAGCAAGGCGCGTGGCCGCCGTGGCCTTGTCCGATTCCAGTTGCAACATGCGGAGCCGTTCTTCCCGTGCGTGCAGAATTGCGGCGCGAGCGGCAAAGAGCTTCCGCTCATACTCCGTCATGCGCGCCTCCGCAGTCGCAATGGCCGCAGCAGCACTTTCCATTGCCCCCTGCGTGCGTTGGTGACGTTCCGCCAGCGCCTTCGTCAATGGAATATGCACGAATACGCGATAGGCTAGGAGTGTGCCCAAAAACAGTGCCATTGTCGGCATGGAGTCGAGCACAAGTTCGCTAAGCTGCTGCAATAAATCGTTCATTTACCTTATCGTTCATTTACCTTGTTTCGGTGGCTGCGCCCCGAAGCTCCGCGCGCGCGTTTCGTCAAGATTGAATCCTAGCTACACTTGTAACAAACCGCTGCTTTGAGTGTCAAACAATACACCGGTTTCTCAAGGGTTTTCGACGACATTCCGAGGGAATGTTCGCCGCATTCGCATCACGAAAATCTCATTCCTTTTCCTGCGGCAGTTCCATTATTCTCCAGAAATTTCGATACCGATGCAACAGCGATGCCGGCCCGCGCACGCGCACATGCACCTGATTGTTCTCAAATCTTTTTTCGAGCATCAGCGCATCAGCTTCCAACGCAGACAGCACCGATCCCTCCGATTGCGGGATCTTCAGTTCGCGCTCCTCCAACGGATCCGACGCCTCTGGAGCCAGTGTGAGCGCGCGATCCACCTGCGCCAGAAGAAAATCCAGGCCTGTGCGATTCCGCGCCGAGACAGCAAAGGCATCCGTATGCGCCAGAAAATTCATCTGGTCGGGCGCAGGCAGCAGGTCGATCTTGTTCATCACATGAATGCAGGGTTTGTCGTCCACATTTAAGTCGCGCAAAACTTTTTCCACCTCTGCGCGATGCATCGCCAACGAAGGACTCGTCGCGTCCATCACATGCAGCAGAACTTCGGCCTCCTGCACCTCCTCCAGCGTGGCGCGAAAGGCATTGACCAGCGTGGGCGGCAGCGCGCGAATAAAACCGACGGTATCGGAGAGCAGAACCTTGCGCCGCGAGGGAAGCCGTATCTGACGCAGCGTGGGATCAAGCGTGGCGAACATGCGCGAGGATGCCACCACCCCCGCCTGCGTCAAAGCGTTGAAGAGCGTGCTTTTTCCCGCGTTGGTATAGCCGACCAGCGCCACCGTCGGCAGTGGAACTGAAGCGCGGTGCCGCCGCTGCTGTCGTCGCGTGCGGCGCACCGCTTCCAGCCGCTTTTTCAGTTGCAGAATGCTGCGGCCAATCTTGCGTCGATCCGTTTCAAGCTGCGTTTCTCCGGGGCCGCGCGTTCCGATGCCGCCGCCCAGTTGCGACAGGGCGCGCCCGCGTCCCGTCAATCGCGGCAGCAGGTATTCCAGTTGCGCCAACTCCACCTGCAACTGTCCTTCGCGGGTGCGGGCATGGGCGGCAAAAATGTCCAGGATAAGCTGTGTTCGATCAATCACGCGACAGGGCAACGACTCTTCCAACTCGCGCAACTGCGAGGGCGTCAGGTCGGGCTGAAACACAACAACATTCGCCTGGCTGGATTCCACCAGCGCGGCAATCTCCAACAGCTTGCCCTTACCCACCATCGTCGCCGGGTCAGGGCGATCCCGACGCTGCGCGACCACATCCACAACCACGGCCCCGGAGCTGGCAACCAGTTCGCGAAACTCCGACACATTGGCGGCAAAAACATCGTCGGCAGAAGGCGCTCCGACCGCTGCAGCGGCACGCGCCTGCTTCACGGCAGGGGTGATCCCATTGCGTTGCGCATGTGCAGGAAAATCGCAACAGACCAGGACGACGCGTTCTGGATGCGGCGGCCCAAATTTAGACATCCGAAGCAGGAGATGTCTCTCTGGAGGTGGTAGTTGCCGCCGCTGTCCCAGAGGCAGAAGCTGTGGCGGATGGAACCGTATGCGTGGGCGCATGGGTTCCACCATGTCGAAAATCCCCGGCAAACACGGAGCGGCTTCCGACCACAGTGGAAATGGCGTGCTTAAAAATCAACTGCTCCTGATTATTGTTTTCCAGTAGTACGGAATACTTGTCGAAGGATCGGATGCGCCCCGCAAGCTTAACACCGCTCACCAGATAAACGGTGACCTGGGACTTATCCTTGCGAACCGTATTCAAAAATGTGTCCTGAATATTCTGAGCAGTTTTCGGTTCCATTTTCCACCCCCATACTTTTCTGTTTTATTGTTAACGAACCCATCCAACCGGGAGTCTGGCAGCGTTCCGCAGTTGAAAGCCGTGCAAGTAAATCCAATGACCCGACTGCCATCGGGATATTCCTACCATACGTCGCTCTGAAAATTCTTTCAAATCGGAGGGATCGCAGTTGTATCCTTCCCCGCGCAGCGAAAAGCGAATGCGCTTCCGCCAGACACCCGGATGAAAGTGCTAGCATCTCAATGGATATGGATGCGAACATACCCCCGGATGTATTGTCGGCGCCGAAGAGATCCATCGCGGTTCCGATGTCAGATTTTTCCCGCCAATATCGACGATTGCGCGAGGAGGTTCTGACCGCAATTGAGCGCGTCTGCGCCAGCCAGCGCTTCATTTTAGGAAAAGAAGTTCAGCAGTTTGAAACCGAGGCGGCAGCTTTTTGCGGAACCAGCCACGCCATTGGATGCGCCTCTGGAACCGATGCGCTCTGGCTGGCGCTGGCATCGGTCGGCATCGGCTCAGGGGATCGCGTTCTGACCACGCCATTCAGCTTCTTCGCCACCGTCAGCTCCATCCTTCGCTGCGGGGCCGACCCCGTGCTGGCCGATATTGATCCCTACACCTACAACCTTGATCCCGGCGCGGCCCAGGAGGTACTCCAGTCCAGCCAGCGCCCGGAGATACGCGCCATTCTCCCCGTCCATCTCTTTGGCCAATGCGCCGACTGGGATGCCTTTCATGCCCTGCGGCAGGAGCATGGTTGTCTCCTGATCGAAGATGCCGCCCAAGCCTTTGGCGCGACCTGGCAGGGCCTGCCTGCTGGAAGCCTCGGCGACCTGGCCGCGTTTAGCTTCTATCCCACGAAAAATCTGGGAGCCTACGGCGATGCGGGCATGGTGACAACGGACAACCAGCAAATGGCCGAGCGCATTCGCTCCTTGCGCGTTCACGGGATGCGCGAACGCTACTATCACGAAGAGGTGGGCTGGAACAGCCGGCTCGACACCTTGCAGGCTGCGATTTTATTGGTCAAACTCCGCCACATTAAAGTTTGGAATCAGCAGCGCCGGGAACGCGCTGCCAGCTACGATCAGCTCTTTCGCCAGAGCGGACTGGCTGAAGCGGGGCCATATCCGCAGCATGGCGTTGTACTTCCCCGCACCGATCCACGCGGCACGCATATCTTCCATCAATATGTGATTCGCGCCACTCGGCGCGATGCGCTGAAAGCATTTTTAACAGAGCGAAGCATCGGTTCGGAAATCTACTACCCCGTCCCTCTGCATTTGCAGCCCTGTCTGGCGACCCTTGGCTACCAAGAGGGCGATCTGCCAGAGAGCGAACGCGCGGCGCGGGAGGTGCTCGCTCTGCCGATCTTCCCCGAACTCACCGCCGAGGAACAAGCCTGTGTGGTGGCGACCATCGCCGAATTTTTCAGCTAAGGCTAGCTTGCGCTGTGGACGCGATGCTGTTTCTGTCTGGCCCCCTGTGAAATTGCTGCCGCCTTGCCTCCCGGCGGAAGCACGCGGCGCACGATATTTCCTTCCAGCCGATACGTCAGGGTTTCGGTCGGCACAGCACCAGCATTCGTTCCCACGCTCTGGCCAGTCGCAACTCGAATGGAAAAGATCGGCTCCAATCCGCTGCCAAAATTCTGCTGCCCAACCGTTACCGGAAAATATCCAACAAGATTGCGTTGCCGAAAGGCCGTTCCATAGCGATGATGCCTGGTATCCCAGGTAAAAACGCGCACCTGATCAAAGTCATACGGCAGCCCGTCTTTGTATGGGGTCAGGATGGTCACATACTCCGGCACCTGTCCGCCGGGCCTGCCCGATGCCGGATCGCTGACCATGCGCAGCACATACGCTCCCACCATGCGCTGGCCTTCGGCGTACTGCGCAATGTCGTCGGGGATATCGACGTCCAACTGCCGCGACTGCATCCATCCCGTATGGCCTGCGCTGTCCCGCACCAGCCACCAGTCTTCCATCGGCACGGCAGACATCAAAACGTCCGATGTGCCACTTCCCTGCGCCAATCTCTTGCGCCGCCTCGTTCCGTGCTGCGGCTTTGCAGTGGATGCAGCCTGCGGAACGATGCCGCCGCCCGCTTTTGGAACCGAGGCACGCGCCAGCATCTCCAGCCTGGTATTGGCGGGAATCAGGTAAAAATGCTCCGTCTTCACTCCCGGAGCCAGGTGCATGTACATGTCATTGCGCAGCACAACATGGCTGATGACAGGATCGCGCTCATGCTGCGCCCGCAAAGCGAGAAAACTGTTGTAGCCCGCTGCATTGAGTACGGAAGCTTCTTCCACCCAGCCCACGACTCCCTGCGCCGTCTGCACCTTCAAAAAGCGACGCATGTGCTCCAGCACTTGCAGGCGTTCTCCGTTGCGCACCTGCGCTGTGTGGTTGGAAACCGTTGCTACGCGGTCACGCAGAAAGATGGGTTGCCGTGTGGCGACATAGACATATTCCGCCTTCGGGCGCGAATGCAAATGCAGATGACTGCATCCCACCAGCGGAATGAAAACCGTGAGCAGAGCCGTAACGCAAAATCCCGTGGAGATGGAACGACAAAAGCGAATGTGCGCCGGATATAAGACCCACGCGCGCCGGACAACGCCATGACCTGTTGACAACCGGGAATCCTCCACTGCACACCCCCCACTTACTGGGCGACAGCCATTGAAATCGGGGTGGTTCCCGTGGCTGAATTGGCGATTGGATCCAATTTGCCCGGGCTGGTCGCATCAAAACTGAAGACCTGCAAATCTGGATTTCCGTTGGAAGCAATCACCACCATGTACTGTTTGGTCGCGTCCAGGGACATGGCAGCAAGAGCGGATCCAGCCGTAAAGGGCGAGGTGCTCAGCAGCGTTAACGCGCCCGTCGAACCAAGCGAATATCCCGTGATGTTATTGGAGGCATGACTGGCGACATAGACGTACGCATTGGTGGGATCCATCGCGATGGCGACCGGGTCAAGGTAAAGACCTGTAGTAAACGGGGATCCCGTAACCTCCGTCACGCTGCCACCTGTACCGATATTGAAGACCCGCACCCCGCTGCTCCCGTTGCTTCCGCTGTCGGTTTCTCCTACAAAAAGAAATTTGGAGTTGGCATCGGAGCTGATGGCATTGTCTCCACCAGATGATGGATTCTTCGCCGTGACCGGATGCCCCGGATTGCTGAGTGCGCCATTGGTTGCATCCAGAGTAAATACATCCGTACCGCCGCCGCTCGAACCTGATGGGCTGGGATCCTCGCCAACGTAGACGTACTGATTGTTGGGCGTTACATATATCTGCGCAGGATTACTGCTAAGCGTAACCTTGGATGTCGGATTTCCTGCAGGAGCTGTCAGTGCCCCGGTGGTGGGATTGATTTGATATTCAAACATTTCTGGAGCTGAGTTGGAAATGATGAATAGCCAAGTGCCGGTCGTGTCAATCGTCATGTAAGCAGGCGTTAAACCTACGTATGCAACCGAATTGCCACTGTTGCCCACGGTGAGCGCGCCATTCGTGCCAACGGTATACACATAAACATCGCCAGAGGAACTGGCAACATACAGCAACGATCCCTTGGGCGTGGTCGCAATCGCGCTGGGTGCCGCCGACCCCGGCGGCGTATACGGCGACCCGGAAAGAGCGGTGAGCGTCCCGGAACTGAGTGACAGGGCAGTAAGCGTGCTGGCAGTCCCATTGGCGACGTAGATGTAGCTTGCCGCCGCCGAGCCATAAGTGAACTGGCTTGCGCTGCTGGTTGCACTGGTGCCGCCCGGTGTTGTCACGGTGACGTTTACCGTGCCGCTGCTGCTCACGGCTGGCGAGATCACCACGATCTGCGTTCCCGCCGAGTTGACAGTGGCGCTGGTCGCAGCCGCGCTGCCAAATGTAATCGCTGTTGCCCCGGTAAGGTTCGTCCCCGTAATGGTCACTGAAGTTCCACCCGCGACCGGGCCGCCCGTCGGACTAATGCTGGTCACTGTTGGCACTCCGGTGGCGGTCGCGGGACAGGTGTCCGTCTCCACGCACACCGGGACGAAAAATCCATTGCAGCCCGTCATCCCCGGCAGAACAGCAAGCAGGAGAAGAAGGGAGAGACGAATCACAACGGATCTACGCATAAGGAACCGACCTGCAAATGGAGTGTGCATCTCCGCCCATGCCGCTTGAAACAGGCGCACTCCAAGTGTACGATGCCTTCCGTCGCATTGCAGAAAAACCTTCCAAAATCAGGGGAATCCGCCCAGCGGTCGCAATCATGCTGCGTGCCGCCTTCAGCGTAGCCGGAGACTTGAAGAGAACGGTGAGTGTCTTATCCCCGCCGCCGTGCTATAGGTGAACTGTACGCTACCGGTGCTGGTACCACCCGATGTTGTCACCGTGACGTTTACCGCGCCGCCGCTGCTCGCTGCTGGCGTAGTCACCGAGATGCTTGTTAGCGAGATCGCGGTGACATTACCCTGCGTATTCCCAAAGTCCACGATGGCACCGCTGGCGAAGTTCGTCCCAAAGATGGTCACTGCGGTTCCGCCGCCAATCGGGCCGAACGTTGGACTGATGCTGGTCACTACGGGCACCCCGGAGGCGCTCGTGCCAGTCGCTGGACAGGTATCCGTCTCCACGCACACCGGGACGAAAAATCCATTGCAGCCCGTCATCCCCGGCAGAACAGCAAGCAGGAGAAGAAAAAGGGAGAGACGAATCACAACGGATCTACGCATAATGAACCGACCTGCAAATGGAGTGTGCATCTCCGCCCATGCCGCTTGAAACAGGCGCACTCCAAGTGTACGACTCCTTCCGTCGCATTGCAGAAAAACCTTCCAAATTTGGGGAAAGCTACCCGGCAGTCACTGCTTCCGGCACCGGGGCGTGTTCCGCGTCCAAAACGGCACCCACGGCGTGAATCAGCGCTGCGATCCGCACGGCGGCGAGGATCGTCTCTTCCGTCATACCCTTCTGCCGTAACACCTGCTCATGCGCATCCAGGCATTTTCCGCAGCCGTTCACCGCAGAGGCAGCCAGACACCACAATTCAAAATCCACGGGATCCGCTCCATGCGCGCGAATACCATTCATGCGCAGACGCGCTGGCATGGTGGCGTATTTTTCATTTTTCGTCAGGTGATGAAAGCGATAAAAAATGTTGTTCATGCCCATGATCGCGCCCGCCGTCTTTACCGCTTCCATCGTTGGCCCGGAGAGATGCCCGGCGGCGGCAGCCATTACTGCCTGGGTCAGCGCAGGCTGGCGCGTGGCCATCGCGCTCACCAGCGCCGATCCCCAAAGTTGCGACGGCGTCAGCTCGGTATTCTGGCCGATCAGGGTCGAATAATTCAGCTTCAAATCCTTCGCGTAGTCCGGTAGTCCCTGAATCAATATGTCCAATGCCATGTACATCTCCGAGATGTTCTGCTCAGTTCAGGGAAGAATGACGAGAGCGCAAAGCCTCACAAAGTGGGTGCCCCAGGTCTCGCTTTTTTTTGAAACCTGGGTTGCATTTTCTACGCTTCGCGCACCTTCCAAATGTAGGGTGCGAATTTCCTGCCCCCCAGGCGATTACGCTTACACCGTCAGCGTTGCCTCACCCTTATGCCAGTTGCAGGGACAAAGTTCATCGGTCTGCAAGGCATCCAGCACACGCAAAACCTCCTGCGGATTGCGCCCCACCGACAGATCGGTGACATACACAAAGCGAATAATGTTTTCCGTGTCCACAATGAAGGTTGCGCGTTGCGCCACGCCCGCATTGGGATCGAGAATGCCCAACTGCTCGCACAAATCACGCTTCACATCGGCAAGCATGGGGAAAGGCAGGTTCTTCAAATCCTCATGGTTGTTGCGCCACGCCAGGTGGACGAACTCTGAATCCACGCTGCCACCGAGCAACTGCGCGTCGCGCGCTTGAAATTCGCTGTTCAGCTTTCCAAAGGCGGCAATCTCCGTCGGGCAGACGAAGGTAAAGTCCTTCGGCCAGAAGAAGACAACCTTCCACTTGCCGGGATAGCTCTTGCCGGTAATGATTTCAAATGCCTTGTCTTTGTCCCGGCTCACGGTTGCGGTAACGGAAAAATCTGGAAATTTCTCTCCTACTCCAAGCATGTCATACTCCTTTTGTTGTTATGTTAAAAATCTGTTTGACCCTTATGCTTTCAATGTCTGCGTCTGGCAGGACTTGCACCGTCCCAGAATGTCCACAACGTAACGTTCGACGAGAAAACCTTCCGGCAGCTTGCGTGGCTTGGCCGCCAAGCCGAAAAATTTTGCATCAACATCCGCAATCGATTTGCACTCCGTACAAATCAAGTGATGATGCGGATGCTCATTTCTCTCCACGCGCAGGGAGCCGTGGTGCAGGCTGACCTCGCGCAAAATCCCGCTTTCTACAAACAGATGAATGTTCTTATAAACCGTTGCAAGGGAGATGGAAGGAATCCGCTTGCGCACGCGATGATAGACATCCTCCGGGCTGGGATGGCCGTGCATCCGCTGCATGGCCTCATAAAGAACCTGGCGCTGATGCGTCACCGCCAGCCCATGCCGACCGCAGAGTTCCCGAAACGAAGTGGAAATCTTCGCATCCATGAAACTATATTAGATAATAATTATTATTATCTGTCAAGAACGAGGAGCGGCAATCAACCCACCGAGAACAATCTCGTTGATTTTCTTCGCTACGTTGATTCGCCTCGTTATTTGGAATGGCCCCAGTTGAAGTAGTGACCAAGAATACATTTCACAATCAGATGATCGGTTCCGGCGGTCGCCCCCCAGCCTGCGCCGACGTTGATCTCCCACTTCGGCGAAACAAAGAGGTTCACCACGGGGAAAAATTGCTGCTGCTGATTGTGCAGCGAAACAAATTCTCCGAACTGCCCATAGTAGCCGTAGTATTCGATGCCCACGTTGTAATACTTGTCCGGCTGATAGGTCACGGTAGCCGCCGGGCCAAAGGTCAGACCCCCAGGCGAGACATCGCGATAATACGTTTGCCGCTGCTGCGGAGTGAAGTTCGACGGCGGCGGCACAGGATGAATGCCCCAATCCATCGTCGTATTCACTGACCAGTACCACTTCCCAAGCGTTTGATCGAAAATGGGCATGATCTGCCAAGACCATGTGGGATTGGCAAACTCTGGCCGCGCGTAGCCAATTTCATTCGAGAGGCTGACACCAACCGGCCAATGCCAGCGCGTTGGAACGCGGACGCGCGGGCGAATATGGTCGCCGACCCATTGCACCCCCGTACTCCCTCGTTCCTCGGTAAAAATGTAAAAACCCAACTCCGACCAATCGGTGAGACCCTGGGTCAGCTCGATGGTTTCATGCTCCTGCCCCTGTGTGGGCAACATGCCGTATTGCGTGGTGGTGGTGCCCTCGACGGTGTAGTTGCTGTGCAGTTCAGTCAGCAGTGTTTTGGGAGCGATGGTCTCGGAAGGATAGACCTGAATCTCATAATTGTTTTGCGCGAGCGCCGTGCCTGCGTACAGCATGACGAAAGACAACAGAAACAGAAAACCAACACGACGCATGATGCAAAAAAGCCCTCGCACTCATCATTACAGAAAACAAAAAAATCGTCCGGCGTGCTGGTCAGTGGATGAAATATGGAGGCTGCGAAATGTGGTTTCCTGTGTGCGCCATCCTGGTTGCGACAAGGATGGCGCGCTCAGTATCCGAATGGCGTCCTGGCTCTCATCCCCCGGATTGACTGCGACGATCCTGCCGCAGCTTGCGGCGATCCGCTTTGGCTTGTGGACTCTTTTTCCCGTACTGCCGCACGTCCGCGCGAAGCTGCTTGCGATCCTGCTTAATTTGTTGCTGGCCTGCAGAAGCTCCCGCCGCAGGCGCGCTTGGGCTTTGAGAAGTTGGGGCTTGGGCTATGGCAAATGAAGTTCCCACGGCTAAAATGCCAGAGAATGCCAAGGGTTTCAACCATTTCGTCGTATGTTTAAGCATATATTTGGGTGCCTTTGTGTTGGTTTTTACGTCTAAGCAAGAGTGCATGCAAAACTCCAGACATTTACCTTCGTTGTTTCGCGATGCCCGGCTCTCGATTCTCAGACGGTCTCACACAGGGTTGGACGAAGATCGATGTCCAGGGGTTAGCATCGTCACCGATTTTTAACGATGTGGAAAGGACACACACATACATCACGATTTCCGCCACAGGCAGGGATCATGCGGCACCACACAGCAGACCCTGCGATGCAGCACGCATCCATCCATGATTCTGCGCGTCAGGTTTCTTTGCGCAAATGTGCTGCGCGATATACTGCTTTCACGGAATTTTTTGCATCTCACCTCACTTGCTGCACTTGGTTTTCTGGTTTTTCCTTTCTGCCAAACCCCAAATAAGAGGAGTAAGTATGAGCGTAATGTTGCAGGCGTTTTACTGGGACTGTCCCGCAAAAGAAAAACAGGAGCACACCTGGTGGAACTTTGTAGCTGAACATGTCCCCGACCTTGCAAAGGCTGGTTTTGACGCGCTTTGGCTGCCGCCCATCTCGAAGGCCGCCAGCAATCGGTCAATGGGCTATGACCCGTATGACTATTTCGATCTTGGCGACTTTGACCAGAAGGGCGGCGTCAAGACCTGGTTTGGCAATCGCGCCGAACTGGAAGCTCTGATTCAGAAAGCGCGCGCCAATGGCATAGGTTGCTATGCGGATATGATTATCAACCACAACTCCGGCGGGGACGAAGAGGAGACCAACCCCCTCGACGGCCAGAAACGCTGGACAAAATTCCATCCGAAAAGTGGTCGCTTCCCACGCGACTGGAACTGCTTCCATCCCAGCCGATATGAAGCCGTATTGGAGGGAGAATTGTATGCGGGCTTTCCACACCTGTGCCACCGCAACCCACTCGTCTACGCTTCCATCATGGAATACGCGCAGATGATTATCGAGGAGCTTGGCTTTGCTGGCTTTCGCTTCGATTTTGTCAAAGGCTATGGCGCATGGATGGTTGGCACCATCGCCAAGTATCGCTACGTCCAGGATGGCAAGGAGTTCAGTCCCTTCGTGGTCGGCGAGTATTGGGAGGACGGCGAAAGCATCGCCCAGTGGCTTGACCATGTGAACAGCTTCTCAGATAACCAGGTGGCCGCCTTCGACTTTCCCTTGCGCTACAAGCTCAAGGATGTCTGCGACACGCTCAAGTACGATCTGCGTAACCTGACCGACAACGGAGCCATCGTTACCAACCGCCCCATGCGCGCCGTCACCTTTGTGGACAACCACGACATGGGCAGCACCGCCAGCACGAACAACAACAGCAATCCCGCGAACGATGACAACACCATCGTGAATGACAAGATGCTGGCCTACTCCTACATTCTGGTGCATGAGGGCTACCCTTGCGTCTTCTGGTACGACTACTACAACAACAATCTGGCCCGCGCTGGCACTCCGAATGGCATCGACGCTCTGATCGCCGCGCACCAGAGACATGCCGGAGGCGATTCAGCAATCCTCCACGCTGACCCAGACCTTTACATCATGCAGCGCGCTGGCTACCGCGATGACACCGTGCAGAAATCCGGGCTGATTTATGTGCTGAACAACCTGGGAGACAAGTGGAGCGGAACCAGCGTGAAAACAAAGTGGAAGAAACAGAAATTCGTCCCCGTGGCCTGGGATGGCCACGACACAGCCACACCCACAGAGCGCATCACGGATGCACACGGCAACAGCGAGTTCCCCGCCCCACCGCGTGGCTACGCCGTCTACGCCCCAGCGTAGGAGAATCTCAACGCATTTCGTTCTCCCGGCTGGAAGTATCCAATACCGCAAAAAGAAATAGCTCTCCGACTGCTGTCGGAGAGCTATTTCTTCTTACTGCCGCTGGCTCATACGAGCCGATGCTCTTCCTCGGCTTGATGCTCTTCTCTGGTTGCGTTGATCTTGGCCTGGACATGATCCTTCACATCTCCAGTCGTGTGCGAAATGTTCTCGCGCATATCGCGCGCGCGTCCTTCCGCGTGCTCCTGATGATCCTTGGAAATCTCCCCGGCGACCTCTTTTACATTTCCCCAGGTTTCCTTGACCGCGCCTTTCACTTGATCGGCAACACCATTGTTGGCCAGTTTTTGATTGCCAACAGCCTCGCCAACATTCTGCTTGACCTTGCCAATGGCCTGATCCGCTTTTCCTGAAATCTGATCCTTATTCATAAAGTTCCTCCACTTGAAATCTGCAGCGGCTGCGGCAAACGCCGAAAGCACTGGTTATGTCCGTTAGGTACGCGCGATTCCCACCCCTGCAACTTTGGAATCACAAGGCTCTGCCGCGACCGCCGTCGATGAGCGCGATAATCAACACCACCACCGCAATCAACAAGAGGATGTGGATATACGCGCCGAGTACATGGAAGCCGATAAATCCAAGCAGCCACATAATGAGAAGGACTACGAAAATGGTCCACAACATTGCGGGTTCTCCTTTGCGTTCTGGCTGCACACTACAGCAGGTGAGATGCTCTCCCCAGCTTTGAAGGTTGCCGCACTCTGCTTATTTCCAAAAGCCTGTCCAGAAACCCGATTGCGTGGAAAGGGACGGACATGCTCAGATTGCGCTACGATCATGGGAAAGATGCCTGCAAGTTGTGTGCAGCATGACGATCAAGAAAAAATCGGGAGGAGACACGATGCAGCGGAGGAAAATTCTTTTGAGTGTAGGGTTGAGCCTGATTCTGGGGCTGACGGCTTTTTCGCCGATGCTTGCCGCAAGCGATACCACGACGCAGAGCAACCCCACCTCAACACGACACGCCAAGGCGAATCTGATCGACATCAACACCGCCAGTGCCGCCCAGTTGCAGGCCATTCCCGGCATGGGCGAGGTGTATGCGAAGCGCATCATTGGAGGTCGCCCCTACACTTCAAAGCGGCAACTGCTGACTCGTGGCATTCTGCCGCAGGATGCGTATGACAAGGTGAAGAGTCAGATCATCGCCCATCGCATCAAAAAGTAGTCCTGCAATTGAGTCGTCCGGGCTGGCCTGCATCCGGGCTGGCCTGCGTTCGGGATGACATTTTTTCTGTTGCGCCATATAATTTCGACAGCCTCCGGTGTTCGGGAAGCGCGGTGCGAGTCCGCCACTACCCCGTAACTGTAAGCGTGGAGGGTTGGGAACAGGCCAATATGGCAGCCACTGGAAGCAGATTGTAAGGCTTCCGGGAAGGCGTTCCCGCCCGTTGATACGCAAGTCAGGAGACCGGCCAGAGGTCACTTCCATGCAGTCTTCGGTTCCGATGGGAGGGCCGGGGAGCGCGTTTGCTCTGCTGCGTTCGCAGTAGAGGGTCGCAGCGATGCACTGTTATTCCCGTTATGTTTGCTTCCTGAAATCTGTCGCCGGAGGATTGCAGCCGGGGCCGGAGTTGCGGGAGCAGTTTACTTTGAACCGCAGAGTGTTCGGGAAGCGCGGTGCAAATCCGCCACTACCCCGTAACTGTAAGCGCGGAGAGCTGGACAAGCCATGTTTGACAGACATGTGCAGCCACTGGAGGCATTCCGAATGTGCTTCTGGGAAGGTGTCCCTGCCCGTCGATGCGCAAGTCAGGAGACCGGCTCTGCGATGCACGATCCGAGGGGGATTTTTATGTCACGTTTCTTTGCATTGAACTTTACACGCTTATTTTTTGTTGTCGCTCTGTTGTATCTGGCATCGCCGATATGCGCAGCCCAATCCGCCGTGCGTGGCACGGTAACAGACCCTTTGGGCGCAGCCGTCTCGCACGCCCGCGTGGAGCTTGTAACTCTGAACGCAAGCCAGGTCGTCGCATTCACCTATACCGATGACCGGGGAATGTATGCCCTTACGACGGCCCAGCCCGGACGCTATGCGGTACGCGTGATCGCAAGCGGATTCAACCCAACGTACAGCCATGAACTCTATGTCTCCGCCGCAGCGCCAGCGTATCAGGACATGATAATGCAGATGGGCAGTCTGGCCCAGAATGTAACCGTCACAGCGAACGGGATGCCCACGCCACAGTCGCAGACCAGCGCATCGGTAACGGTGCTGGATCCGACGCTCTATCTGCACACGCAGGATATTCAGGACATGCTGCGGCTGGTCGATGGCTTGCAGTTTTCCACTACGGGACAGCGCGGCGCGCAGACATCTCTATTTGAGCTGGGCGGAAACTCCGACGCCACAGACGTGATGCTGGACGGCATTCCGATCAACGACATTGGCGGCGCGGTCAATTTTGCCTATCTGTCGTCGAATGGCATCAACGGAGTGGAAATTTTTCGCGGGCCAGACAGCTCCTTGTACGGCGCGGGAGCATCCGCAGGCATTATCAATTTGACAACAACACGCGGAACCACGCCGAGGCCGCTGCTTACCTACATGATTGACGGTGGAAATTTCGGCACCTATCGGCAGGAGGGTTCGCTGGGCGGCGTGCGCAACCGCGCCGATTACTATGCGGACTTCGCCCGCTTCGATACCGGCAACAGCTACCCCAACAGCAGCTTCCACAATGGCACCTTCGCGGGAAATTTCGGATACGCCCTCACGCCGCATATGCACATGCGCGCCACGGTGCGTCGCGTAGCCGCAGCCAGCGGAGAGCCAAACGCGCTGCTGTTCTATGGCATTCCCGATTCGCAAAATCTGGCCGAGCATGATCTTTACGGCAGCGTGACGCTGGAAGAGCAGCACTCTGCCGCAATGCATATACAGGCGCAGTACGGCTTGGTGCGGCTGCGCTCGCTCAACACCGATCCCTACCCGGTAGGGCTGCTGGTCAACAATCCCAACGCGGTCAACAACTGCGGCATCACGCAGGAGTATTTGGGATTGCCGGTCACCATCAAAGGCGGAAATGGTTACTCCGCCAGCGGCCAGGCGTTTTATAACTGCCCAAATTTTACCTTTCCCGGCACGTACAGCATCCTGACCAATCGCGACGCATTTTATGGCGAATCAGATTACACGGTCAACCCTAAGCTGGTTCTGCTTGGCTCCTTCCACTATGAATCGGAGCGCGGCGATACGGCCTACGACTACGTTCCGCAGTTTGCGGATCGCGGCAACTTTGACTACATCATGCAGGCATCTGGAAATCTGGGCAGTCGTTTCTACTACAACGGCGGTACCGATCTGGCCGACTACTCCGTTTTTGGATTTGCTCCAACTCCACGAGCCAGTGTTGCGTATTATCTGAGAAAGCCATCGTCGTCTGGCTGGCTAACAGGAACAAAGGCTCGCCTCAACTACGCGCAGGGCATTCTGGAACCAACGATTGCCGAGCAGCGTGGCTCCATCTACGGCGTGCTGGCCTCATTGCCCAACGGACAGCAGTTGATCGCGCAAGATGGCATCACCCCCGTCGGCGCACAGACGACACGCACCTATCAAGGGGGCATGGATCAGCAACTCTTCAGCAGTAAAGCGATGCTGCACGCCGGATATTTCCATAATGAATTCGGCAATCAGATTGAATTTGTCGATGCGCCCGCGCTGCTGCAACTCGGTGTTCCCCCTGCGGCAGAGCAGACGATTGCCTCCACCTCCTTTGGCGCGTACATCAATTCGCTTAGCTTCAGCGCGCAAGGATTTGAAAGCAGCATGAACTACCACATCACCAACAACATGTACGCGCGCGGTGGCTACACCTACACGCACGCTGTCGTGCAGCGATCCTTCTCCAGCGACAATATGTCTCCTTCCACCAACCCGAATATCCCCAACGTTCCAATTGGAGCGTATTCGCCGCTGGTGGGACAGCGTCCCTTCCGTCGCGCTCCGCAGAATGGGTTCTTCTCCTTCACCTACGCGCATCCAAAATGGTATGGCACGGTAACAGCAACCATCATGGGGCGGCGCGACGACAGCACATTCCTGCTGGATGCCAATGGCGGCAATACGCTGTTACTACCCAACCATAACCTTGACCCTGGCTATCAGAACTTTGGTTTCTCCGGCAGCTATCAGATCAGCCATCGCATCTATGGCTACACCATAATGGATAACCTGCTCAGCCAGCACTACCAGCAGGTGATTGGATATCCCGCGCTGCCGTTTAATTTCCGCGCAGGCATGGAAGTTTCGCTGGGCGGATTAAGACAGTAGCAACGCGGCGACCTCGCCCTTCGTGCGTCGCCGGGTGCCCCAGGTCTCGCTTTTTAGGCCTGAGAGTTGCACGACACTCCCAGAATGATTCGACGGCCCATTCAAGCCAAAAGAAGGCTTGAATGGAGCACCCGCTAGGAATATTTTTCCTAAAACTGCTTCCCAATCCAGATATGGATCGTCCACCACCCGTAGTTTCCAATATCTACGAGTTACATGAGGTGTTTTACATGTTCGCGTCGCGTCTTTCTTTCAAGAAAGGGTCTGCCGCGCTGTTGGGCTTGCCTGTGATCTTCGCTCTCTCGATTCCCCTTCTCCTCACAGCCTGTGGCGGGAAGGCAAGCAGCACGCCCGGTTCCACGTCCGGTTCCACGCCCACGCCCGGCGCCGCCAGCCGATGGACATGGATGGGCGGCAACAATGCGCCGGGTGCGTCGGGCGTGTATGGTACGCAAGGGGTTCCCTCTACCAGCAATGTTCCCGGAGGTCGGTTCGGTTCTGTCAGTTGGCAGGACAGCAGCGGCGACTTCTGGCTCTTTGGGGGTATGGTGGTTAACATGCCGGGCGGAGTGACGGCATACTACCTCAACGACCTCTGGGAACTCAATCCCGCGACCAAGGAATGGACTTGGATGAGCGGCAGCAAGAATGCGAATGCACCCGGTGTATATGGCACGCTGGGTACCGCCGCCGCCAGCAATGTTCCCGGAGGCCGATCAAGTTCTTTTGCCAGTTGGACAGACCGCAGCGGCAATTTCTGGCTCTTTGGAGGCTACGGCGTTGATTCGACTGGAACACTGGGCAATCTCAACGACCTTTGGGAGTTTAATCCCACGAACAAAGCATGGACTTGGATGGGCGGCAGCAATACTGCGAATGCAAAGGGCGTTTATGGCACGCTGGGCACCCCTGCCGCCAGCAATGTTCCCGGAGGCCGGACAGGTTCCGTCAGTTGGATCGACAGCAGCGGCAACTTCTGGCTCTTCGGCGGCGGCTTTATTTCGACCACCGGAACGAGCGACACGCTCAACGATCTTTGGGAGTTTAATCCTACGAACAAAGAATGGACTTGGATGAGCGGTAGCAATACTGCGAATGCAACCAGTGTATGTGGCACGCTGGGTACCGCCGCCGCCAGCAATGTTCCCGGAGGCCGGGCAGGTTCCGTCAGTTGGATCGACAGCAGCGGCAACTTCTGGCTATTCGGAGGCAGCTACCCTGACTCGACCGGCGCGTACAGCTTCCTCAACGATCTCTGGGAGTTCAATCCCGCGACCAAGGAATGGACTTGGATGAGCGGTAGCAATACTGCGAATGCAACCGGTGTATATGGCACGCTGGGTACCGCCGCCGCCAGCAATGTTCCCGGAGGTCGGTTCGGTTCTGTCAGTTGGATCGACAGCAGTGGCAATCTCTGGCTCTTTGGTGGCGGCGGCTTTGATTCAACCGGAACCAGCGGCCAGCTCAACGATCTCTGGGAGTTCAATCCCACAACTAGGGAGTGGACTTGGGTAAGCGGTGCCAGCACTGTGGGTGGGGGTTATGCTCAACCCGGTGTCTACGGCACGCTCGATACCCTTGCTCCCGGCAATGTTCCCGGAGGCCGACAGAATTCTGTCAGTTGGATCGACAGCAGCGGCAACCTTTGGCTCTTTGGAGGCTACGGCGCTGGTTCGATCAACGACACGCCCAGGTTCGGCGAGCTTAACGATCTCTGGCGCTACCAGCCATAGGCCGAAATATGGGTGCCCCAGGTCTCGCTTTTGAAACCTGGGAATTACACGACTCTCCAACATGCGCCGCAAAGAACGCGGCGCATGTTGGAGAGTCGTATTTTTGTTGAGGAACCCGATACCGAATGTCTCACGGTTGGCGTTGTCGAATCCACCCAAGAATCGTCATTCTTCTCTACGGTCGCCTGCGGCGACCGTAGGGAAGAATCCAGACGATACGGGCTGCGCCGACGAAGCGCAGACCTTCTGGATCCTTCGTCGCGTTGCTCCTCAGAATGACGCATTTTCTATGGCGCGTCATCTATTTGTGAATATGGATTTGCAGATGGTTCTGGTAGCACTGTAAAACATCGTTCTGCGAAAGGATGCCTTCCAGAAATCCTGACACGGCGCGATTGACGACCGGCAGCACCGGCCAGCGTCGGAAGTACGGCAGCGTTTCGTCGAGAGCCAGATCAGGATAGAGCAGCGGCGCGCGCTCATCGGGCAACGCATCCTCAATTTGCGCGGCGCTGGCCTGCGAGGCTTTGGCCGCTTCGCTCGCTGTAAGAACATACCAGCGATGGTTACGACAACGCACCAGCGCCAACTCCACCTTCTGCTTCTTCATCGTCTCCACAATGCTGGCTGGAGCGTCCGTGCCGAAAACCACGGGGACATCGGGAGCATGAACAGCGTCCTCGACGCGTAAGGCCGTCTCCTCCCGCGCCTCCTCCATTGAGGGAAGGCTCAGGCCGTCCTGCAACGTCAACACTTCAAAAATCGGAATCGTCTGCAAGCTTCGGGCGAGCAGGTACGCGATGGTATTGGCCAAAATAACCGGCAGAACGATGGAATAATTTCCGCTGACTTCCAGCACCATAAAGACGCTGGTCAGCGGGGCGCGCAGGAACCCGGCAAAGAGCACTCCCATGCCAACCAGCGCGTAGGAGCCGATGGAGCCGGTAAGATGCGGGAAAAAGATTTTCTCCACGCTGCCCACCGTCCCGCCCAGCATGGCTCCAATGAAGAGTGTGGGCGCAAACATGCCGCCCGGCGTACCACTGGAGAAGGACAGCGTGGTCGCCAGAATCTTCAAAATCGCCAGCGTCAACAGAATGTGCCAGAGATATTCGCCGTGCATGGCATGGTCGATGACATCGTAGCCCGGCCCCATCACCTGCGGAAATCCAAAGAATCCAATAGCCCCAACCAGCAATCCGGCGACGGCGGGCTGCCAGACCTGGGTCTTCTTCGGCAGCGTTCGCAGCCAGGGTCGCAGCCAGGCAAGCAGCCGGGAAAATAGCACCGAGGCCAATCCCCCAGCCACGCCCAACACAGCGTAGGCCAAAAGTTCGCGGTTGTCGCGGAGGTTGACGCTGGGGATATGGAACATTGGCTCCGACCCCCAGAAAGCGCGCGCGACCACCACGCTGGAAACAGCGGCCAGCACAATGGAACCGAGCACCGCAGCGCTCCAGCGACCAATGACCTCTTCAATAACAAACAAAATAGCGGAGATGGGAGCATTGAAGGCGGCAGCCAGTCCGGCAGCAGCTCCCACAGGAGCGAAGAGGCGCAGCCGCTCCCGCGACAGACGCAAATGGCGGCTCACAATGGAGGCCAGCCCTGCTCCGATTTGCAGCGCAGGGTCTTCCGGCCCAAGCGAATGTCCAGACCCGATGGCCAGAGCCGCAGTGATGAACTTCCCGATCATGGTGCGAAAGGAAATGTAACCGTTGTAGATGTACAGCGCGGCCTTGGTCTGGTTGACGCCGCTGCCACGAGCCTGCGGGAAAAAGTATTTGACCAGAATCGCGACCAGCAGACCGACCAGCATGGGGGCAAGGAGCAGACGATATTGGCCGGGATGTGGAACCGAGCCAAGCAACAGCACTTGCAGCCACTCGATGGAAATGCGGAAGCAGACCACCGACAGGCCGGAGAGGATGCCAATGAAAATCGACAACACGAGAAGGAGGCGATTCTCGCGCGTGGGCGCGATCCGCCGAATCTCCTCTTCACTCAAAACGGAGGAGGCATCCATCGGGGATGGCATCGTTGTCGTCGAAGGCGATTCCATGTCCATTGCATCCATTGCGGGGACGTTACTCCGTTCTGTTGGGAACAGTGGCTAGTTGCAGAAGCAGCGCGTCATCGCCAGTGGGTGCGCCGCAACGTTGGTTGGCCCATATCTCGGTCTGGTCGATCAGCGAAGCCAGCGAATCCTGCTTTCGCTGGTCATTGGCCAGTTGCGAAAGATGAAGGGAGGGAAATGTTTTCCACTCTGAATTTAGAATAGCTAGCGTTGCCGCGTCCTGCGTTGACTGGGCGGCGGTGGACTGCCGCGCGATGCAGACACGGAGGCGATGGCGAGCAATGCTTCCATCGGCCAAAAGCCGTTGCGCGCGCTGGCGAGGCGGAAGACTGGGAAGTGTATCCAACGCCTGCATCCGCTGCAATTGATCGAACCATGCCTCGACAGTAGAGGGATCCTCTGGAGGACTTGAAACCTGACGCGCATGGATGAGGTAACGTTCCAGCGCACGTCGCGCAATCTTATATTCTCCCAAGGACTCCGCAACCCGACCTTCGCCGAGGAATGCCTGCAACATCTCTGGACTGTTGGATGGGGCATGTTGCTGCGCGCGCTGATAGGCCGTGAGCGCATCCTTCAGGAAATGGGCCTGATCGAGCAAGGCGGCAATCTGATTCATTACCGCCGAATTTTCCAGCGCGTTGCCTTCGGCGGTAAGCAATTCCGCCTGCGCGCGCGTCGGCATGTGCTGCAAAATCAGATATTGGGCCAGCTCCAGTCGGACTTCGCGACGGCGCAATACGCCCTCGTCCAGCCAGTCGCCATTCAGCGCCGCTTGATACAAGGCAATCGCCTCTGCCGGATCGTTTTTCCTGACCGCGAGGCGCGCCATGCGCAGATTCAGAAGACCGTCTCCCGGCTTCGCCTCCAGCAGCGTGGAGTAGTAGGCATACGCTTCGTCGATTCGTCCGGCATCGGCCAACGCCTGCGCCAGGGCCAGTTCATAGGCGCGATTGCCAGAGGACAGGGTGAGCGCAGAACGAAATGCCTCAACCGCATCTTGCGCGCGTCCGGTGGCCAAATCCTGCTGCCCCCGCGCAAACCAGCGCGACTCCAGCACCTGCCGATGAGCGCGAAAGGAATAAAAAAAGAAATACGTCACAACCGCAAGCGCCAGCGTGATCCCCGCCAGACTCAGGAGAGCCGCAGCATCCTGCAAAATGAGTCTGCGTCGTCGGCCACGTTGTCTTGCGTCGAGCGAATTTCCGCCTAATCGGTGAAGCGCTTCTGCCAATCCCATCCATAGCCATCATAAAGCTCAAATAGAAAAGCATCCATCCTGTACTACTGTACGCCTGCATCCTGCCAGAAATGTTTTTGCTGAATCTGCTTCCAAATCCAGATATGGATCGTCTACCACTTGTGCTGCTCCGTTGGAATATGGGAATGTGAGTGTGTGTTCCCGGATGCCGGGAGCGCCCTTTTGGCGTGAATGATGCGAATATAAGATAAACTGGTTGGGCCGTGCGTAGCGCAACGATGGATTCCCTGAAAGATAGATGCTCATAATTCAGAAAAATTGCAGTACAGCAGGAAATGCACCCGAAATGGGTTCGGCCCCGCGTCGCCCCCCACGCTACTGGAGCGGGTTGAGCGTCGGCTGGTTTGTTCTTGCCTTGGCCATTTTCTATTGGGGGCTGCACTATCGGTTACAACAGTATGAATCGGCTCGGATGAACGGCGGCGCAATTCCCGTGGCGAAAATGTGGCTGGGGGAGCGTAGCCACGCATCCACAACTGCAGTTGTCCACACGGAACGCGGCGGGCCGCTGTTTCCCGTCATCGTTGCAAGCCTCGGCCTGCTGCTGTGCCTGGGCTTGCGCGTGATGCCCACCCGTGGATTTCTTTTCCGACAGAGTGGGGTTCACCCCCCGTTATGGGGGCATGGTCATGCTCTTTTTTCCCGTCCGCCACCCTCTCTCGTCTGCTTATGATCTTCCGCGCAGGATTGCAACCTACTGTATCCAACGCAGTGCGTGGATGCAGTTCGGCGCGTCGTTTCCATATTGCTACATGATTCCGTGCCACCACGCACGATAGGGACGTTCTCGATGGGTGCTTCCAAGCGTAAATTTCTGATTGCGATAATTGTCATTGTCCTGCTCGCCGGTTTTTGGATCTGGCACGACCGGGAAAAAGAGAATGCAGCAAAACGTGCCTCGAATGCCATTGGCCCACCTTCTGCTGCCGTGTCTGTGGTTCGCAGACTACCTGCGGTCTCCAGCGTCACGGTTCCTGGCGTCTTTCAGGCGTACCAAGACGTTCTGGTTGATGCCAAGGTCTCCGGCTACGTCAAGCAGATCAACGTCGATATCGGCGATATCGTCCACACGGGAGAGGTGCTGGCGGTTCTGGAAGTTCCAGAGTTGAAGGCGCAGGTTGAAGCCACGAAAGCGGCCATTACGCGCGACAAGGCCGAGACGCGGCGGACACAAAATGATGTATATCGCGCCAAAGCGCTCCATACGGCGCTCCATTTGGAGTACGTCCGATTGGTGGGAGCTGCGGCAACCCGTCCGGGCTTGATTGCACAACAGGAATTGGATGACGCGCAGGCCAAGGATCTTTCGTCCGAGGCGCAAATTGACGCGGCCAAGTCGAGCCACGATGCCGCGCTGGAGAAATTGAGCGAGGATCAATCGGAGTTGCAGCATTACCAGGCGCTGTTTGCCTACACCTTTGTTCGCGCTCCCTTTGATGGAGTGGTCACTTTCCGCTATGCCGATACTGGCGCGCTGCTTGCTGCGGGCACCAGTGAGGACACGAGCGCGCTGCCGTTGGTTCGTCTGGCGCAAAGCGGCCTGCTGCGTCTGCGTATGCCCGTTCCAGAGTCGGCGGCAAACTATATGCGCATCGGTGGCGCGGCGACAGTGCAGGTGCAGGCCACCGGGGAGTTGATCCACACCAAGATCGTCCGCTTCACCCGCTCGATGGATCGCAACACGCGCACCATGCTGACGGAGGTGGACATTCCCAATAGAGACCTCCATCTGGCGCCGGGCATGTATGCCAACACCACTTTCCCACTCGTGGATCACAGTCATGCGCTCTCGGTTCCCATTGATGCCATTGTGGAAGGCGACAATCCCTATGTGCTGGCGCTCGACAAACAGAATCGCGTGATGAAGCGGTCGGTCGTGCTGGGCATTCAAGGGCCGAATCGCTATGAAATCGTCAGCGGCGTCAATGAAGGGGATCTCGTGATTGTCGGCAACCAGGCCAACTATCAGCCCGGCGAGGTCGTCACGCCGAGTCCAACGGATACCACGCTCATCGAGTTCAAGCAAACCCAGAACAACACGCAGGGAGGCACCAAGTAGATGTCTTCGTTTGCGATTAAATACCCATTTTTCATCTTGATGGCCTGCATGTTCATTGTGGTTGTGGGCACGGTCAACCTGCTCAGTATGCCGGTGGATATGTTTCCGGCAGTCAAGATTCCCGTTGTTGTTGTGGCCACCTTCTACTCTGGAATGCCGCCTGAGCAGATGGAAGCAGATATCACCAACACCTTCGAGCGCTTTTTTACGCTGGGCAGCAACATTGAACACATCGAATCCCGCTCCATGACGGGTGTCAGCCTGATTAAGGTTTACTTTCAGCCGGGCACCGATCCCAATGCCGATGTCAGTAACATCTCCAACCTGGCGATGGCCGACTTGCGAAGATTGCCGCTGGGAACCTTTCCGCCCGTGGTGCTGTCGTTCGATGCTGCCAATCTCCCCGTCTGCCTGATTACGGTGGAAGGCCAGGGGTTGAATCAAGAAAAGCTAAAAGATTACGCGATGTTTGAGGTTCGCGACCAGGTCGCCAACGTCAGCGGCGCGTCGGTTCCACAGCCGTATGGCGGAACGTATCGCCAGATTATGGTCTACGTCGATCCGCTGAAGCTGGAAGCGAGCGGTCTGAGCGTCGATGACGTTTATCAGGCCGTGAATCAATCCAACCTCATTCTGCCCGCTGGCGACGTCCGCATTGGCCCCAAGGATTACAACATCTACGCAAATAGCCAGGTTATCAAAGGCAGCGATGCAAACTATATTCCTTTGAAGACCTCCGGCAACTCCTCCATTCTGGTGGGCGATGTTGGCCACGCCGTGGACGGCGGACAACTGCAATACAACGTCGTGCGCGTGGATGGGCAGCATTCCGTTTATCTGCCGATTTTCAAACAAGGCGGCGGCAGCAACACGATCACGATTGTGAATGGCATACGTGATCGCGTGAAACATCTTCTGGACGTCCCCCCACAATTGAAGGCAAAGGTCGTCTTCGACCAATCCGAATTTGTTAAATTGGCGATCGCAAACGTAATCCATGAGGGCGGCATCGGCCTGATCCTGACCGGCCTGATGATCCTGCTGTTTCTGGGGAACGTGCGGGCAACCGTGTCGGTTATGTTGTCGATCCCCATTTCGGTGCTCACGGCCTTTCTGTTGCTCAATGCGACCGGCAATACGGTCAATACAATGGTGCTGGGCGGTTTGGCGCTGGCCCTGTCGCGATTGATCGACAACTCGGTCGTGGTGCTGGAAAATATCTTCCGCCACATGGAGATGGGTGAGCCTCCCATTGTCGCCGCCGAACAAGGCGGCAATGAGGTCGCGCTGGCGGTGTTGGCGGCCACAGTCAGTACGTCGATTGTCTTCTTCCCTGTGGTTTTGTTGGTGGGCGTCAGTAAATATCTCTTCTCTGCGCTCGCTCTGGCCGTGGTCTTGGCCTTGATGGCCTCCTACATGGTTGCCATGACCGTCGTGCCACTCTTTTGCGCCAAGTTTATTGAGTTCACCGGGCACGCCAGTCATGAACATGAAGGAGAATCGGCTGCGGAAATTCATGATCGAGTCGAGCAGGAGCAGCAGGAGCAGCAGGAGCGCGCCAGCCATCCCGTCAAACTATCCCCTTTCCAATATGTGTTCACAAAATTCAACGCAGGCTTCCACTCAATTCAGAAAAAATATGACGGAGCCATCCTGTATTGCCTGGATCGTCCAGTTCCCGTGGTTCTGGCCTTCTCCGCCTTCGTTGTCTTCAGCTTTGCGCTCTATCCGCTTTTGGGCGTGGCATTTTTTCCGCGCACCGATCCCGGCCAGTTTGTCATCATGTTCAAAGCTCCTGCCGGCTCTCGTATCGAGTTGACCGACCAGATTGCCGCGCGCATTGAAAACGTTGTTCGCCAGGAGGTTCGCCCCTCGGATTTGAACATGATCGTCTCCAATATCGGCGTGTATCCCGATCTGTCCGCGATCTACACGACAAACACGGCAATGGATAACGGCGTGGTGCAGGTCAGCTTGAAGGAAGATCACAAGATTGGCAGCTATGCGTACATGCAGCGCGTCCGCACCCGGCTGCGTAAAGAGGTTCCAGAGGTACAGGCATTTTTCCAGGCTGGCGGATTGGTGGATTCCATCGTCAATCAGGGCAAGCCTGCTCCGTTCGACATCCGTATCAGCACCATGAGCTTCCGAGACGGCAACAAAATCGCACAGGAGATTGCCACCAAGATTCGCGGGGTTCGCGGAGTAAGCGATGTCCTGATTCCACAAAGCATTGACTATCCTGGGTTGCAGTTGAATGTGGATCGCCAGCGTGCCGCGATCCTGGGCTTGACCGAGGAAAATGTGGTGAATGGTGTCATCACCGCGCTCACCTCCAACGGCCAGATTGCGCCGACCTACTGGATTGACCCAAAGAGCGGCAACAACTACATGCTGACCGTGCAGTACTACGACAGTCAGATTCAATCCATCAAGGACTTCAAGGAGATTCCATTACGCTCCCGGCGACCTCCAGAGTCGCCCTCCCTGCGCAACGCGGATCCCGATAATGGAACTAAGGGCATTCCGCATGACAATATCACGCCGCTGGAGGCCGTGGCCGATGTTAAATACATCAACACGCCAACGGTGGTGGATCATTATCAGTTGCGCCGCGTCTTTGATGTCTACGTGATGCCAAAGACGGAAGACCTTGGCGGTGTCGGCAAGAGGATCAATAAGGTGCTCGACGGCATTCATCCGCCGCATGGCACGCTCGTCAGCGTTGCAGGCGCCATCAACGATATGAACAGTTCTTTCCACAGCTTTGCCATTGGATTGATCCTCTCCGTCGTGCTGGTCTATCTGGTATTGATGGCGCAGTTCGCGTCCTTTTCTGATCCATTCGTTATTCTGCTTGCCGTTCCACCTGGACTTTCCGGGGTGCTGCTGTTTTTGTTGGTGACAGGCACCAGCATTAACATCATGTCGCTGATGGGTGTTTTGATGATGACCGGAATTGTGGTCTCCGACAGCATCCTGATTGTTGATTTCGTCGGCATACAGCGCGCCGAGGGCAAGCCGCTCAAGGTGGCGCTGGCCGAAGCCTGTAAAGTGCGCCTGCGTCCCATTATGATGACAACCCTGGCCACCGCGCTGGGCATGATTCCAATGGCCCTCGGCGTGGAAGCGGGCAGCGAACAGTATGCTCCTCTGGCCCGCGCCATTCTGGGCGGCCTGACGGTTTCCGGCATCGTCACGGTCTTCCTGGTGCCCACGGCCTACTTTCTGATCCATCGCAACCATGAGAAATCGGGAGAGATGCACGATCAGCAACATCCGAATCTGGAGGCACGCGCATGATGAGAGCAATCCCTGATCGTAAAACCTCTATTATCTGGCTGGCCGGGTGTGTCGGCGTGGCTCTCAGTTGTTCTGCTCCATCCGCAGGCGCGCAAAAAACCAGCGCGCCGCAGTTGGTCGATGCGCCTTCCGCTGTATTGTTGGCGAAAAATCTTCAGCAGGAGCAACAGCGCGCCAACCCCGTCGGCACATCCATAAGCAACACGGCAACGAATGCAGGGAGCGCGTCCTCGTCGTCCGCTCCCAATGGATACTCCACGCCAAATACCCCCACAGCGTTAACGTTGCCTGACATATCAGGACAGCCAATCACCCTGACCCGCCAGCAGGCGGAGCAGATTGCCATCAAGAACAACCCACGCATCAGCGCCAGCAAATTGATTGCGCTTGCCCAGCACCAGGCATATCGCGCAACGCGCTCGCAGTATCTGCCACAGTTCTACGGCGGAATGGTTGGCGAGAAGGCGGACACTGGCAGCCGTGACACCATTGATAACTTGCGCGCGACGCGCCTGATTACCCACGCGGGCGGCGGCGTGACCATGCATCAACTCATCACGGACTTTGGCCACACCTCCAACCTGATCGCCTCTTCCAAGTTGTACGAGAAGGCCCAGAACTCTCATGCGATGGCCACAGAACTGGACATCGTATTGGTCACAGACCAGGTTTTTTACAACATGCTGGAGGCAGAGGCGCTGGTGAAGACCGCGCAGCAGACGGTGGAGACGCGCCAGAATACACAGGATTTGATCTCGGAGCTTACCAGGAACAAGCTGCGTTCCGACATTGATCTGGCCTTTGCCAACCAGGACCTTGCGCGGGCGCAGCTTCTACTGCTCGATGCGCGCGACGAATATCTGAAGGATTTGGATGCCTTGTCTGCCGTTCTGGGATACGACCATCCCCAGAATTATCACCTGGTGGATGACAGCGCAACGCCGCCGCTGCCCGCGCCCGATGTCGATGCGCTGGTCAAGCTGGCGCTGCAACAGCGCCCGGATTTGATGGCGCTCGATTACAACCAGAAGGCCGCCAGCAAGTTTAGCCGCGCGCAGCATGAGCAACTGCTCCCCACCATCAACACCGACGGCATCTTTGGTGGCACGCCGGTTCGTACCGACCAATACTTCAACAGCAATTGGTTTGGGGCGATTGGCGTAAACCTGAGTGTTCCCATCTTCAATGGATTTTTATATACGGCAGAGGCCTCCGAGGCATCGCAGCAAGCCAAGGCGGCCAAGGAGCGACTGCGCGATCTGCGCGACCGCGTGGTGCGCAACGTAAACGATGCCTGGCTGGAGACCAACACCTCCTACGAAAAGATTGGCGTGACGGAAAAACTGGTGGAGGCGGCCAATCTTGGACTCGACCTGGCGCAGGCGCGTTACAAGCTCGGCCTCAGCTCCATTGTTGAATTGAGCCAGTCGCAGTTGCAGCAGACGCAGGCGGCCATCCAGAACATCAACGCCCGCTATGAATATGAGCTGTCCCTGTCCGCGCTGAACTATCAGATTGGCAACATGCCATAACCATCCAGAGAGACATTTTCCTTGGGGGGCCGTCCAGCATTGGATGGCCCTCAATTTTTATGCCAACAGCGCAAAAAAAACCAGAAGGCGCGCTGTATTCATACGATTTTCAACAAATTCATCTTATGTTCACGTTCTATTTCCCGGGCGTTCATCTTGGGCTGCCATCCTCGTAGGCAGTGCGGGGACTCTGCTGCCTACGGCAGGATTCCGGCGCTGGAGATCGACAAGTGAGAGGCCCAATGAAGAATTTTCGACCCAATACGCTACAAGCTCTGCTTCTAGCCTGCTGTGTAACCGTTGTCCCCGCCGCAAGCCGCATCGCGCTTGCCCAGTCCAGCAGCACGAACCAGTCTGGCAACACGACGACGGCACACAAGAAGGCAGCCGCAGACAAGAACCCAAGCGTCGAATCGCAGATCGAACAGATGCGCCAGCAGTTCCAAACCCAGATCGACCAGTTGAAGCAACAGGTCATCGAGAGTAACCAGAAGTTGCAGCAGGCCCAGAGCGCAGCAGCGCAGGCGCAACAAGCCGCCACGCAGGCCCAGTCGCAGGCGCAAACCGCTGCCCAGACCAACGCGCAGAGCAAAACCGCCGTAACCGGCCTGAAGCGGGACATGCAGAACCTCAAAACCGATGCGGCGCAAATGAAAGCGGACATCACATCTGTCCGGCAAAATGACGAGGGGATGCGCGAAAACTATGCGAATCCCATCGCCATGAAATACAAGGATGTCTACATTACACCGGGAGGCTTCCTGGCGGCTGAAACTGTGGATCGCCAGCGAGCCACAGGCGGCGGGCTGAACACTCCGTTCAACTCCATCCCGTTCAGCGGTTCTGCGCTTGGGCACCAAAATGAATTTGTTGCCACGGGCCGTCAGTCGCGCATCACCCTTCTTGCAGAAGGAAAATATCCCACAGCCACCATCGGCGGCTACTACGAGGCTGACTTTCTGTCGGCTGGCACCACCTCCAACAACAATGAGAGCAACAGCTACACACTCCGGCAACGCCAGATGTGGGCGCGCTATCAGAATACCGGCGGCCTCACCGTGGTTGGCGGACAAATGTGGTCGTTCCTGACTCTCGATACGGTAGGCATGGAGAACCGCTACGAGGCGATTCCACTCACCATTGACCCGCAGTACGTACCGGGCTTTATCTGGACGCGGCAGTATGGATTTCGCGTCTATCAAAATTTATTCCATAAAAAAGCCTTCGTCGGTGTCGCGCTGGAAAATCCGCAGACAACGTTTGGCGGCCAAGGATTCAGCAACAACTTTGTTCTTGGCACGGCAGGAAATCCTGGCGGTCTGCTCAATCCAGCGACCAATTACTCCATCAACATGGCCCCGGATGTGATTGCCAAAGTGGCCGTCGAGCCGGGGTTTGGGCATTATGAAGTGGCAGGCATTGCCACCTTTCTGCGCGACCGCGTGTATCCGAACGCCAGCCCCGTGAATCCTGCGAGCGCAGTCGGCGCATATAACGACTCCAAAGTCGCCGGTGGCGTCGAGGCTGCCGCATGGCTGCCTTTCCATAAGGGGTTGTACGACTTTGGACTGCGCGGCCTGTACGGTCAAAGTGTTGGCCGCTACGGTGCGGGCGGTTTGCCCGATACAACCGTTCATCCGAACGGGACGCTGGCGCCGTTACACAATGTCGTCGCGTTATTTTCTGCAGAACTCCATCCTGGAAAATGGGACTTGTATGAGTACTACGGCGGTGACTATGCTGGTCGCGCCGCGTATATAAACGCAGCCGGAAAGCCGGTTGGCTATGGTTCTCCTCTGTTCGACAACAGTGGTTGCGAAACGGAGACGGTTCCCAGTTCTTCGCCCTATGGCCCCGGCGGTCAGGCAAATTGCGCCAATGACACCCGCGCCATCATCAACGAAACGGCTGGATTCTGGTACAACTTCTATCGCGGGGGCAAAGGCAAGCTGGTCTTCGGTATGCAGTACAACTACGCGCAGCGCAAGCTCTGGGCGGGACTCGGCGGCATACAGCCGGAGGCCAATGACAATATGTTCTGGACTTCGTTCCGCTATTACATCCCTTAAGTCAGTAACCAGCAAGAGAACCAGCGGGAGCGGATACTTTCACTCCTCTCGCTGGTTCTCTTTTTCATTGTGCTTCCGGCAAACCGAATGCTTGCGGACGCCGCTTGTCCTTGGCAGACCACGCTTCTCGCTCCATCAGCCTTTTTGCTTCAAAATCGGGCGCGGTTACTTTGCTGGTACCACCATGATCTCGTTGTTTTTCGCGGCTCCCCGGGCTGCCTCATGTTCTTCCTGCACCTTCGCCGATATCCAAACGATGCTCCCTGGCGTGTAGCTTGCGTTCTTTACGGCAGCGCAAAGCATATCGTTGGTGACATAGGCATTGGGGGCTAAACGTAGGATCGCCACGCCATGCTTCAGGTTGAATTGAACGCTGGTAACGCCAGGAACTGTCTCCAGGCGATGGACGACTCCGAAGGAAGTAAAGGGTATAGCTACTCCCTTCACTTGCACCATCACATCCCCACCCAATGGTAGCGTACTGCCAGTTTTTGAAATCTTGGTGATGGTCGTTTTCGCCTTGGCCGTTTGCGTTGGAACCAGCGCTTTCGCCGAGGCTGCGGCACACGCGAAGCAGAAAATCAAAGCCGCGATCAGGCACTTTCCTGGCTTACCTTGTGTAAGCCAGTGGATGGATTTCATGTGTGTGTTCCTTAACGGTTTAATGTGTAGCCACGTTGAATTCTTATGCAAGCGTGAATCAAAGGAAAATCGCGCCATTCGCGCTAAAGATGGTGCCTGGTAAACCAGACATGACGATATACCAGGAGTACTCCGTAATTTCTCTCTGGCGAATTTCCATTCACATTCTGATAACCCGGAACCTCTACCACAGTAGCGAATCCCCAGTTTTTGCCTACGAAACGAATTCCTGGGTCAAACTGCAAAAGTGTCCCGCCACTGTCAATGTTTTGGGTCATTCCCACTAAGCCGAGGGTGGAGCCGCCTTGCATTGGCATTGACAATTCCTGATCATTTTCGTTCACCAGAAAATTGGTCTCAAACAACAGGAACGTTTCCACGCTGGGGACACCAACATCCTTCAGTTTCGGCGCGATGCGACGCTGCAAACTGTCATCGGCAAAATAGGAATTTCCCAACTGATAGCCGTGGGATGCAGTGTGATAAACGAATCCGCCATATCCGTCGATTTCCGTGTCGAGAGTCTGACGAGTAAAAATGATGCCATCCTTTGTTCCCCACGCCCCCGTACTCGGTTGCAAGGTGTAGGGCAGTCGTCCGTAACTGTCATGCTCGTCGTGCGGCCCAACCGGCACGAGCAGACCACCGAGGGCTGAAAGTCGATTCGTCGTACCAATTCCATCCTGTTCCCAAAAGGTGTAACGCGACAGAATCGAGAGATCACCAGGCCCCCACGAATGCGGGGTATGAAAGACTGGGTCGGTAAAGGATTGCTGGTTATATTGAATTGGATTTTCTTCCAAAATGAAGGCGATGTTGTGGCTCAAGCCGTAAATACTCACACTCTCCGCGTTGAATTCTCGCTTGAACTGGGTTCCCGAATAATAGACCGGTTGCTCACGATACGTGATGTCGCCAGCAGAGATTGGAGCCGCAGCGGGAAACGTCATCGGAGCAGCCCACAAACTTGATGATGCAACCATAAGCGAGAAAAAGATGAGACACGCCAGAATAATCAAGTTTTTTCACCCCTTCCAACCCAGTATACCAACCAAAATGTACGATTGTTTGCCGCATCGCGGAGGCTCTGCCTCGGAAAAAATTATTGAATCTTCGCCAGTTGCCGCGCATACAGCGGGTTGTTGGGAAACTCCGTGGCCAGGGAGTCGAGAATCTGCCGCGCTTTGATCTTGTCCTTGTCGCGCAGCGCCGCCACAGCCAGAAGCAGCCGGGCAAACGGAGCCAGATAATGCCCCTTGCTGGCGGCCAGATTCATATCTTTTTTCCCAAGAACGACGTTGGTTTGCGCTCCGGTCAGCTTCAGGAACCATCGAACGGGCGCGGGATTCAATCCAAGAATGTAATTTTCCAGTCCGATGGCAAGGTAGGCATCGTACTCCTGCGGCGCAACGGCCAGTAATCGGCCCGCATACTTGCTGGCGGCCTTGGTGTATCTCAGCCCGGCAAAATCCCGCTTTTCGATCATCTGGGCATAATCGGCATGGAGACCGTTGGCCAGCGTTTTTACAAACAACGCGCGCGCATCTTGTGGAGACGCGGCAAGAACCGCATCGGCCAATTGATTGGCCCGATCCAGTTGGCGCTTAAACGCGACCTTAATGGCTGGATCGGGCGCATTCTTGTTGCGATTTTCAAAGTTGTTATCGTCCGAAAAAAGGTCGATGTCCAGAATGCCCAGGCGAGCGAATTCCGTAAACAGATAGGCCGCAGCGTCCGAAACCGGCCCCATCGGATCGGCGGGGTGGACTTGCATCCAGATTGCGAATTCGTGATGCGCCTGTGCGAAATCGAGGTCGTACATGTCGTAAAACCCGCGATCCAGGCCCGTTGGCCCCAAAGCAAACGGATTGGCTGCCGGAGGATTTTCTGCCCACGCAGCCGAACCAGACAGAAGGGTCAAACCTGCGATCACGGCAAAAACGCGCAAAATGTACATAGAGTCTTTGGATTCCAAACGCCCATATTCAGAGGTCTGGCAACATCCATAAAAATATCATCCCCTGGGATTGCCTTTGTTGGAATTGCCCCTGTCTCGCGTCCAGGCAACAGTTCCGGCGCGCCCCTCCGGTAAGATGGGATGTAAGGATACATTTTGAACCTGAGGGCGAAGTCTGATCCATTGCGTTTTTTCAGAAATTGCGAAAAAACGCTTGGGCCAGCAACAAAATTCCCTCTGATTCCGTCTTACCGGAATAGACTCTACTCCATAGAACACGCTTTACGTTAGGAACCCTTAGCTTTGCGCCAGAGACTCTGTACCATCGCCGTATCTTCCTTGATTTGCATGGCAGCCCATCTTCCCGCGCAGCAACGCGGAGCCGCGCTGCCCGACGCTCCCGACGCATCATCCGTAGCGGCGGCACAGGCTATAGCCGCAGCCAGCGTGGCATACTCCTCCTCTGTGACATCGGAGGAACCAATCTTTGCGTTGGCCCAGCAAACATCCTCCAGTTCCACGTCGTCCTCGGCACCATCTACAGCGCCCCCTCCCACAGCGCAAACACCAGCGCCCAGTCCGGCAAAACAAGCTCCTGCAAAACAGGATCAAAACATGATGATGCAGAACACGCCGGGGGGCAGCGGCAATCGCATTCAATACGCCACGCCCGGAGGTGTACAGCCCAATACGCCGCCTCCGGACTTTGGCCAACAACCCAAGCGAATTCTTGGCCTGATGCCGAACTTTCGCGCCGTCGGCGCAGATGTCCATCCTCCACCGCCAACGGTGAAAGAGAAATTTAAGATCGCCACCTTCAACAGCTTTGATTACTCCGCATTTGCCTTTGCAGCGCTGGATGCCTATCCCTTGTATGTCGCAAAGGATTATCCGACGCTGGGCAACGGCTGGGTTGGATATGGCCAATACTACTGGCGCTCGTTTACCGACAAGGCTGTGGGCAATTACATGACGGACTTTCTTTTCCCAACGATCACGCATGAGGACTCGCGCTACTTCACCCTGGGGCATGGGCGCAAGCTGTACCGCGCCTACTATGCGCTTTCTCGGCTCTTTATTACTCCCAACGATTCCGGCAGCAATACGTTTAACTTTTCAGAGGTTGTCGGCAAGGGTGTGCAGGCTGGACTTGGGAATCTCTACTATCCGGCAACCGGAACCTCCGGAGTCTGGGTCATGACGGAGCAGCGCTGGCTGGAACAACTTGGACGCGATGGCCTGACCAATATCTTCCGCGAATTCTGGCCGGATATCAGCACGCATATCCTACACATGAAACAGGCGAATCCATAGAGTCTGTTTGCGGCGGCGCATCGGGCTGTTTAAGATGAAGCCATGTTGCGCGTCGGCATTTCTGAAAACATTCCCCCCGCATGGCTGCCCGAATTTCCAGAGCAAGTACAACTCATCCCGCTTGGATATACGTCAAGTGAAATCCACGAGATTGATTTCTGGATTCCTCCGCTCTATCAAAAATTTGCCGAGCCGCAACATGCGCGACTACGCGGCGTGAAGGTGGTGCAATCCATGCTGGCGGGCGTGGATTGGATGCTGCCGTGGGTACGGCCCGGAGTCACGCTCTGCGATGGACAGGGTCTGCATGATGTTTCTACTGCGGAGTGGGTGGTGGGCGGTATTCTCAGCGCATATAAACGGTTTCCAGAATTTCGCGACCGCCAGCGGGAGGAGTTCTGGGACGGCCAACTGGTCGGCGGAAAATTTCCCGACAATCAGGAGCCTCCGCCCTATCGCGTTCTTGGCGAGGAACTGTCTGGCAAAACGGTGCTGATTATTGGCTATGGCAGAATTGGCATCGCAATCGAAACGCGCCTGAAGGCTTTGGAAGTGGATATTTTGCGCGTGGCCCGGTCGGCGCGGCCCGGCGTGTCTCCGGTTTCCGATCTGCCCGCGCTTCTGCCGCAGGCCGACATCGTTGTCCTGATTATTCCACTGACAACGGAGACACGCGGCATGATGAATGCCTCCCTGTTCGCGCGCATGAAGCCCGGAGCCTTGCTGGTCAATGCAGCGCGCGGGCCTGTCGTCGATACGGACGCACTGCTGCAAGCGCTCTGCGCGCATCGCATCCACGCCGTACTGGACGTGACCGACCCAGAGCCGCTACCCAAAGGCCACCCGCTCTGGGCTGCGCCAAACTGTTTTCTCACGCCGCATGTGGCTGGCTCCACGCCCGGATTTTTCATTCGCGGCTACCGCTTCGCCGCAGAACAAATGCGGCGGTATCTGGCCGGGGAACCGTTGCGGAATATCGTGAACGCGCAGGGTTATTAGCGGCAGCATGATGTTTCGCACAGCACTTCCGCCAGATGAACGGCGCGGCGCGGCGACATCTGCGCGATCTGTTCGCGGCAACTGAATCCATTCGTAACAATCACTGTTTCATTTTCCGCAGCGCGAACGGCGGGCAGCAAAACGCGCTCGGCCAGATTTATTGAAACCTCATATTTGTCCTTCTCAAATCCGAACGGGCCTGCCATGCCGCAACATCCAGAGTCGAGGGTCTGTACCGTCGCTCCAGTGCGCGTCAGCAAGGACAATTCCTCCTGCATCGAGGTCTTCTGATGGCAATGTCCGTGGAGCAAAAGACTTCTTCCGGCGAGAGACGGCGGCGCATACTGCGGCGCTCGCTGCACGAGAAATTCCCCCAGCGAGTAGGTCTGCCGCGCAAGTTGTGCTGCGCGGGGATCGTTGGGAAATAGATTTTGCATCTCATCGCGAAAGCCGCTGGCGCAGCTTGGTTCCAACACGATGATCGGAGTCTGCGCCTGCAACTGCGGAGCCATTGCTGCGAGAACATTTTTTAGATACCGCTTCGCTCGATCCAACATTCCAAAGTCATACAAGGCACGCCCACAGCAAAGATGTTGCTGCGGCAACTGCACATCGAACCCTGCGCGATCCAGAACGCTCCAGGCAGCGTGCAAGGTCTGCGGATGGAAATAATTATTCCAGGTGTCGGCCCAGAGAAACACTTTTACACGCGCAGCAGCAGGATTGATTTCCATCGGCAAGCGCAAATGCGAGCGGCGCAACATTTCCGCGCGAAAATTTTTCTGCGCAAACGCTGGCAATCTGCGCTGTGGCGCTACACCAAGCGCTTGTTTGATGCCTGCGGCAAACAAAGCATTCTGGCCAAAGAAGTTTGCCACGCGCGGCATAACTGAAGCCAGATGCGCCCATTGATCCATCCAGCCAAAGGCATAGGCATGCAAGGGACGCACGCGACCTTTGTAATACTGTGCGAGAAATTCCGCCTTGTACGTTGCAATATCAACGTTGACGGGACACTCATTCTTGCACGCCTTGCAGGAGAGGCATAGTTCCAACGCATCCTTGACGGCCTTGCTGCGCCAGCCTTCGGGACGCAACTCGCCCTGCAACATCTCCCATAACAAATGCGCGCGGCCCCGCGTGGAGTGCTGCTCCTCGCCCGTGACCATGAAGCTGGGGCACATGGTTCCAGAGTCTACTTTGCGGCAGGCGCCAACGCCGACACAGCGCATGGTTGCGTGGGCAAAGGAGCCGCCATCAGCGGGAAACTGGAAGTGCGTTGAAGTTGGAGCCAACTGAAAATCAGCTCCCAGGCGCAGATTTTCCTCTGGCTGGTAGACGGCAACCGGATCGACGAGCTTGCCGGGGTTCATTTTGTTGGTTGGATCCCAGATAGCTTTGAACTCGCAAAATGCCTGCATTAACTCCGGCCCAAACATTTTAGGCAGTAGAGCCGCACGCGCCTGCCCATCGCCATGCTCACCGGAGATGGAGCCGCCATGTCGCAAAACAACATCGGTGGCATCCTCCAGAAAGCCGCGAAATTTTTGAATGCCCGCTGCGCTTTCCAGATCGAAATTCATGCGCATGTGGACACAGCCCTGGCCAAAGTGTCCATAGAGCGGTGTGCGATAGCCGTAGCGCTCCAGCACAACAGCAAGCTCGCGCAGATAGCGACCCAGCCGATCCACAGGAACCGCCGAGTCCTCCCATCCCTCCCATCCATGCGGCTCACCGGGAACAAAAACGGTCGCTCCCAGCGCGGACTCGCGCACATGCCAGACGCGACGAGCCTCTCCTGCGGAGTAGATACGCGCAGTCGGCATGGGTGTGAGCCGCCTGCACGCTGCAACCAGAGCCTCAGCTTTGGCTGCGGCTTCTTCGGCGCTCCAGCCCCCAAACTCCACCAGAAGATGGCCGCGTCCTTCGGGCAGCAGCGCAATGTCGTTCACGGCAAGTTGCTTGCGGCGCATCCCGTCGATCAGCAAGCCGTCGAATCCTTCCAGTCCGATGGGCTGATGCTCCAACAGAAAGGGAACATGATCGGCGGCGATATAAGCATCGGAAAATCCCAGCCCCACCAGCACGCGATGTGGCGGGCTGTCGCGCAATTGCAGCGTGGCCTCGGTAACAGTGACGCAGGTGCCTTCACTGCCGACCAATGCGCGCGCAACGTGGAAGCCATTCTCCGGCAGTAGCTCGTCCAGATTGTAGCCGGAGACGCGACGCGGAATGCGCGGAAAGCGCTGGCGAATCAACGGCGCATATTGATCGCGAAGGCGACGCAACGCGGCATAGATTTCCCCGCGCCGCCCGCCTTGATTAATGATGCTGGCAAGTTCCTCTTCCCTGGTCGCGCCCACTTCCATTTCCGTTCCGTCGTAAAGCAGCACGCGCAGGGAGTGGATATTGTCCACGGTTTTTCCGCCCATCAGCGCGTGTACGCCGCAGGCATTATTGCCGATCATGCCGCCGAGTGTGCATCGGTTGTGCGTGGCCGGATCAGGAGCAAAGGTCAGGTGGTGCGACTCTGCGGCTTCGCGCACGCGATCCAGAACGATGCCTGATTGCACGCGCGCAATTTTTTTTACAGGGTCGAGTTCGAGAATTTTTTGCAGATGCCTGGAGAAATCCAACACAACGGCCACGTTGCAACACTGGCCCGCCAAGCTGGTACCACCGCCGCGAGTGAGCACCGGCGCATCAAATTTTCTGCACGCGGCAATGGCGGCGCGCACATCTTCCTCATCCTGCGGAATCACAACGCCCAGCGGAACCTGTCGATAATTGGAAGCATCCGTGGCGTAGAGGGCGCGCGATCCGGTGTCAAAACGCACATCGCCATGCACAGAGTTCCGCAGCGCGTTTTCCAACGCGCGCAATTGTTCGGATGTCGCCGCATACGCTTGTCGCGCAGCGTTGCCACCCGCATTGGAAAGGATGTTGAACCCTTTGAGATTTTCGGTCGCCATCGCACTCCATCGTAGCAGTCGGCGGTGTGCGCCGATAACGCCGAACGGAAATATCCACTTTAGGAACCTCTGCACAAGTACCGAGCGTTCCCTCAGCGGCTAAAGCCGCATTGCAATGCTTGGACTTACGGCGGGACTAAAGTCCCGCCCCTTCAAAACGCTGACTTGTGCAGAGCTTCCTTTAGTGAGCGGGCAAGGATGAATTGGGATTCCATTCATCCACCACCACGCCAAGGTCGCGCAAGGTCTGGAGCGTGACTTCCACGTTGCGGCGAATCTGCGCGCGATCCTGCCTGCTCTCGTAGCCCTCCGCCACAGCCACCACGCGGCCATACGGCCAGGAGCCTTCCGGCAGCGCAGCCAACGCTCTGGGTAAATCGCGCAGGCGGATATTCAATTCCTGCTTGCGCGCATTCGCAGGCCGCGTGATGCCCCCCACATCCGTGGCGCTTGTGTTCTCGTCGGGAAGATAAATACGCAGCAACAACATGTTGTCTTCAACGCTGATAAATGGATTCTGCCATCTCGACTCTTCGCGCACCGCCAAATACAAATTCTTTGATGGCAGCGGAATGGTGGCGATGTCGGGACGCGCCGCATCGCTGACCGCCTTGGAGGGTTGGGCAAAGGACTGCATCTTGGCAGCCGGGGAACGCGAGCATCCCATCGGCGCAAACCAAAAGGCCAATATGAACATCAGGGCCAACGATTGCGGGCGAGCGTGGAAGAACATTGCTCCTCAAGAATAGCAGCGAGAGAGAACCGTTGGCTCTCGAAGGATAGGCTTCGAGTCGTCAGCGACCTTGCCACACGGGAACGCGCTTCTCCAGAAATGCGCGTGTCCCTTCCACTTTATCGGCTGTGTCGCAACAGAAGCCAAAGAGCGCTGCCTCCTGTTGCAGCGCCTCGTCCAACGGAAGATCAAAGCCGCGATGAACAGCTTCCAGACTGGCTCGAACGGCCAGCGGAGCCATGCTGGCGATGACGCGGGCAATCTCTTCTCCACGCGCCAGCAATCGATCCGGCGCAACAACTTCATTCACCAGGCCAACGCGCAGCGCTTCAGCAGCAGAGAGCATCTCCGCAGTCAAGATCATTTGCAGCGCGACCCCCTGACCCACCAGCCGCGCCAGACGCTGCGTCCCGCCATAGCCGGGAATCAGGCCGAGCTTGACCTCCGGCTGGCCAAAGCGGGCCGTTTCGCTGGCGATGCGCAACGTGCAGGCCAGCGCCAGCTCGCAGCCTCCACCCAGAGCGAAGCCGTGGATGCAGGCAATCACCGGCTTGCCGCAATCTTCGATCCTGCGAAAGACCGCCTGTCCGCGACGCGCCAATTCCCTTCCCTGCGCGCCATCGGCCAGCGCCAGCTCTTGAATATCCGCTCCGGCGACAAAGGCCTTTTCGCCCGCGCCCGTCAGAAGGACGGCGCGAATGGAAGCATCTTCACGAATCGCGATGAAGACAGCCTCCAGTTCCGCCAGCGTGGCCGCATTTAGAGCATTCAAAACCTTCGGGCGGTTGAGCGTGACGAACGCCAAACCATCCCGCGCCTCGAAGAGTAGATTTTCAAAGTTCATTGCAGTCGCGCCCCAGAAAATTTTCTTAAGAGGACGTTATGTGTAGCCCAATTGGGGGATCGTCCCCTTCGCGGGAAGACAACCCAACCTCCTACGTTGCGGTGTGCAGCACCGACACGTAGGAGTCGGCTATAGGGACGAGGACATGGCTCGATTTTGCACTGAGAGTCTTCCCTTCATTCGGCCCCGATCCGAAAGCGGAGTATTCGTTCGCAATTAAGATAACTCCATTGACTTCGCGTGCATTCGTCACTTTGATTTTTATTTTGGTCCAACCTTGAGCAAAGATACCGCCGAGCAAGTCTGCGATTTCTGATTGTCCTATAGCGGTGACATACCCAACCAAAACACTGTCTAGAGCGTACAGCTTTACCGTCGCTTCAACACCTTCGTTATTCCAAGCGTCTTCCCACGCCGTGATGTACTCCTGCGCGATTTCTTTGGGACTCTTCGCCACTTTCATACTCCCATCCCTGCCTTTTACATTTTATACTTCCCGTTTTGCGGAGTACATCAACTGCGCTGGAGCCGAGTAAAGCAGCGCCTTCGTTTGGCGGTGTACCATCGAACTATGATTAAGGGACTTACGCTGGTGCGCGTCGCCAGCACTTCAGCCATTTTTGACAAGCTGACCAGATTTTTTTCTGCTCTGGGCTTTGAGCCGGGCAAGGGCTGGGTCGAGGGCGCAAGCCGAGGCGCGCCATTTCTGGCTCCGCTGGGCAATCTGGAATTTGTCGAAGGCATGCCTCCTGCGACACCGGAGATTTTAGTAGAAGTTACCAGCCTGGAGGCCGTACATGCGATCGCGCAGCATTGGCTGGAGCAGAATAATTCTGATCCAAAAAGCACTCAACGTATCTCTGCAATTCAGCCAACGCATTGGAAATCGCGTCTGTTCACCGTGGAGCCAGTTCCGGGAATCTCGCTCGCATTTTGGGAGCGCGAAAATCCTCTGCCGGAAAAACCTGTAGCCATCGAAGGCGACCTGACGGCGGAGGGAATGAAATTCGGCATCGTGGTTGCCCGCTGGAACGCTGTCATCACGGATCGCCTGTTGCAGGGAGCGCTGGATGGCCTGCTACGCAGCGGCGCAAAAAGGGACGATCTGCGCATCGCGCGGGTTCCCGGCGCATGGGAAATTCCCGCTGCGGCGCGCGCGCTGGCGGAGACGAAACAGGTGGATGCCATCCTGACGCTGGGCTGTTTATTGCGCGGAGAAACGGCCCACTACGAGGCCATCTACACCGAAGTGGCGCGTGGCATTGGGCAAAGCCAGCAGGAAACGGGCATTCCTCACGCATTCGGCGTGCTCACCTGCGACACGCTGGAGCAGGCGCTGGATCGGGCGGGACTGAAGCTGGGCAATAAGGGATTTGAGGCGGCGATTGCAGCCATTGAGATGGTTTCCATACAGCGTAAGATTGTAACTGTAACAGTTACAATCTCTACGACAGGGCGAAGCTGACATGGGAAAACGTCGCAAATCCCGCGAGTTGGCCATGCAGATGCTTTTTCAAGCGGATATTGGCAAGCAAACGCCCGATGCGGTTCGCCGCACTTTCTGGCAGGCCCGCGAAACGAATGATCCTGACACACGCGGATTTGCGGAGGATATTTTTCGCGTTGCCTGCGAGCGCAAGGAAGAGATCGACGGCTTGATGGAGCAAACCAGCCAGCGCTGGCGTCTGGATCGCATGGCCGCCGTAGATCGCAATTTGCTGCGCGCATCCATTGCAGAAATGCTGGGCTATCCCGGCACGCCACTGCCCATCATCATCAACGAAGCGCTGGAGGTCGCGCGGCTCTATGCCGCCCCTGAATCCATTCCATTTTTGAATGGAGTGCTGGACACCATTGCTCGCACACTGCCACGCACGGCGAAACAGTTAGCGCCAAAGCTGGAAAAATAGGTCGGGGGAATCCATCCACCGAACAGAGGAAAGGCCCTGCGACATTGCAGGGCCTTTGTTGTGGGATACGCAGCGCGAACGCGCTCTATTCGATGGGCCGCGGCTTGGCAGCCATAAAAAAGGCAGGAACGGGCTGGTTATTGGAATTCGTCAGGCCCGGATTGATCTGCTGGGTGTCCGTCAGTGTTGTGGTATTGATGAGGTGAACCAGATTGTCCTGATCCGTGCTGACGTAAAACGTATTGGTGTCTGGACTGAAGACGCCCTCAATCGGCGCTCCCGGAGTCGTGCCAGCGAGCGTAATTGGCTGGACGACCGCCCCCCCGGTTGGCGGAATCTTGTAGGCCGGCAGTATGGTGTTGTTGCTGGTGCCGGGCGTCGTCGGATAGAAGGTCACGAAGGCCAGCCCGGAGGTCGGCGAGTTCAAAACCTGGCTGATACTGGCGATCTTCGGCACATTCAGGCTGGCGATGTATGGTGTTCCCGCTACATTCGGGGTCGGGCCAAATTGCAGATTCCCTGTCGCCGGACAGGCTCCGGGAGGAATGGTTACGTCGATGTCCGTAATGGTAAGCAGGCCCGCGCCCACATTGGCTGTTGCGCCGATGATGTGATGACCATCCGTGGTGCTGGCCACCTGATCGACGGGATCGGTAACTACACCAACTGGCGGATAATAATTCGTCGGATTCAGCGCGGTATTGGGATTGGTGGATGTATTGTTGGGGCCAGAGGCACAGTAGCTGAAAGCGCTCGCCTGTGTTCCTCCGGCGGTGCTGGCGTAAACGCCCACTCCGGGCACAGTAATCGTATTGCTAGGTACAGGGGTGGGAGTAGTGGCGGGCGAACTCGCAGGACAATTCGTGGCAACACTGTTTCCATTGTCCGTGCAGGCGTGCCAGCCCGTGAAGCGGGAGTAGACGAACAGCGTGGCCGCATTCGGCGTATTGGCGCTGGGCGGATTGGAGTACGTGATGTACAGAGTCTGATTGTCTTCCGTAAATGTCGCCGAATAGGGCGGATTGACTTCTCCACCGGGATTGCTCGTCGAATAAATAGGATTGACCACGCCAGCAGGATAGATGGGCTGGTTGTTCGCATCGCAGGCGACGGTGGGGCCGGGCGCTGGAAATTGGAGCGACGTGCCCGATGCCGGGTTATACAGGTAAAAAAGCTTGCGGCACGGATCGTGGATAACGACGGTCTTGTTATCCGGGGATACGGCCAGCACGGTTCCGGGAAGGAATGCGCTCTGCTTGCTTAGGGTATTCGTGAATGCGGTAACGACCATCAACTCCGTCGCGCTTCCAAAATACACCGCCGTCCCCTGCTGGTTCATCACCATCGAGTTCGGCAGATAGGGCAGCTTGACGGGAATCGGTACATTGCCAACGATAAAATCGATCGGAACGAATCCGTAGGACTGCGGATTGGCCAGATACAGCACCGCAGAACTGGGACCCGGCGTATGAACGGTGATAGGGTTGCTGGTGACGGGCATTCCCGTTCCCAGCATCCCAACCAGATTTTGCGGGGCTGGATTGCATATGCCCGGAAGACACTGCACATCAATATCCGCATCGCTCGGAAAATTGGCAGACACCACGCCCGTACCGTTTACGCTGATGTTGATCGGATTCGTGGAGCTATAGGTGAGATCCAATCCGATGATCGGATTGTTGTTGGTATCGAGTACCGTGGCCGTCAGGGGCTGAATGTTCGTCTGATTGACCGTAATGCTGGTCTGCGCCGTGTTGCCGACCGTCAAAGCAATGCTCTTCGGCGGACAGGTGAAAAAGTATCCTGTCGAACTGGAGGCCTGCGCAACGGTCGCATTGATGACGGTCGCTCCGGGCTGGTGGGCTGTGGCGATGCCGTTTTGATCCACGGTCACGATGGACGAATCCTGCGGCGCATACGTCAAATGTCCAACAGCGCAGGTGATGTCCTTGGGAGAACCCACAGTGCAGGCTCCGCCGCCTGTGCAGACGGTCGCCGCCAGCGGCACTGTGTTGTTCTGGGAGATGCAGCTTGTCTGCGTATATGCGGGAAGGCAGCCCGCCGGAGTGTTATTGGCCGGGTTCAAAGGATCAACGTGGGTACAAACCGTAACCGGAGATGGCTGCCCATTGGCGGGATTACTGGTGTACGGGCAACTTTCTGCCGCGCCGCCCGATGTCAACACCACGCTTGTTACCTCGGGATGTACGAAGACGGGCACAACGTTACTGGTGGCACCCCCACCACTGGCCGTAACATACGCGATGCCGGTTTTATTCGTCGGAATACAGGTCGTGAAGTTGGCAATGCCATTGCCGGAGTTCCGATTCCAGGTGCCACCACAAAGCTGGCCTGAGGGGGAGACATCCGCAATCGTCATGTCGCTGCTGCCATAGGTGAAACTATTGAGGCGGGATGGAACGCCCTTGCAGGTATACGCCGTTGGCGTGAGTACTTCATTGGTGGCACCAAAGTTGATCGAGACACCATAAGTCCTCGGCTCCAGGTCAATGGTGGACGTGGCGGAGGAGGAGGGGCCGCTTTGGTAGCCGCTGCAAAAATTTTGCCCGTAGTCGGTCAGGTAGCACCCGGTCAGGGACACGCTGATGGGTAGGGACAAGGTACAGAGAACCGCAAGAAAAGCAAACCGCCGCATCGAACCTCCCCGTCGGCGCACTTACAGGCGCGGACGGTCAAAAAAACTCAGGCCTTCACGAACATGTGACCGATGTCCTTAGTGTATGGGTCTGGCGCGGCTTCGGCAACCGTACTGGAGGCGGGGGGAGTCATTCGTTGAAACTGCCGGAAATTGCCGATTCCACGGGACATGGAATCGGCGATGCAGAATCGCTGCTGCAAGCGCTACCAATTATTTCTGATTGCGGGCTGACTCCCATGCCTTGGCATATTTCCAGCTCGTGTAGGCGGCGTGGTAGAGATGCAGCAGCAGACCTTCCCTGCCATCCAGAAATCCAAGTCGGACAACGTAGTTGTAGAAAAATGTCGCAATCGGCGTGAGCAGCGTGTTCCAGAGGAACGCCAGCAAACTGCGCGAAACGCGGTGGTCTGCGACGAGGATTTCCGCGCCCAACGCGCTGTAGCGATTCATGTGCTCAATGTATCCGGTCAGCGTCGGGTAGGCGTGATGCAGCAAATCACCATGCAGGTGGCCGATTACGCCATCGCAGCGGAGCGTTTCATGCACGGCTCGTTCAGCAAATGCCGCCGCGCCACGCCGGAAGAGACGCAGCTTGGCATCGGGATAAAAACCACCCCACGCCAACGGACGGCCAAGAAAATAATTGCGTCGCGGAAGCGTATAGGCATCCGCAGTGGGTTGCGACGCGAGCAGGGTTTGAATTTCCAGCGCCAGCGCCGCGCTCACCTCTTCATCGGCATCGAGCGAGAGTACCCAGTCGCCCGTGCATTGGGCAATGGCAAAATTCTTTTGCGCCGCAAAGCCCGTCCAGTCGCGGAGAAAAACCTGCGCTCCAGCGGCCCGCGCAATGGCCGCCGTCGTGTCCGTCGAATGGGAATCGACAACGACAATCTGATCGGCCCAGCGCGCGCTGGCCAGCGCGCGAGGAAGATTCGCAGCTTCGTTGTTCGTGATGATGGCGACAGAGAGGGTCATGCACATGGAGGATGCAAGTACCGTGGAATCGCGGTTACAGCGTAATGGCTTCTGCGCCGAGATGTTCATTGATGAGCCGGGCAACCAGCGGGCGGAGGGACTCGCCTGTTTTTAACAGAACGAATGTCTCCGATGTCGCATCCCAATCCAGCTTAAAGCTGGTGGAGAGCGCCGATATCCAGATTTGCCGAACCGGGCTGTTGGGCGTAATGACAAACTTCGCCGGAGGCTCTTCAAAAAGAACGTTCAACACGCCATTCTGTTCTTCCACTTCAAAGTCAGCCTCGCTCTCCGCTTGAATGAGCGATTTCTTGAGCGATTCAAGAGCGGCTTCGGCGGCGCGGCGGAATGCAGTCTCGTCCAACATGGCCCCAGTGTATCAAGCCCGCGACCCAAAGAATGGTTAGGGCCGCTCCCAGATATACTTTAGCTACGGGCAGCCATGCAGACCACGCACACGCAACTGGAAGTCATCTACACCGCCGAGCAGATTGCCGAGCGCGTCGTTGCAATGGGCGCGGAGATCAGCCGCGACTATGCAGGAGAACGCATTATCCTGGTAGGCGTCTTGAAGGGGGCCTCCATCTTTTTGTCCGATCTGGCCCGCGCCATCACGCTCGATTGCACCTTCGACTTTGTTGCCATCTCCAGCTATGGCCGGGGGCTGCGTTCCAGTGGAGCCGTTAAGCTCATCAAGGATTTAGATCACTCCATTGAGCATCGGCACGTCATTCTGGTTGAAGACATTCTGGACACGGGCCTCACCCTCGCCTACCTGCGCGGCCTGTTGTTGCAGCAGGAACCAGCCTCGCTCAGGATCGCCACGCTGCTGGATAAACCGGCTCGCCGCCTGCAAAAAATCGAAGCAGATTATGTGGGCTTCTCCCTGCCCAACCTCTTCGTCGTGGGCTATGGCATGGACTACGCCGAGCGCTACCGCAACCTGCCCAATATCTGCCTGATGCCACCTGAAGCCCCGGAAGAGTAATCTGTCGAGACCGTCTGTCCAAACAATTATGAAACAGAAAGACCGCAAATCGAAACCGGCAAACGGCAAGGCCAAGCGAAACGACGGCAAAGCACGGATCGCTGCCGCGCGCGACAAGACTCGTCCGGACGCGAAGCTGCCCGCCCTTGCCCCGACGCTGGCTGCGGCTGCGGACACAACGGCCTCCCCGTCCTTTGAAGGCGATTATCGACCCTCCACTCCAGAGAGCGCCCTGCCCGCACTGCCGCGCATTGACACCATGCAGAGCGACTTTTTGATGCAGTTGGCCGACACGCTGAATACCACGCTCGATCTGCAAACGCTGCTGCATCGCGTCGCGAATTTGGTGCGGGCCGTCATCGACTTTCGCATCTTCTCCATCCTGCTGCTGAATGACCACACCCATGAACTTCGTATGCGCTTCCAGATCGGCCACGCGCTGGAGGTGGAGCGGATGCGCATTCCCACAGGACAAGGCATCGTGGGACAGGTGGCCGAGCGTCGCGAGGCCATGCTGGTTCAGGATGTCCGAACCATCAGCAACTACATTGACGCCAACCCGCATGTGCGCTCGGAACTGGCCGTTCCGCTCATCACCAAAAACCGTGTCATTGGCGTCATCGACATTCAATCCGAGCAAGTGGATTACTTTCGCCCGGAGCATCTGCACCTGCTGCAATTGACGGCCTCTCGCGTAGCCATTGCCATAGAAAATGCGCGCCTGTACACGCGCATCTCGCGCCAGGCGCAGACGCTCGAAGTGCTGCACGAGATCAGCCGCGAGCTGACCTCCATCCTCGATCCCGATCAACTGCTGGAGCGCGTCGGCCATTTGTTAAAGCGCGTAATTCCCTACCAGATGTTCGTCATCTGGATGCTGGACGAAAAACGCACCCTTCTGGAACATCGCTTCTCCATTCGTTTTGGCGAGACGGATACATCTCCGGCGGAGCCTGTTCCCATCCACCGGGGATTGATTGGCGCAGCCGTCACCCACCGCCAGCCGGTTCTGACGGGTGATGTGCGACACGACCCGCGCTACGTGATGGTGCATGAGGATACGCGCTCGGAGATGGCCGTGCCGCTCCTCTACAAAGGCAAAGTCATCGGAGTGCTTGACCTGGAACACACGCGCCCGCACTTCTTTACGGAAGAGCACCTGCACGCCCTCACTACGCTGGCAGCACAACTTGCCGTGGCAATGGAAAATGCGCGCCTCTACCAAAGGCTCGCCCAGGAGGAACAGCGCCTGGAGGAAGATCTGGCGATGGCGCGCGAGGTGCAATTTCGCCTGCTGCCGCCCTCCATGCCGCAGATGCCCCATGCCCAGTTCGCCTCACGTTTTGTTCCCGCGCAAACCATCGGCGGCGACATGTACGACTTTCTGGATTACGGCGATGGCCGCCTCGGCATCGCGCTGGGCGATGTAAGCGGCAAAGGAGCGCCCGCCGCCCTCTATGCGGCTGTCGTCAGCGGATTGCTGCGCTCCAACGCCGCGCGACGGCCCTCCCCGGCGCAGATGCTGAAGATTCTCAACAACTCGTTGCAGGAACGTAAAGTCGATTCGCAATATGTGGTCATGCTCTACGCCGTCTGGAACGATAACGACCACACACTGCAAATTGCCAATGCAGGCTCCACGCAGCCATTCTTCTGTAGCGCGGGAAACGTCGAATCGATCCAGGTTGAGGGGTTTCCGCTGGGCATGTTTCCCGATGTGGAGTATGAAGAAATCACCTTGGCCACCCAGCCCGGCGACTTTCTGGTCTTCTTCAGCGACGGCATGTTGGACGCGGAGAACGACGCGGGCGAGATGTTCGGCAAGGAGCGCCTGACCGCCCTCCTGACCAAGAACCGGCGCTGCTCGGCCAATACGCTGGTCAATGGAATCTTGAAGGCCGTCTCCACCTTTCAGGGCGGCATCGAGCACTTCGACGACGAAACCATCGTGGCCCTGCGCGTCGTCAGCGAAACTGTCCAGCCAGAGTGCTAAGAATTTTCATCAATACTGCAATGGGAAATAAAATTCGTCATTCTGAGCCGGGTGCCTCAGGTCTCGATTTTCGGAGACCTGGAATCACACGATCAATTCTTCGCCATCTGTCCTGCCAATTCCCGCAGTTTTCCCAGTTCCCGCTGCAATTCATCGCGCTGCGGAGCCTGTTTCCCCTCCAACCCAAGATAGGTTTCCAGTTCATCCGCAGCCTGCGCGTACTGGGCAATGGAAACCAGCGCGCTGGCGTGGAGCAGATGTAGTGGAGCAAAATCCTGCGGAGCCTGCAACGCGGCCCGATTGCTCCAGTCGAGCGCGGCCCGCGCATGATCCAGACCGGCTTCGGCGCGCGCTCGTTGGTACGATATCTGCCACCACTGCGCGCTGTCTGCCTGCACCTGCCGCAACGCCGCCACCGCATCCGCATACTGGCCCATGTAGTTGTCTGCCGTCGCCAGAATCACGTAGGCTTTTCCATTCGACGCATCGGCATCAATGGAAGATTTCGCTGCGGATTGCGCCAGCGAAAACTTCCGTTGTGATAACTCCGCCGTTGCCGCCAGCGCATACGCATCAGAGAAATTTTCCCTGGCCTTGATCTTTTCCTTGATCGCTTTCTGCGCGTCGCGTTCCGCCTCCGCCGCATGGCCGCGATGCAAGGCCTGCACGCCTTGCCGATAGAAATCGCGCGGCTTTTTCGCAGAATTCAACTCCGCAATGGAGGCAAGCGTGCTGTCACTAAAGATTGCCCCTGTCTCTGCTTGCGCCCCGCTCTCAGCGGCGGCCTTCGGCGGTGCCGTTGCGCCTGCGGCAAAGGCCGTCGCCCACAACACAACCAGACCAGCCAGCACATTGCGTATTTGCGCGTTTTCTCGCATCTTGTTTCCCCTCTGCGGCGACACTCGGCCACGCCTTCAGTATTGGGGGAAAACCACTGCGACTTCGCAGAAGAATCGTCTCGCGGTACGATGAAGATTCCACTTTGAATTGTCGGTTTCAAAATGGGATAGAGCCGCGTAAAAATTTATATCCCGCGCTCACCCAGAGAAAGGAAGTTTTTCGTGTCCAGTACCGCATCCAGCACCGTATCCACGCGCCGGGTTCTGCCTGCGCGAAACGTACTCGGCAGCCTTCGCCTGCCGGGGGATAAGAGCATCTCGCATCGCTACGCCATGCTGTCCGCGCTGGCCGAAGGGGTCACGCGCCTGCAAAATTTCTCTACTGGGGCCGATCCGCACAGCACGCTGGCCTGTATGGAGCAACTGGGCGCGCGCGTATCGCACTCCGCCGAAGGCGTCATCGAAGTCACTGGCTGCGCCGGACATTTTCAGCAACCCGCCGCGCCCCTCGATTGCGGCAACTCCGGTTCAACCATGCGCATGTTGGCTGGCCTGCTGGCCGCGCAGCCCATTGCCTGCACACTGATCGGCGATGAGTCTCTGACGCGCCGTCCAATGGAGCGCATCCGCAAGCCGCTCTCCGCTATGGGAGCGCGGATTGACCTGACCGACGGCCACGCGCCGCTGACGATTCGCGGCGGAGCCTTGCAGGGCACCGACTTCACCACGCCCATCGCCAGCGCGCAGGTAAAAAGCTGCCTGCTCTTTGCCGGATTGCAGGCTGCGGGCGTGACCACGGTTCATGAGCCGGTACGCACACGCGACCACGGTGAGCTGGCACTGCGCGCCTTTGGCGCGGCGCTGACGCGCACCCGCGACAGCGTCAGCATTCCCGGCGGACAATCCCTGCGAGCCATTGAGGCCACCGTGCCCGGCGATCTCTCCTCTGCCGCATTTTTTCTTTGCGCGGCGGCCATCTTTCCCGACTCCAACCTTGTACTCGACGGCGTGGGCATGAATCCAACGCGGGCCACGCTGCTCGATGTGCTGCGTTCGCTCGGCCTGCGCATCTCCGTCATGCAGTTGAGCGAGCAGCACGGCGAACTGGTCGGCTCCATCCAGGTCTCCGGCCCTGCGGAAGGATTGAGCGGCGCAACCATCTCCGGCGCGCTCTCCGCGCAGTTGATCGACGAACTGCCCGTACTGGCCGCCATCGCGCCCTACACGCGGGATGGCATTCAGATTCGCGATGCCCGCGAGCTGCGCGTCAAGGAATCTGACCGCATCGCGCTGGTGGCGCAAAATCTACGCGCAATGGGAGCGTCGGTTACGGAGCATGAGGATGGACTCGACGTGCCCGGCGGACAAGCGCTGCATGGCGCGGAGATTGATTCTGGCGGCGACCATCGCATCGCGATGGCCTTCTCTGTAGCTGCCTTACGCGCCAGCGGAGAGACGCTGGTGCATGGCGCGGAGTCGGCAGCCATCTCCTTCCCGGAGTTCTTCGATCTGCTGGATCGCGTCACCGAACGATAACGCCGATAGAGCCGATGGATAGGGTGGGCAGAACGCTCCGTGCTACCATCAGATTTGGCAGGGTTGGCGCGCTTTGGACGCTCCAGGGCTGCGCACAATCCACATGAATCTTCATCTCGTTCTCATCCTGTTTCAAGTCGCCGTTCTGCTCTTTGCCCTCAGCTTTCACGAGGCGGCGCACGGCTGGATGGCCTCGCGCCTGGGCGACCAGACGGCGCGGATGCTGGGCCGCGTCACGCTGAACCCCATAAAACACATTGACCCCATCGGAACCGTTCTGATGCCCGCGCTGGCTATTATGTCCGGCTGGCCGCTGATTGGCTGGGCCAAGCCCACACCGGTCAACACGCGCAACTTCAAACGTTTCGTTCATGACGACATTCTGACCACGCTGGCCGGCCCGGCCAGCAATCTGTTGACGGCCATCGTCGCCCTGCTGCTGCTGTTGCTGCTGAAATTTCTTAGCGCGCAGACGGTGGTGGCCGCCGTGGTCTCCGTCCAGATGGGCATGGCCGATGCGGGCGTGGTCAACGGCAGCCCGGTGATTTTTCCGCTCGCGTTGCTGCTCTACTACGGCGTGTTTCTCAATATCGTGCTAGCGGCCTTTAATCTGCTTCCCTTGCCACCGCTTGATGGAAGCCACCTTATTCGTCACATGCTGCCCTACAACTGGCTGCGTGTGTACGATTCGCTCGGCATCGTCAGCATGATTCTGATTCTCTTCTTTGGCGGACGCATGATCGGCGTGGTCATCCATCCGGCAATGGCGATTTTCAATCACATTCTTCTGACGTTGTAAGCAGACATCCCAAACCAGGCCGGAATTCCGTTACCATCAGTGTTGAAAGCATTGCGAATGACTTTGTCTCCAACCAACCCGACCGCAACCAGTTCGTCTGCGCGCAAGCGCGTCCTGAGCGGAATGCGACCCACGGGCAAGCTGCATCTGGGCAATTACATGGGCGCGCTCTACAACTGGCTGCAACTCCAGCACAAGTACGAGTGCTATTTCTTCATCGCCGACTGGCACGCCCTCACCACCGACTACGCTGACACATCCAACCTGCGCGAGAACACGCTGGATGTGGCGCTCGACTGGCTGGGCGCGGGACTTGACCCGGAGACCTGCGTGCTCTTCGCGCAATCGCACGTTCCGCAGCACGCCGAGTTGCACCTGCTCTTTTCCATGATTACGCCGCTGAGCTGGCTGGAGCGCGTGCCCACGTACAAGGAGCAGCAGGAAAATCTCCGCGAAAAAGACTTGAGCACCTACGGCTTTCTCGGTTATCCGCTGCTGCAATCGGCAGACATTTTAATCTATCAAGCAGACTTTGTTCCCGTGGGTCAGGATCAGGTCGCTCACGTCGAGCTAACCCGCGAAGTGGCGCGGCGGTTCAATAGCATGTACAACCGGGAACAAGCTCAAGGCCGGAAAATAATAGGAGATGTGTTAAGCACCGGTTCATATCAAAAACTGATGTACGTTTTCCCTGAACCCGGCGTTCTGCTCACCCCATCCCCCAAGCTGCCCGGCACGGATGGCCGAAAAATGTCGAAGAGCTACGGCAATACCATTCTGCTGACCGATGCGGAACCTGTGGTGCGACAGAAGCTAAAGACGATGAAGACCGACGAGCAACGCATTCGCCGCACCGATGTTGGCAATCCCGATGTCTGCCCGGTCTTCGATTTGCACAAGGTTTTCTCTACAACAGAAACTCAGCAGAAAGTCCGCGAAGGCTGCACCACAGCGAGCATCGGTTGCATTGAGTGCAAGGGCTGGGCCGCTGACGCCATTGTCCGCGAGATCGCGCCGATTCAAGAACGCCGCGCCGGATTTACCGCCAACCCGAACCGCGTCTGGGAGATTCTCGACGCAGGCGCAAAGCGCGCACAACTTCGCGCTGAAGCGACCATGCAGCAGGTTCGCGCCGCCATGCACTTAGCACCTACACTAGCGCAGAAAGAAACACGCGCATGACCCCGGACATGACCAAGGCCGAGCAACAATCCGCACAAACATCGCCTGACCCGCAGACGCAGGATGCCACGACCGACACGGCGCAACCTGCAATAAAATCATCAGGGCCAAAATCCGCTCCGCCCCCGGCAAACTCTCCAGCGCAAAATGAAGACAGCGCCTATCCCTTTTCCGTCTTCGTCGGCCAGGTCTACGATGGCCCGATGGATTTGCTGCTCGATCTGATTCGCAAGCAGGACATCGACATCTACGACATTCCCATTGCGCGCATCACAGCGCAGTTTCTCTCGTATGTCGAAACGCTAAAGCAATCCGATGTGGATGCTGCGGGCGAGTTCATCTACATGGCCTCGCTGCTCATCCATATTAAGAGCAAGATGCTGCTGCCCCGCGCCAACGATGGCGCTGCCGACAACGCGCAGGACGATCCGCGCATGGAACTGGTGGAGCGGCTGCTGGAGCATGAGAAGTTCAAAAACGCCGCGCAGATGCTGCTGCAAAAGCAGTTGGTGGAAGATGCCACCTGGACCAACCCGGCCATCCGCGAGTTTGTCGATGCTCCCGGCTCTGAGCCGGAGATGGCCGCCGACACGGTCGATCTGGTGCGCGCCTTCCGCGAGATTCTCGATCGCGTTCGGCAGCGGCCCGTTCTCAACGTGGATGAGGATGCCGTCACCGTGGCGCAGATGATCGACTATGTGCGTCGCCGTTTGATTACGGAAGATCGCCCCGTGCCACTGCGTCGCCTGCTCCACTCACTGCGCTCGGAGCGCGCGCTGATCTGTACTTTTCTTGCGCTGCTGGAACTGGTGCGACTGCAAGCGATTCTGCTGCGGCAGGATCGCACTTTTAGCGAAATTCTGATCAAGAAACATGAAAACTTTGAATCGGTGCAGACCGAGGGTCGCGACGACTGGCGCTAAAAATGCCAGCGGTTGATATGCTTAGATTTCACAGGAAACCATGAGCTTAAAAGCAAAAATCGAGGCCGTCATTTACGCGGCAGAGGAACCTGTCACGCTGGCCCAATTGACGGCTGTCTTTGGGCCGGAGATTCTCGCCAGCCTGCCAACGGAGCCAGAAATTTCCCTGGCAGAAGCGACGCTGGATGCGGAAGAAATATCCGCAGCCAACGCGCCCGCCACAGAAACCGCTATCGAAGCCAACCCAACGCAGGCGGCTCTCCCCATCGCGGGAGCCACAGTCGAGGAAGGCACCAAGCTGGCACGCCAGCGCGACCGACAGGTACGCGCTGTGGTCGAGTCGTTGGTACATGAATTGATCTCCGATTACGTCAGCGACGAGCGCGGCATGGAAATCCGCGAGATCGCCGGAGGCTATCGCCTCGCCACCAAAGCGCAATATCACGATGGCGTTCGCGCATTCGTCAAACGACTCAAGCCGCCCATGAAGCTCTCCCTGCAGGCGTTGGAGACTCTTGCCGTGGTCGCCTACAAGCAGCCCGTCACGGCACCGGAGATCAGCGAGATTCGCGGTGTCGATTCCGGCGGCGTGCTGGGCAGCCTCATCAGCCGCAAGCTGATTGCAACCGCAGGGCGCAAGCAGGTAATCGGGCGTCCGATCCTTTACAAGACCACCAAGGAATTTCTGCTACGCTTCGGCCTGAAAGATATCAACGATCTGCCCAGCATCGAGGAGTTTGAAAAGATGGCTGCGGAAATGGAAGATGCAGAGGCCATTGATCCATCCTTGCATGAAAATTCAGAGGCCGAATTGACGGGTGAAAATATCGCCGAAGACGCATCGGACGCAGATTTCAATGAGAATGAAACCGTGATGGTTACAAATTCAGAAACACCGGAAGAGTCCCAGCCATGACCCAGCCAAAGGCCCACAGGTCAGAGCCACCGCCAGAGTCAAAACCAGAGCCAAGGCCAGAGCCAAGGCCAGACAGCGTAAAGCGCAACGAGCAGCGTTTGCAAAAAATTCTCGCAGCAGCAGGCGTTGCCTCCCGGCGCAAGGCGGAGGAACTCATCACGCAGGGCCGCGTGCAGGTCAACAAGGAAACCATCACCACGCTGGGCACAAAGGCCGATCCGCAACTGGATCACATTCGCGTCGATGGCAAGCGCATCCATGCTGCTGAAAGCCATCGCTACTTTGTGTTGAACAAGCCCAAAGGCTATGTGACGACGACCAACGATCCGCAGGGGCGTCCCACAGTCATGGATTTTTTTTCGCGTATTGGCCTGCGCCTCTATCCTGTGGGCCGACTGGATTATTACAGCGAGGGATTGCTGATTGTCACCAACGACGGCGAGCTGGCGCAGACCTTGACCCATGCCTCTTCCAACGTGGCCAAGACCTATCTGGTCAAGGTCAGCGGCGTGCCCGATGAAGCCGCGATCGACCGCCTGCGACGTGGCGTCTCCATTCCTCTTGGTCGCCCCGGATTTCAGGAAGGCCGCGTCAAAACCTCTCCCGCAAAGATTCGTCCCTTTCGCGAGGGCGATAATCCCTGGTTTGAAGTCACCATTACGGAAGGCCGCAATCGCCAGTTGCGAAAAATGTTTGAGCATATCGGCCATCATGTGGAGAAGATTCGTCGCATCGGCTACGGCCCGCTGGAATTGGACGTGGCTCCGGGAGAGATGCGCGAACTGACTCCAAATGAAGTGCGCGCCTTGCAGCAGGCGGCTACAGGCAAGGCGCAACCTGTACCGCGCATTCGACACAAACGACTTGCCACAAAAACGCGCCCCGCAAAAGCTGCCCGTACTCCCAAGCCCGCCAAAAAGAAAAGGTAGATTTGTTATTCGCCTGCTGGCCTGTCGCGCTGCAAGCTGACGCTAGGGCCGCTATACTGCAAACCAGCGGGTATCCTGCGCCGCGTGGAGGATGCGATGAAAGAAGCTGCGATGGAAAAAGCGACCTTTGGAGCCGGGTGTTTCTGGGGCGTTGAGGTCGCATTCCAGCGGCTTCCCGGCGTGCTGGACACTGCCGTCGGTTATGCAGGCGGCACTCTGGAAAATCCAACGTACAAAGATGTGTGTACCGGCAACACGAACCATGCGGAAGTTGTCGAAGTGACCTTTGATCCGGTAAAAATCAGCTACGCGCAACTGCTCGACGCCTTCTTCTCTCTCCACGATCCAACGCAAAAGGATCGTCAGGGGCCAGACTGGGGAACGCAGTATCGCTCGGTCATTTTCTTTCACTCCCCGGAGCAGCAACAGATGGCTTTGGCTGCTATTGCGCGCTTCACCAAAGAAAACAAATTCCCCAAGCCCATCGTCACGCAGGTTGTTCCCGCGCCCACCTTCTGGCGCGCCGAGGAATACCACCAGAGGTATCTGGAAAAGCGCGGCATGGCATCCTGCCATCTATAAGTAACAGTCATAGTTACATATAAATGGTTTGGAATGTCATTCGCACATAGAAAGAAGCCAAAGCGTCAGGAGCGCTTCTCTTCGTGATATTCCTGTTCCGTGTTGATGTTCCAGATATTTGATTTGCCGCTGGCTCCGCTGATGATGTTGTCAACGGCTTCAATGGCGGTCAGCATGGAATGATCCTGGTTGTTGTACTTGTGCATTCCATTCCGACCTACCAAAAATAAATTTTCAAACTGGTCGGTGAATTTTTGAATGACAGGAAACTGGCTGTAGGTTCCAAAGTATGCCGGGTAGGTCTTTGGAACGCGCACGACATGACCATCCAGTACATCGCTGCGCAACAGCATTCCGATCTTCTCCATCTCCGTGATGGCGAACTCGCGAATCTCCGCATCGGGCATCTTCCACAGGTCGTCGGTGTCGTTGCAGAAATACTCCAGCCCGATCCACATCTTTGATGGATCGGCGACCATCCAGGGACTCCAGTTATTGAAGATTTGCAGTCGCCCGACTTTTACATCCGGTTCCTGAATATAAATCCATGTATCGCGCAGGGGGCTGCCATCCGGCTCCGTGACCAGCAAGCGATTTACGAGCAGACCCACGGTAATAAAGTCGCGATAGATCAATCCATCGCTGACCTGAATGACTTCTTGCGGAACCTCGCATTGCAAGCTGCGAATCAAATGCTGGATCGGCATTGTGGAAATAACGTAGTCCGCCTTGTAGGTGTGTGTGTGTCCGCTGGCATCCGTGGCTCCAACTTCGACGATCTGGTTGCCTGTTGTCTTGAGCTGCGTTACCCGCGTATTTTTGTGCAACTCTCCACCGCGCTCCGTGACCAGCGAGGCAACATGCTCCCACAGTTGTCCGGGGCCAAATTTTGGATAAAGAAATCTCTCGATCAGCGAGGTCTCAACACCCTTCTGGCTCAGGTCGCCGCTCCCTGTTTTCTTTTTGGAAAATGCCTGTTTAACAAAGTGACGCACCGCGCTGGTGAGCGACAATCCCTTGATGCGCTGCGCGCCCCACTCCGCGCTGATGTGCCGCGGATGCACGCCCCAGACTTTTTCGGTGTAGGACTCGAAGAAGAGTCGATAGAGTTCTTTGCCAAAGCGGTTCACCACAAAATCTTCGAGAGAATTTTCCGGCTTGCGCGGCGCTACTTTTGCAGCAAGGTAGCTGATGCCAACCTTGCAGGTGCGGATCACGCCCAGACCACGCAGCGTATCGCCCGTCAGCTTGATGGGATAATCGAAAAATTGTCGCAGGAAATAAATCCGACTTTTGCGCGGACGCACCAGCATCACCAGATCGTCGTCGATGCTGGCGAAGCCACTCTTTCCGGCGGCAACGGTTCGTTGCTTATTCTGGTAGCTGATCGGAACCATCGCGCCATCGCCTTCTGCGAGAGCCGCAGGCATCAGTTCCAACCACCATTCCATCACGCGGTCGGACTTGGAGAAAAAGCGATGTCCGCCAATGTCCATGCGGTTGCCCTTGTAGCGAATGGTGCGCGAGATGCCGCCGATTTCATCGCTGGCTTCCAGGATGATCGGGTGAACGTCGGAGCGGCGGAGTAGTTCGAGAGCCGCAGTCAGGCCTGCTGGCCCCGCGCCTATGATGAGGGCTGTTTTTTTCATTTTTATGGGCACACTGAAGTGGCATCTATTGCCAGAAATCTACATTGATTGTGACGGATTCCGGCGTGAAGCACAACCATGCTGCCTGGCAAAGCCTTCCGGGGAAAGATAAGCGCTCCACTTGATACACTTCAGACAGACATTCTTTCCGAAGAAAGATTTATTTTGCCTCCCATTCTCAATGCACAAGGTCTCTCCATCCGGTTTGGAGCGCAGCCATTATTTCGCAATGTATCCTTCACCGTCTCGCAAGGCGATCGCATCGGCCTGATCGGGCCGAATGGCTCCGGCAAATCCACGCTGATCGGAATGCTTGCCGGACGCATCGATCCAGATGCAGGCGAGGTTGCCATGCGCAAGCTGGCTCGCGTGAGTTTTGTCGCGCAGGAGTCGGAGTTTGTCGCTGGCCAAAGCGTGCGCGAAGTATTGAGCAACGCGCTGCGAAGGATCAAAGTTCACGAGCGAGAATGGGAGGCGCGCATTGCCGAGACGCTGGGGCGCACGGGATTTGAGGACTTCGCGCAGGAGGCGGCAACGCTCTCCGGCGGCTGGCGCAAGCGACTGGCGATTGCCGAGGCGATGGTGGAGTTGCCTGACGTTCTGCTGCTGGATGAGCCGACCAACCACCTTGATCTGGCGGGGATTCAATGGTTGGAGGAGCTGCTGAATCAGGCTCCCTTTGCCTGCGTCTTTGTCAGCCATGACCGCTACTTTCTGGAAAATGTTGCGTTGGAAATGGTGGAATTGGATCGCGCCTATCCCGACGGCGTGCTGCGCGTGCGCGGAAAATACAGCGAGTTTCTGGAGAAAAAAGAGGCTTTTCTGCTGGCGCAGAGCAAGCAGCAGGACGCGCTGACCAACCGCGTACACACGGAAATGGAATGGCTGCGTCGTGGCCCCAAGGCGCGCGCCACCAAGGCCAAGGCCCGCATCGACACGGCACATGCCATGATCGGCGAACTCGCGGAGATGCGGTCGCGGTCGCGAACAGCGAGCGCTGGAATTGAATTTTCCGCCAGCGAGCGGCAGACCAAGCGACTGGTAGAAATGGACGGGGTAACGTACACCATTGGAAATCGCACGCTGTTTCAAAATATAAATTTCCCAATCACGGCGGGGATGCGCGTCGGACTGGTGGGAGCCAATGGCAGCGGCAAGACAACGCTGCTGCGCTTATTGCTGGGCGAGGCACAGCCCACGGCAGGCACCATTCGCAAGGCGGATGCGCTCCGCGTGGTGTATCTGGATCAGACCCGCGAACTCGACGAGTCGCTGACGCTACGGCGCGCGCTGGCTCCCGATAGCGATTCCGTGGTCTATCAGGGGCGCGTGGTGCATGTGGCAAGCTGGGCGTCAAAATTTTTATTTACCAGCGAGCAGTTGAATCAGCCGGTAAAAAATCTCTCTGGCGGCGAGCGCGCCCGCGTGCTGATTGCCAAGCTGATGCTGCAACCTGCGGATTTGTTGCTACTCGATGAGCCGACCAACGACCTGGACATTCCGACGCTGGAGATTCTGGAAGAAAGCCTGCTGGAATATCCCGGAGCGCTGGTGTTGATTACGCATGATCGCTACATGCTCGATCGCGTCTCCACCGTTGTGCTGGGGCTGGATGGCAACGGCGGAGCGGAGCGTTTTGCGGATTACTCGCAGTGGGATGTTTGGCAGGCGGAGCAGCGGGATATTGACGCGGAGCGTTCCGCGCAGTCCGAATCTCGCGCTATCGGCGCGTCCGCGAAAAAGGGAGGAAAAACAAAGCTCTCCTATCTGGAAGCGCGCGAATTTGCCGGCATTGAAGACAAGGTTGCCGCAGCGGAAGAGGTTCTCCACGAGGCTCGCATCGCGTTGGAGAATCCATCCATCGCCAGCGATGGCACGCGCTTGCTGGAGGCGCACGCGCAACTGGATCGAGCGCAGGATGCCGTGGATCAACTGTATGCGCGGTGGGCCGCGCTCACGGAAAAACAAAAATAGCGCGATTTCTCATGCGGGCCGTAAGCGGGCTTGAGTAGTTCGGAACTCTCAGCGAAGAATCCCGACGATGATGGCGACACAACCCAAGCGGGTATTCTCTGGATTCTTCACTTCGGTCGCCGTGGCGACCTCCGTTCAGAATGACCCCCTTGAACACCCGGCTACACTCCCTACGAGCCTGTCTTTATGGTTTTGGTCGCGCGACCAATGAGGCTCCCGTCATATCCTTGGGCTGGGGAAGATGGAGCATTTCCAGAATCGTAGGCGAGATATCGCGCAGCGAGCCGTCGTTCCGCACACCCAGTTTTTTCGCCGCCTCTGTCACCAAAATAAACGGAACCGGATTGGTGGTGTGCGCGGTATGTGGGCCGCCCGTCACCGGATCAATCATCATCTCCGCATTACCGTGGTCGGCAGTCACCAGCATCGCGCCTCCGTGCTGTCGGATGGCCTGATAGAGGCGTCCCAGACAGGCATCGACGGTCTCCACGCCGCGAATGGTCGGTTCCAGCTTGCCGGAGTGGCCCACCATATCTGCATTGGCAAAGTTGACCACCACCACGTCAAAGGCCGTGTCCGCGACGGCTTTGATGACGGCATCGGCGATGCCGCTGGCGCTCATCTCTGGAGCGAGATCGTAGGTGGCGACCTTCTGCGATGGAACCAATTCGCGGTCTTCGCCGGGGAAGGGCTTCTCAATGCCGCCGTTAAAGAAGTAGGTTACATGCGCGTACTTTTCCGTCTCCGCCACACGCAGGTTGCGAAGATTGGCCTGCGCCAGCAGATTGGCCAGCAGGTTGTCCATCGACTCCGGCGGAATGACCATAGGCAGCGTAAAAAGTTTGTCGTACTGCGTCATGCACACGTAACGCAAATTGTTGGGGATGGTGTTGCGCGGAATGGCTGCATCGAGATCGTCCGCGCCGGGAAGGTCGCGGCCTTGTTGCGCGGTCAGGCCGCTGTTGCGCGCCAGCACCCGCGTGATCTGCCGTGCGCGGTCGGCGCGATAGTTGAAGCAGATACAAACGTCTTCATCGCCAATGGTGGCGACGGGCTTTCCTTTCGCGTCAGCACAGACGTAGGGAATAACAAACTCATCGGTAACACCATTGTTGTAGCAGGCGCGCAGATGCGTTACAGGATCGGCGTGGATGCCTCCCTCGGCCTGTCCCTTTACCATCGCGTTGAAGGTCTTGGCCTCGCGCTCCCAGCGTCGGTCGCGATCCATCGCGTAGTAGCGCCCGGAGACGGAGGCAATCGCGCCCACGCCATACGCGCGCATCTGCTGTTGGAGCTGCTCCAGGTAGCCAGCGCCATTGGTGGGCAGCGTATCGCGGCCATCCAGAAAGGCGTGGACAAAGACCTGCGATAGCTGCTCCTTCTTCGCCAGTTTCAGCAGCGCGTACAGATGCCGTTGATGCGAATGAACGCCGCCGTCGGAGAGCAATCCGAACAGATGAACCTTGCGTCCCTTCGACGCGGCGTAGCGCATCGCATCGACCAGAACCGGATGCTCAAAGAAGCTGCCATCGGCGATCGCCGCGTCGATCCGCGTGATGTCCATGTGAACCACGCGGCCAGCGCCAATGTTGAGATGCCCAACTTCGCTGTTGCCCATCTGTCCATCCGGCAGGCCGACGAAATGATCGGAAGCGTGCAGCAGCGTGTTGGGAAACTCCGCCAGCAGGCGGTCGTAATTGGGCTTGCGCGCCTGCGCGATGGCATTGGCAAATGTCTCTGGACGGTAGCCCCAGCCATCGAGAATGGCCAGAATGAGCGGTTTATTTTTCGGCATGAAACTTCCTTGAGATGGGACTGAAAATTTTGGCTGCCCGCAAATGAATCGTCATTTGAAGCGCGGCGAAAACCCGCCCTGAGCGAGCCACAGGCGAGTCGGGAAATCGAAAAAATTGGGATAATCCTGCGCTGTTGTCACTTGCCCCAACTAAAAAATGATATAGACTCATGGCGTGTGGAGCAACCGGAGGTTGAGCGTGTGGAGTAAACGTCGTTTCCTTAAAGTGATCTTCGGCGTGGCGGCTGTGGGACTGATTCCCAGCGGCAGCGCCTGTGCGCAAATGGCGGGGGGATGGTCTTCATCCCAGGTGATTCAGCCGTCGGCGTTGGCGGCGCGAATGAAAGAAAAAGGTCATCGCCCACCCATAATTCTTCAAATTGGGTTTGATGCGCTGTATCGCAGCAAGCACATTCCCGGCGCGATTTTCGCCGGCACCGCATCCCAGCAGGACGGACTGGATCGTCTGCGAACCACCGTGGAGCGTTTGCCCAAGACCAGGGAAATTTACATCTACTGCGGCTGTTGCCCAATGGGAAAGTGCCCCAACGTCCGGCCAGCTTATGACCTGCTAACGCAGATGGGATTCACGCATGTAAAGGTGCTAATGCTGCCGACCAACTTCAGCCGGGATTGGGTCGCGAAGGGCTATCCCTTCACCGGAGAATAGCAAAACGCGACCAGCCGCCCGCGAAAGGGCTGACTGGTCGCGTTTTTCCTGTGGGCTTGTTGGCACCCGCGTTACTCGCCGAAGTTAACAGACTCCAAGCCAAGAAACTGTGCTGCCTGGCCCAACTCTTCTTCGATGCGAAGCAACTGGTTGTACTTGGCGATGCGGTCGGTGCGCGAGAGCGATCCGGTCTTGATCTGTCCAGCGCCAGTGGCCACGGCAAAATCGGCGATGAAGGCATCCTCGGTTTCGCCACTGCGATGCGAAATGATCGACGTGTAGCCGTAGCGGCGCGCCAGGTCGATGCACTCCATCGTTTCGCTTACCGTTCCAATCTGATTCACCTTAATCAAAATGGAGTTGCCCACGCCTTCATCAATGCCGCGCTGCAAACGTTCCGTATTGGTGACAAAAATATCGTCACCCACCAGTTGCACGCGGTCGCCCAGTGTTTTGGTCAGAAATTGCCAGCCTTCCCAATCATTTTCATCCAGACCATCCTCTAGCGAGATGATCGGATACTGCTTGATCCAGCTTTCCCAGTAGCGGGTCATCTGCTCGCTGGTGTGCTCGCTCTTGTCGGATTTTTTGAAGACATATTTCTTTTTTTCCTTGTCGTAGAACTCGCTCGCTGCCGGATCGAGCACGACAAAAATATCCTCTCCCGGCTTGTAGCCCGCCTGGGTAATGGCCTCCAGCACCAGTTCAATGGCCTCGGTATTGGATTTGAGCGAGGGCGCAAACCCGCCTTCATCCCCCACGCTGGTGTTCAGTCCCTTGGCCTTCAAGACGCTCTTCAGCGTGTGGAAGACCTCCGCGCCCCAGCGCAGCGCCTCGGCAAAACTGTCGGCTCCGGCGGGCATAATCATGAATTCCTGAAAGTCAACATTATTGTCGGCATGCGCGCCACCGTTCAGGATGTTCATCATCGGTGTCGGCAGGGTGCAGGCGTGGATGCCGCCAATGTAACGATAGAGAGGAATGCGCAACTCTTTGGCAGCGGCGCGCGCACAGGCCATCGAGACCGAGAGAATGGCATTCGCGCCCAATCGGCCCTTGTTGGGTGTACCATCGAGCGCAATCATGGTCTGGTCGATCAGGCGTTGGTTGCTGGCATCCATGCCGCAAAGCTCTGGAGCCAACGCGCTCTCGATATTTTCCACGGCCTGGAGTACGCCTTTGCCCAGATAGTGTTCCTTGTCGCCGTCGCGCAGTTCAACGGCCTCATGTTCGCCGGTGGAAGCGCCGCTGGGAACGGCTGCGCGGCCCATCGCTCCGCTTTCCAGAAGGACATCGGCTTCGACGGTGGGATTTCCGCGAGAATCTAAAATTTCACGGGCGTGGATGGAGACAATCTCGGTCATATTACTCCTTAGGATTTTATGCTGAAGCCGATCGTCGAGCTTGGGCCTGCGATCCACGGAGATCGCTCTTCCGTCCGCGCCGCCAATGGTTTGTATGTATTCCGGCATGCCCACTCAGGTTGAATTGCGGATGCGCGCGCCACGCAGAACGCGCGAAAACTTTATTTTTCTTCACCGCAACGATTGTAACAAAATCGCGGGTTCAGGAATGTGATCGGGAATGGGCCATCGAAACAGGGGCGCAGACGCATCCTACTGCAATGCCCGGTACGCGCTGCCGGGAAAAAGCGCGCGTCGGGGAGGCGTGGGTTACTATTGAGATACGGGGGATAAGGATAGGCTCTCCCATTTGCGCTGGTTGTACTAATCTGAAGCCTGCAAGCGATATAGGTAAGAAACACGGCAAACATCGCTTTCAGTACGGAGAAAGCCCATGCCAGCGGGGGAAACCCGAAGATAAGCTGGTAAAGCATGACCGTAGAGTAAGGAGGAACTCCCTTGAAGACCCAAAGATACCTGACAGCAGCAATGGCGGTGATGGTGTTGACTCTGGCAGCCCAGGGACAGGCAGCGAAGCCGAGCGCGTATGAAGGGGTCTCGCAGCCTCCGGCCAACGATCCCATTGTGGCCAATGACAATGTTGCGGCAAATTCGTCCGCGTCCACGCCGAGTTCTGTTTCCACCGCCGCTTCCACTGCAAATACCGGAAAGGTTGCGCCGAGAGCAAATGCAACGCCCACATTCGCGGTGCGTCCAGTGCGTCCGGTACGCCCGCGCTCGGATGCAGATGCCCAGGTCGTCACTGCGGTGCTCTCCGCCCCCAATCAGTTGCCAGAAGGCACCATCCTGCGGGTTCTGCTGGATCAACAATTATCGACGGCAACCACGCAGCCCGGCTCTATGTTTTCCGCGCGCATGATGGAGAACGTCAGCAAAGATGGGCGCGTAGTGATTCCCATGGGCGCGGTCGTGTTGGGCCGCGTTCTCTCTGTCAGCGCGGGACGCCGCTTCCACGGCCCGGCCAGCATTCGCCTGCGCCCGGATGAAATCGACCTGCCGAATGGATCGCGCTTCTTCCTTCATGCCGAGGTCTACGACATGAGTTCCCGCAAGAACACCAAAACCGACAACGAAGGCAACATCGTCAGCAAAGACAATGGCAAAAAAACATTGGCGGAAGGCGCGGTGTCGGCTGGCGGAAGCGCGGCTACAGGAGCCATGATCGCAGGTGTGCCCGGAGCGATTGTGGGAGCGGCTGTCGGGGCCGGATATGTTACGGCGCACTGGCTGTTTGAAAACCATCAGGCCGTGCTGCCGAAAAATTCTGAAGTGGTCTTTGGATTGACCGAGCCGATGTCGCTGATTCCGCTGCACGATTAACGCATCTCCGCGTAAGCAGAATCGACGCAAGGCTCCCAGCCCCTGCCCTGAGGAAAAGTTTTTCTTAGGGAATCTCTGCACAAGTCGGAACTTTGAAGGGGCGGGACTTCAGTCCCGCCGTAAATGCTTGAAATGGGGGGCGGGCTTTAGCCCCTGAGGGACAGCCGCGGAACTTGAGCAGAGATTCCTTAGCACACGCGGCGCTTTACTTTGTGGCGCTGTCGCGTGGCACATAGCAGCGCCCACGGATCTCATACTTCCCACTCAACACGCGGGCAATGGCCTCGGAATATGCCGTATGCTCTTCTTCCAGAATGCGCGCGGCCAGCGTTTGGGCATCATCGCCATCAAGCACGGGAACGCTGCGCTGCACGATGATGACGCCGTGATCCAACTCCTCATCCACAAAATGTACCGTGGTTCCAGCCACGCGAACGCCGTAATCCAGCGCCTGCTGCTGTGGGTGCAGGCCCGGAAAGGCGGGCAGCAGCGAAGGGTGCATATTCAGAAGGCGCTGCGGGAAAGCATCCACAAAAATCGGAGTGACCACGCGCATGTACCCCGCCAAGCAAACCAGATCAACCTTGTATTCACGCAGGCGGGCAACCATATCGGCATCGTGCTCGGCGCGAATGCGGCCCTTGCTCTCGATAACATGGGTTGGAAAGCCGCGCTCCCGCGCCCGCGCAACTCCGGCGGCTTCGGCCTTGTTGGAGAGAACAACGGCAATCTCCGCATCGGGCAGAGTGCCGTCCGCAATTGCATCTGCAATTGCGAGGAGGTTGGAACCACGTCCAGAGATAAGAATGCCGAGTCGCGTCATCGAATCGCCTTGAAAGTATTTAAGGTGTTTCCATCAGTGGATTTTTCAGTCTAGCTTCTAGCTATAGAGTACCTTGCGGTCGCCCTTCACAATTTTTCCCATCACAAAATGATGCTCGCTGGCACGATCCAGCAACGATTTTGCCCGCTTGTACTTCTCTATGGGAACGATGCAGATCAGGCCGATGCCCATGTTGAAGGTACGAAACATCTCCTCCTGCGAAACATTGCCCAGTTTTTGCAAATGCTCAAAGATCGGCAGCACCGTCCAGCTCCCCATCTCAATGGATGCCGAGAGATTTTTTGGCAGAATGCGGGGAAGGTTCTCCGTGATGCCGCCGCCCGTAATGTGCGCCATTCCAGCCACCAAATCCGCCGCCGTCAGCTTGCGAATAATGCTTAGGTAGCTGCGATGCGTCTTCATCAGCGCGATGCCCGCTTTTTCCTTCAACTCATTCACATAATGCTCGGCGGAGTAGCGCGCCCCTTCAAAAAACAATTTCCGGGCCAGCGAATAGCCATTGGTGTGCAACCCGGTCGAGGGCAACCCCACGATGACATCGCCTGCGCGAATTCCCGCTCCCGTAATAAGCTTTTCGCGATCCACCACGCCCACGATAAAGCCCGCTAGGTCGTACTCGCCATCGCGATAGAAGCCCGGCATCTGCGCCGTCTCGCCGCCAATCAAGGCGCAGCCATTGGCGCGGCAGCCATCGGCCAGGCCGCTGACCACCTTTTCGGCGATTTCCGGATCCAATTTCCCGGTAGCCAGATAATCCAGAAAAAAGAGCGGCGTCGCGCCCTGCACGGCAACGTCGTTGACGCAATGATTCACCAAGTCCTGGCCCACGGTGTTGTGGAGGTTCATATCGAAGGCCAGCTTCAGCTTGGTGCCCACGCCGTCGGCGCTGGAGACCAGCACAGGATTCTTGTAGCGCTCCGTATCCAGCTTGAACAGGCCGCCAAAGCCGCCGATCTCGCCCAGCACCTGCTTGTTGAAGGTACGCTGCGCCAGATATTTGATGCGCTGCTTGGTGCGATCCCCGGAAGGAATATCCACGCCTGCGTCCGCGTAGGTCACTGAAGGCGTCTTTTTTTGTGAGGGAGCGCTAGACACGATATTTCCGTTCCAAGATAAATTCCAATATAAATTTCAAGATAAATTCCGGCAGGTTGAAGATGGCTGCATCCAAAACACTGCAAACATTGCAACGGAGCAACATCTGCCGGGAAGATTTAGTCTATCATCGCCTGTGGTCGCTGCCACTATACTTACATTCGATGCCTAAGCCATCTGCTCCCAGCCGCCCTGAAACCAAGCCCCCTGAAACCAGACAGCAGGATCGCTCCCGTCTGCTCCAGCAACGCGCGGAAAGATTCTTTCCCGGCGGCGTAAATTCGCCGGTGCGCGCCTTTCGCGCCGTTGGCGGTGATCCGCCATTCCTCGCCCGCGCTGAAGGAGCCTACCTCTGGGACGCCGACGGCAATCGCTATCTGGATTATTTTGGCTCCTGGGGGCCGATGATTCTGGGCCACGCCGCTCCGAGCGTCATCCGCGCCGTGCAGGAGGCAGCCAGTCGCAGCGCCAGTTTTGGAGCCTCCACGCCCAGCGAGGCCGATTTGGCGGAACTCGTGCAGCAGGCATTTCCGTCAATGGAACGGATGCGCTTTGTCAGCTCTGGCACGGAGGCGACCATGTCCGCTATTCGCGTGGCGCGGGCCTTTACGGGGCGAAAAGTTGTCGTCAAATTTGAGGGCTGTTACCACGGCCATGCCGATGCGCTGCTGGTCAAGGCTGGCTCTGGCGTGGCGACCTTTGGCATTCCCGGCTCCGCAGGCGTTCCGGAAGAGACCGCGCAGCACACGTTGGCGCTGCCTTTTAACAACATCGCCGCTGTTGAGGCCGCCTTTGACCGTCATAAAAATCAAATTGCCTGCGTGATTGTCGAGCCAGTCGTCGGGAATGCTGGCTGCATTCTGCCAGCGGAGGGATATCTTGCCGCGCTGCGCGCAATCACCCGGCGCGCAGGAGCGGTGCTTATTTTCGATGAAGTGATGACCGGATTTCGGCTGGCGCTCGGCGGCGCGCAGGAACGCTACAACATCCAGCCGGACATGACCTGCCTGGGAAAAATTCTCGGCGGCGGCCTGCCCTGCGCCGCCTTCGGTGGCAGCGCGGAGATTATGCAATTGCTTGCGCCACTCGGCCCGGTCTATCAGGCAGGCACGCTGAGCGGAAATCCACTGGCAATGGCAGCGGGCATCGCCACCGTCGGCTATCTTGTTGAACATCGCGAGCGTGTCTACCCGCAGTTGGAAACGATCTCCGCCGCCGTTACCGAAGGCGTCGCGCAGGCCGCGCAGCAGGCAGGCATTGCGCTCGCCACGCAGCGCGTCGGCAGCATGTTCACCTGGTTCTTTCAGGCTGGGCCGATTACGGATTACGCTGGAGCCGCGCGCTCTGATCTGGCCGCCTTTGCCGCTTTTCATCGAGCTATGCTCGACCAGGGCGTTTGGCTGCCGCCATCGCAGTTTGAGGCTGCATTCGTCAGCCTTGCGCACACGGAACAGGATGTCGCGGCAACGGTGGCCGCCGCGCGCGCGGCCTTTGCGCACTCCGTTCGCGCAGAATGATATTTACACTTTCCCACGACGAGTCATTCTGAACGACCAGCGGGAGTGAAGAATCCAGACGGTATATGCTTTGTCGATACAACCATCACCATCTGGATTCTTTTCTTCGGTCAGTCGCCGCAGCGACCGTCCTCCGCTCAGAATGACATTTTCTTTTTTTCACGAGGAAGCTGCCGGGTGCCCCAGGTCTCGATTTTGGGTATAAATACACTTAGCACACCTAACGCTAAAGAGAATATCCCTCCTTCTCCAGGCTATCTACCGATTGTGGATGAGTTTATCAATTCCGGGGATGACTAGAGTCGTAATTGTGTCTGCGCAAAGCTCCAAAACATTATCTACCGGGATGTCAGTAACTTCTACCGACAGCTCCGATTCGTGGAACGATATAAACGGATGGACGATGCCTCTCTCCACAGACACGGCATCGGAAAGCTCATCGGTGGAGTGAAGCGTCGGCTTGATCTCTGTGTTGTCGTGCAACGGGGAGAGATCGTAACTGTCGATTCGGGGCGACCGAACATGTTCAAACTGGTAAGCCTGCGTTTTAACGATATGGAAATGTTTGTGCTTGTCAATGTTTGCGAGCTGCTGCAGCCACCCTAATCCAATCGGGAGTTCCCCCGGCTCTGCCGGGGAGGCAGTAGCAGTTTGACATTTGCGGGAGTCCATCCAAGAAACTCCAGAACGTGAGCCGCCAAGCACACGAAAAGGAGAATCTGGATGG